>DXDW01000069.1 GCA_019115305.1 Candidatus Anaerofilum excrementigallinarum
ACAGGCTTTGGCGACCTTGCGCAGCCGTTTGCGTCCGGCTGCAGTTTCGGTGTTGACATCGTAGGTTACAAGTACCAACATGAAGATTCTCCTTTTCATTGGAATCACTTCCAGAAAAAAGGCGGATATCGCTCTGTATCACCCCGCAAAGTGCGGGCCAGAAGCAGTGCCTGCACATAAGGTACCAATCCCCAGGGAATCTTTTCGCCTAAAAAGGGGTGTTGGATGGTCTGCTGTCGGCGCTGCTGCCAAGCTGCCAGAAAGGCTCTGCGTCCTTCATCGGTGAGCAGAACAGCGCCGCTCTCCTGCACCTGACAGTGCTTTGCGGTGATGCTTTTCTGGTTTACGCAGGTGATTACAAAACGATCGGCACATACGGGCCGCAGTTCTTCCATTAAATCCAGGGCTAGACTGGTCCGCCCCGGCCGCGGACGATGGAGAAATCCTACATAAGGGTCCAGGCCTACCCCTTCCAGGGCAGCAGCACAGTCCCGGGCCAGCAGAGTATAGGCGAAAGAGAGCAGAGCATTGATCGGGTCCAGGGGCGGCCTGCGGCTGCGCTGGGTAAAATGAAAGGTGTCCCGCTGCTGCAAAAGAAGACTGTCAAATCCATCGAAATACTGTTGGGCGGCGGCTCCTTCCAGCCCGCGGAGTTCTTCCAGAGTCATAGCCTCTTCAATGTGAGGCAGGGCGGCAGCCAGCTGGCCGGAAAGAGTTTTCAGACGCTCCACCGGAACCCGCTGGGGATGATCCCGGGTAGCCCGTTCCAGCACCCAGCGGGAATTGTACACCTTACCCAGCAAAAAGCCCTTGGCATGGCGGCAGCTGGCAAAGGGGTCGTCAGAGGCGCGGTATTGCTGCTGCCGCAGCAGCACATTTCCACGGCTTTCTCCCGCCACCCGGGCCAGAAATTTGCCCCGGGGCGAAAAGAAGGAAAGACCGACTCCCCGTTCGGCGCAGGCTCCCATCAGAGCGGGAGAGGCGCCGGGATAGGAGAAGCAGAGAATGGATTCCAGGGTGTGCAGCGGAAACCGGGCGGTTTGCCGCTTGTCCTGGCTGATCACCACATTTTCACCTTCCAGCGTCAGATAACTGTCCTCGGTGAGCACAAACAGAGTGTTGAGCATTTTTCTCATGGCGCTCCGCCTCCCTCGACTTCTTCCTCCAGATGTTCCCGGACATAGGCTGCCGCATCTGCCCGGCGACACAGGACGGGCAGACAGAGTTCTTGCAGAGAACAGGCGCGGCAGTGTTTGCCGGGTTTGACCTTGGGAGTATAGCCCCGGGAGAAGTACTCGTTCATCTCTTTGGCAAGGGCGGCAGTCTGACGCCGCAGATCCTCCGTCAGTTCCACCAACTCCCGGCGGTGGGTCTCGGCGTAAAACAGAGCACCCCGGGGAATTTCGCAGACCAGCATTTCCTCCAGAGCCATGGCTTGGGCACAGAGCTGCAGCCGGTCGGCGTCGCCTTGTTTGGAGCTGCCGTGTTTATATTCCACCGGCATCGGCAGCCATAGCCCCGACTGACCCTGCAGCGGTACACCGGTGGGGTCGGAACGAAATTCCACCACGTCGCAGGCTCCGGACAGCCGCAGCCGATGGCTGACCACCCGCATGCCCCGCAGGATAAGCAGATCTTTTCGCTTTTCCCGCAGCGAGTCATCGTGACAGCGATCGTGGAGCAGCCGCCCTTCGGCGGTGCGCAGATTTTCCGCCCATTGCTGTTCCAGATGGATCAGTGCCCACTGCCGCCGGCAAAAGCAGAAATGCTGTATGCCGGACAACGCCAGGTAGTCATCGGCGTCCATCAGGCCATCCTCTCGCAGGTGACGCCGGCGGGAAGGTTTTCATCCAGCCAAACCTGATAATCGCTGTATTTGCGGGGGACGGTCACACCTTCTGCCCGCTGAACATGGACCGCATCAAACAGTTTGTGGGAAGGGGCATTGCCCAGCTCGCTGTCATGCCGGAATACAATCAGTTCCCGTACCGCCATTTTGCCTCGGGCGGCACTGTGGTCATTTTCGAACATATTCAGGATGGCCTGCCACAGCAGCTGCAGGTCCTGCTCAGAAAAACCGGTGACCTTCCGGGCCAGGTTGGCAGAAACAAAGCCTTCTGCCCGGTAGAGGGCGTAGGGAACGATGTATTTGCGGCCCATCTCGGTGCCTTTTTTCTCGGCGTCGGCCTCGGTAGTGATGGCCACCCGGGTGATGGTGACCTCCTGGGGCAGGATGGGGTCCACGCTGCGGGCAAAGCCCAGCTGTACCGGGCCGCGCACCTGGCCACAGTTCAGCGCGCCCTTCACAAAGGTAGTCATCACAGCGCCGAAGGTGCGGATATCGTAAAAGTTTTGGCACATGAAATCCCGGATCTTACGGTCCAGATCGGGGTCGTCCTTTTTGGCGGCCTTGAGGTCCTTGTTTACCCCCAGATAGGCGAGTGCTTCGGCATCGCTGCGCTGCAGGGGGACCTGATCTTTGATGTAGATGCGGAAGCCCTCGGCATCCTCTTTGGCGGTTTCTACATAATTGCGGATCTTGCGCTTGAGACATACGTCGGTCACCAGACCATAGCCGGTTTCGGGGTCAATGCGGGGCATATTGCCGGCATCGGGATCGCCGTTGGGGTTGCCGTTTTCTACATCAAAGAGAATGACGAAATCATAGCGGTTCTGAATGGCTGCAGACATGGTTATTCTTCCTCCTTTTGGGTTTTGGCGGTATAGCGGAACTGGGCCTGGTGATAGTAGCCCAGCTGGAAGGCGTTTTGCTCGGGCAGGCTCATCCGGGCGGGAAGGGTCTGGGTGATGCGGTCTATCAGATTCTTGATCTGGGTGTTGTAGTACCGTGCCAGGCCATCGTCCAGCTTGGCCAGATGTTTCTGGGCCAGATTGATGAGCAGCGGAAAGACGGTGGCAGGAGTAGCGGAGGCCGAGTTGAAATAGCGGTCCTTGATGGTGGTGTTGATTTGGGGATTGGCCCTTTGCTGCACTTCTTCCAGTACAGCGAACAGCCGGCCCAGCACATAGGGCAGGTAGGTGGTTTGTTGGTTGAGTTCCACGGTCATGACCTCCTTGAACTGTGTGTTTTGGGAATTGCGCAGGTAATATGCTTTGATGATGGCCGCCTGGCCCCGGGAGATGCTGTGCTCGGCGCGGATGCGCAGCTGCACGCCGTCCAGCAAAGTGGCGGGATAGGGGGTACCGTTCAGGGCAGCCAGCAGCAGGTCGCCGGCCAGGCGGGGGTTGGGTTCGGCCGGGCGGGCGCCGGGAGCGGGTTTGCGGACGGTTTCCAGCACCAGACGCCAGATGGACAGGGTGGGAAATTTGTCGTAGCCGGGGCGGACAATCTCCAACTGCCGGTAGTGGGTGATCAAACTGCGAACCAAAGTGCCGAAATCGTTTTGCCAGAAAAAGCGCACCGACAGCCGGGCTGCATTGGGAGCCAGCCCCAGCACATAAAACCGGGTGGACGGGTCCAGACGGCTCTGGTCCCAGTCAGCGGGGCGGCCGGAAGCCAGGGCGTGAAAGACGCCCAGAATGTCGGTTTCGGAATAGCTGTCCCGGAACATGCTGTCCAGAAAACAGTCCTGGTAGGCGGGTTCGCCTCCCGCTGCCCAGCAGAGGATGGTGGTGTCTCCTACTCGGGTCACACGATCCCGGTCGGAGAGCAAAGTGTTCAGGGCGGTGGTGTAGGCAAAGGCGGCATATTCGCTCACGGGAGCGTTGGCACCCTGCTCGTGGTCGTAGGAGCAGAAGGCCGGAGCGTTGAAAGAGACCAGAGAAGCGCCGCTGCTCTGCGCCCCCGCCACTCCCTTGATGCTGGGGTGGAGCCGGGCCAGGGGGGCCTGCCGTCCAGTGACCAGACAGCGCACCATCTGGTCATCGCCGCCGGTTTCGTACTGCCGGTTCCAGGCGTCGGCCACCGCCGGGTCATGGCTGACAGGGCTGTTTTCGTACCAGAAAACCAGGTTCCCGCCTTTGAGCAGTTCTTCCAGGTCTGGCTGCAGCACCGGGTGCTCTGCCGCCTTGGAAGGGTCCCAATGAGTGAAAAAGGCTGTCACAGCCCGGGCGGCGGGAGAATCGGCCGTTTCAAGCAGCTTCAGATGCAGCGCCTTGGCGGCGGCAAAGCAGGAGGCGGTGCGCTCCGGTTTGCCCTTGCTGTCGATACCCAGCAGGTAGCCGCTGTTGTCGCAGAGAAAGTTGGCTGCCACGCCTACACTGCGCTTTACCGGCGAGGGCATGGAAATCTCCTGGGGGCCCAGCACTGTTTTTTTGCCCCGGGTGTTTTCCTGCTGCAGACGCAGCAGCTGCACCGGCTGTCCCTGGCTGTTCAAAAGCAGGCCCCAGCTTACCTTAGTCTTGGTCCAGCCCGGACGGTCGATCTTGCCCAGCCGCAGCAGATCTTCGTAATATTGGGTCAGTGCCTGGAGAATCATCGGAACACCTCACAATCCCGGGTGTGCAGTACGCCCCGTTCCAGTTTGGCGCGGAAATAGGTGGGGGTGATGTTCTGGGGATCGGTGTAATCGAAATCGTAGAGCATCAGTCCCAGGTCCCGGGTCTCGTCGATGGCGGGAATGGGGCCTCCCGGCCAGCGGCGGAAGGCGGCGGGAAATTCCCGGCAGCCGAAATAGGGGGTGTGGAAGCACTGTCCCCGCTCCATGCGGCGGGTGACGATGTCCTGAAATTTTCCGGGATTATCCGAGGGGGCGGCCTGGTCCGTCATCTCAAAATGGGCCTCGATGACATAGTGGACGTCCCGCAGCAGCAGAGAAGCCCGCTGTACGATCTCCTGTGAGGCGGCCTGGTAAAGCGGCTGGCCGCTTCCCTGGGCCGCGGCCCGGGCGCTGCGGGCCGAAATCTTGCCGGTGATTTCATTGCGGCGAACGCTTACAAAGCGGATAGGGGCCAGCAGATGAATGGCGTCGATTTTCCAGCGCAGACCGGGATGGTAGTAGATGGCCTCCACCATGCCCCGGGCCGCTGAAGGGGTGGGTAGGTCGTAGGATACCCGCTCTACCTTGAGCTCGGGGCGGGAGAACAGGGCGTAGGGACCCCAGACTTCCAGTTGAATCATAGCGTCAACTCCTTTCGACATTCTATTGAATGTATTTTACAAATACTTCCCTCTGGCAATACTATACGACAGCCATCTACGAAAGTCAATCTTTTTTTCTATCTTTGTAATAATTCTACAACAGAGAAAAGGCAGTTTTATGAATTCCGTCGGAAAAGAGGGGGATACAGTTGCCCTTTCCCCTTGATATAGGGTATAATACGGGTGTCGGCGAAAGCCGTGGGTAGAAAATATTGTATGTAGTTTGTGGAAA
>DXDW01000070.1 GCA_019115305.1 Candidatus Anaerofilum excrementigallinarum
TATAGTGATAACTGCGGATATGCCCATCCACTTCTTGCGGAGTCAGATCCGGAGCAGACAAAACCAAGTCGCGTTCTTTATCCAATCGTTCTATCTGACGGCCAATTTTACGAATTGTTGTTTCCGTGTCACGATCTGTTTTGCGGCAATTGCCACATAGCCCATCCCGGCCAATCAAAAGGAATACCCCCTTGCGGCCACATTTTTTGCAAATTCCCACCTTGCAGCCTCCTTATGTTCTACAGGTTTTCTTTGTAATAATAATATGCCCGGCGGACATACTCCTCTGTCGTGTTCAGCTGCTCGGCAATTTCCCAAGCGTCATATCCTTGTTTCAAAAGCTGGAACAGTGTCTTGCGCGGGATGGCCCGCTTGATGTACCAACGGTCAGCCCGAACCTCGTGGCGTTCAACCACATCAAAGGAGGATCCGCGGGAATAAAAACCTCCGTACAGGCAGTGCCCCAGTTCGTGGCCAAGATATGCCTGTTCCTCGGCGTTAGTCATCGTGCTGGTATTATCCAATCCGACAACGCCGCTGCTACCGACAGATAGCGCCACGCTACGAACTTCAGGCAGTGGAATGTGGATGACCGGCACACCGGAAGCATCCGCTACCTGATAAAAATCAGTCACCTCGGGGATGGATATTGTGCTCGGCGATATATTTGGCAAATCGCTTCACTTCCTCATATTGCGCGTCGGTAACCGGCGCTCCATCAAATAGTGCAAACTTAATATCGTCATCTGTGACCCTGCCATTTTGGGCAGGGTCATTTTTTGTTCCAAGAAGGTAGTCAACGCTGCAGTCAAAGTATTCTCCTAATTTGAGCAGCGTTTCAAAATCAGGTTCACGTTTTCCTGCTTCATAGTTGCTGTATGCCTGACGGTAGATTCCGAGATAGTCGGCTATCTCCTGCTGGGTTTTGTGCATTGCCTTGCGCGCATTTATTAGGTTCTGCATAAGAAAGCCTCCTTTGTGTACAGTTTAGCAACTATTTGTTGCGTTTGCAATAGAGGCAACAAAATGGCGCATTTTATTTGTGCATAACGCCAAAAATGCAACAAAACGTTGACATAAAACGAAGACAAGCGTATTCTTGAAGAAACGAAACGTTGCAAGGAGGTGATTCTAATTGAGGCAGTACCTGGTTGATCTTAGGTTGCAGCATGGGTTATCGCAACAAGACGTGGCAAACCGTTTGGGAATTTCCCGCCAGTATTACCAGATGATTGAGAGTGGGGAGAGACAAAAGCATCTGGCTCTTTCCCTGGCAAGCAGTTTTGCCGTTCTCTATGGTGTCAGCGTGATGGACATTGAGCGCAATGAAATGAAACTGGCCAAAATGGAGGCCCAGTCTAATTCTGAAACATAAGTCGTCCCATAAGTATGACCTGTAAAACATTAACATTTAGAAAGGAGATGGACGTCATGGCACTCTACACGCCGGACAAACTGGCCGCCATGCTGGGAGTCAGCAAGAGCACGGTGCTCCGGCTGATCCGCGCCGGAGAGTTTGGCCAGACCGTCAACGTGGCCCGGCAGCACCTGGTCACAGAGACAGGACTGGGAGAGTTTATCGCGGCCCACACCGGGCCGCCGGCCACGAACACACGCCGCACCAAAAAGCCCCGGAGAGGCGCGGCGGATCGCAACCCGGGGCCCATCTGAGAGGAGATCGAGAGTAAATGACATTTGAACAGAAAGTCACCATCCTGGTGGCATTGAGCGAATACCGGAGCCAGTTGCTTGAAAAGATGCTCAAAGCCCCGGTTTGGGCCCAGTATTATGAAAAGAAAATTTCTAGGGTCGAAGATGCCGAAAAAATGGTGAGAGCAATGGAGGCGGATGTCGAGGATGCAAGCGAAAATTAAAAGCACCGCCTGGTTCGCGGGCGGCCTGGCTGCCGGTGTCGGCGTCGCCCTGGTATCCAGCTGCGTGAGCTCCAGCGCCTTGTCCGCTGTCGCTCTGATCGTGACGCTGGGTGCCGGGATATTCCTGGGGCGCTCCAGTAGCGACGCTGTGGCACCGCCGGCGGACGATGAGGCGGACGCCTGGCCCATGATCCCGGAAAAGAGTATTCCGATGGACCACACACACGGGGAGGAAGACGATGAGAATGCTGACTTGTAAGGTGCTGCTCAAGCGGCAACGCCAGCGGATCCGGAACGCCCGGACCATGTGCCGGATTCTCTGCGGCGTGGGCATCGGCCTGATGTGCTGCAGCGGCCTGTGCTTTTGCCTGCCGTGCCCGGCGGGTCTGGCCCTGGCCACGCTGGCGGGGATTTTTTCCGGACTGGGCATCGCCCTGCTGGCCGCCTACTCCGAGGAGGTGCTGAGCCAATGCGAGACCCTATAGAGGATTTTAACGACGCCTGCTACTGGGAAGCGATGCGCTCAACGAAAAAGCCGGGGAGCGCTCGGATTTCAAATCCCAGCTTGCCAGCCCGGAAAGGGTTCACGCCGCAGAAAATCAGAATTGCATTTGAGTGCAAACAGGCAGACAGATACCAGCAGGCCTATGAGGCCATCCGAAACATCATGTTCAATACAGCCATACCCAGAAATAAAAAAATCCGATCCATCGCCATGATGATCGAAGCCGCGGAATCCGGAACGAAACGGAACAAAAAAAAGCGGTGAAGATTATGAACACAAAAAAAGAGACCACGCGGGAACTCATCGAAAAGCTGGCACCACTGATCTGGAAAGATCGGCAGAGGGAAGCTGAACATTATGCCGACATGCACTCCAGGAAGCGCCCGCCCTGGTACTTTATCAACGTAAACCATCCCACAATAAAGCGGCTGTATCTGCGGTACCTGCAGAAGTCGCTGAACGGTGCACCGCTGAAAGCCCCCATCGGGGATCTGGACCGGGTAAAGTTTGAGCTGTCCCTGCTCCACCCGGCGGTGCTGCGCCAGTTGGCAGAAGAATACAAACAGGAGGAAACCCAGTGAATTACATACTCATGAACGTCTGCGCCCACGATGCCGGATTGATTCTGGCAGGAAAGAAAACCATGGAGATCCGTTCGACACGGCCCAATAAAAGCCAGAGAGGCCATGACCTGCAGGTCTTGCTCTATGAAACCATGCGGGATGGAGGCCGCGGGGAAATTGTAGGAACTTTTCGATGCCGTGAAATTCAGCAGCTGAAAAAGCTGGATCCGCAGGAAGTACGCGAAAAATCCTGCATGACACAAGAGCAGCTGAACCAGTACACCACCGCCACCGGAAAGGATCGGGGGGATCTGTGGGCCTGGGTGGTAGAGGAGCCCTTGATTTTCCAGGAACCCAAGCCGCTGCGCCGTATTCATGTACGGAATCCGCCGCACAGCTGGCAGAGAATTTCCACCGGGGCGGCTCTGGAAGCATTGACGGAAAAATGAAGAACACAAAAAAGCCGGCCCCGCAAAACTGGGAGGCCGGTTGGGGCAAGCGCGAACGCTCACCAATGCACAAATTTATTATAGAGCGCGCGCTGGTATCCTGTCAAGATTGCCCGGCGGCTTCGGCCGCCTGATGGGCTCGTATAGGGTAATAAAAGTAGAACGGTGCCCTGCCGGGGAAAGGGGTGCAGGGGAAAACGAGGGAAGGCTCTCCCCTGCCTCCGGACACTGCCACCCGGACAAGCCTGCCCGGTGTGTTCCCCTGCAGGCGGAGCCTTTTTGTTTCACACCCACAAAGAGAGGGATTCATGAAAACCTACCAGCGAGAGCGCAGATACCTGTGCGGCAGAAACGCCCGGCAGGCGCAGTACCAGGAAGTGGAGATCTACCCTCTCCCCTCCCGGGACAGCCGCAGCCGGGATCTGGACCGCCAGAACAGCACGCCGCCGTCTTTTCGCGGGACACCACCCGCCCAGGCGGCCCACAACGCCAAAACGGCCCGGCGATGGTTTCACCGGCTGGCCGTCACCAACTTTACCAGAGAAGACACCCACATCACCCTGACCTACGCCGCCGACAAGCGCCCGGCCTCCCCCGAGGAAGCCTGGCGGGATTTTCGCAACTTTATGCGACACATCCGGGAGAAAAGCAAGGCCGCCGGGCTGGCCAAACCGGAATGTCTGGCCGTGATGGAATGGCAGGAAGCCGACCCAGCCGCCGGCCAGAAGGCCGTGGCGCCGCACTTCCATGTGCTGCTGCGCTGCGGGCTGTCCCGGGACGAAATCGAAAGCTGCTGGCACCGCAAGGGTGCAAGCCTGGGGCGCGCCAACGCCGACCGGCTGCAGCTGGACAAAGGCAGCCTGGAGGCCCTGGCCAACTACATGATGAAGCATCCCAACCGCAAACACCGCTACTACCGCAGCCGGGGCATCCGCAATCCCGTGATGCCTCCACCCCGGGACGGCCGTTACACTCGCCGACAGATCGAGCGCCTGGCCACCGACAACGCCCTGCTGCAGGACGCTGCCTACTGGGCCCGGCGGTACCCGGGCTGGGAACTCAACGAAGCCACGGCCCAGTACAACGATTTTCTCGGCTGGTCCATCAGCCTGAAAATGCGACGAAGAAAGGATGAATAGCATTGAACTATTTACTGATGAGTATCCGTGCCCGGTATGCAGAGCTGATCCTGTCCGGGAAGAAAACGCTGGAGATCCGGAAAAGTGCCCCCAGAGGGCAGCGGGAAAGGTGCGAGTACACCGTTTTGATATACGAAAGCAAGCAGGACGGAGGCCGTGGCCTCATCGTTGGTGGATTCGAGTGCCGGAGAATTCGTAGTGTGACAGAAGCCGAGGTAAGGGAGGTGTGCCGGGGCGCATGTCTTACCCGAGACGAGCTGCAGGAATACGCAGAGAGGACTCAGAGGTTTACCGAAGCAGGAAACAGTAGACCCACCCACTCCGGACGGATTTACGCCTGGAGCGTGGAGAACCCTGTAACATTTGAAAAGCCCATTACACTGCAGGATGTGGGGGTCAGATGCCCGCCGCAAAGCTGGCGAACGCTGAAAGAGAGCCAGGCCATGAAAATCGGAGGTGTGCCCAATGAATGAAGAAAAATTTGTAAAAGGCGTATGTAAATGCTGAGGACAAGGCCGGATACTTTCCTCCCCGGCGGACACCCAGGAAGATGCCGACGCCATGGCCACCATGGAATGCACCTGCCCTGAAGGTAAAACAGTTCGCGGACAAATGGAGGAAAAAGCAGTTTTAGAGGAGATCTTCCCCGATGTGGGAGAGGATGTCCAGTACCTGCTCCATGAGGTTGCCCGGATGATCCGGGAGGAACAGATCCACAGCGGTACCAGCATCAAAGTGGCCGAGAATGCGGCCGCCAAGTTCAGCTTGAAAAAAGGGCTGGTCCATATCGTGAGAGCCGAAAAGGTTGAAAAAGCAAGAAGCATCTGAAAATGGGCCTGACAAGAAAAGATATAGACCGGTTGGGACCGGCTGCAAAGAAACAGATCCAGGAAGAACTTGCCCGGCGGGGTTCTGAGCAAAAGGCCAGAGCCCTACAAGACAACGCCTTCCGGTATGGCCCTATGCTGCCGGGAGGCGACAGCGAACTGGAGCGGAGATACTACGCCGCCGAGCTGTGGCCAAAAATTATGGCCGGCCTGGTGGTATCGGTAGAGCTGCACAAGCAGTTCCTGCTATACCCGGCGGATACTTACTGCGGCCTGCGGCTCCCCGCCGCCCACTACACACCGGATTTTTATATAACCTATGCCAACGGTGTGGTGGAGGCCGTGGAGGTAAAGCACGCCAAAATCCGAAAACTGC
>DXDW01000071.1 GCA_019115305.1 Candidatus Anaerofilum excrementigallinarum
TCTATCTTTCCTTTATCAGTCTGGGATTGCCCGACTCTCTGCTGGGCTCCGCCTGGCCTATGATCTACCCGCAGTTCGCGGTGCCCGTATCCTTTGCAGGAATCATCTCTACGATCATTTCTCTGGGCACCATTATTTCCAGCCTGCAGAGCGACCGTCTTACTAAGGCACTGGACGCCGGCAAGGTCACGGCTATCAGTGTGGCCATGACCGCTGCCGCTCTGTTCGGTTTTTCGGTGAGCGGCTCCTTCTGGATGCTCTGCTTGTGGGCCATCCCCTATGGCCTGGGCGCCGGCAGCGTGGACGCCGCTTTGAACAACTATGTGGCTCTCCACTATGCCAGCCGGCATATGAGCTGGCTGCACTGTATGTGGGGTGTGGGCGCTTCGGTGGGCCCTTACATTATGAGTTACGCCCTCACAGGAGGCAGCGGCTGGCAGGGCGGCTACCGCATTATCTCTTTGCTGCAGATCGGTCTTACCTTGATTTTGCTTTTCAGCCTGCCTCTGTGGAAAAACGCCGACACCAGCGGCAGCCAGCAGGCTCCGGCCCTAAGTCTGGGGCAGGTGCTGGCTATTCCCGGTGCCAAGCAGGTAATGGGCACCTTTTTCTGCTACTGTGCTATCGAGCAGACCACCTCTCTCTGGGCCAGCAGCTATCTGGTTCTTGCGCGGGGCGTGGACGAAGTGACCGCCGCCCGCTGGGCCGCCCTCTTCTTCCTGGGCATCACCGCCGGACGGGCTGCCAGCGGCTTTTTGACCATGCTGCTCAGTGATTCCCAGATGATCCGGCTGGGCGAATGCATCCTGGGTGCAGGAATCGTCATCCTCGGGCTGCCGGTAGGGTCAACCGGTGCGCTGGTGGGACTGCTGCTCATCGGCCTGGGCTGCGCTCCCATTTATCCCTGCATCATCCACTCCACCCCCGCTCACTTCGGCGCTGACCGCTCCCAGGCGCTGATCGGCGTCCAGATGGCCAGTGCCTATACCGGCACCTGCCTGATGCCGCCGCTGTTCGGTCTCATTGCCAACCACATCCAGGTAGGGCTGCTGCCGATCTTTCTGCTTGTGCTGCTCGCCCTGATGGCTTTTCTCTACCAGCAGCTCACCCGGCGTTGCAGAGTTCAAAGCGCGAATTTGTAAATCTTTTGTGCTTTTTGTAAAATCCACGTTGGAATCGGCATCGTTTTGTGTTAATCTTGTATTATACAATTCTTTCGCGGCCCCGAAGGCCCGATAAGGAAGAAGGAGGAAATTCTATGTCCCGCGATCTGAAAGCCCTTGTGGCGCAGATGACACTGGAAGAAAAGGCCGGCATGTGTTCCGGCAAGGATTTTTGGCGGTTGAAAAGCGTGCCCCGGCTGGATATCCCCGAAGTGATGGTATCCGACGGCCCTCACGGACTGCGCAAGCAGGCCGGCGAAGCTGACCATCTGGGCATCAACGATTCCATTCTGGCTGTCTGCTTCCCCGCCGCCTGCGCCACCGCTGCCAGCTTCGACCGGCAGCTGCTGCGCACCATGGGCGACGCTCTGGGCCAGGAATGCCAGGCCGAAAATGTGTCGGTGCTGCTGGGCCCCGCCATCAACATCAAGCGCAGCCCTCTCTGCGGCCGCAACTTTGAATACTTTTCCGAGGACCCCTATCTGGCCGGCGAGCTGGCCGCAGCCCAGGTGGAAGGTGTGCAGAGCCACCATGTGGGCACCAGCCTGAAGCATTACGCCGCCAACAACCAGGAGCACATGCGGATGACCTGCTCCTCCGACATGGACGAGCGCACCCTGCGGGAGATCTACCTGGCCGGTTTTGAAACCGTGGTGAAGAAAGCCCATCCCTATACTTTGATGTGCAGCTACAACCAGGTGAACGGGGAATATGCCAGCGAAAACAAGCACCTGCTCACCGAGATTCTGCGGGACGAGTGGGGTTTTGACGGCTATGTGATGAGCGACTGGGGCGCCGTGAACGACCGGGTAAAGGGGCTGGAAGCCGGCCTGGAGCTGGAAATGCCCGCTTCCGGCGGTGTGACTGATGCCGAGATCGTGGCCGCTGTAAAGGAAGGCCGGTTGGACGAAGCTGTGCTGGACCGGGCGGTGGAACGCATTCTGGATGTGCTGTTCCGCTATGCCGACAACCGGGAAGACGCCGTATTTGACCGCAACGCCCACCACCAGCTGTCTGCCGAACTGGAAAAGGAATGTGCTGTACTGCTGAAAAACGAGGGCGTTCTGCCCCTGAACCGCAGCCAGAAGATCGCCTACATCGGCGGCTTTGCCAAGACCCCCCGGTTCCAGGGCGGCGGCTCCTCCCATATCAACAGCTGCCAGGTATCCAACGCTCTGGACTGCGCCCTGGCCAAGGGTCATGTGGAATATGCCCTGGGCTTTGCCCATGACAAAGACGAGATGGACGAAAAGCTGCAGGCCGAGGCCGTAGAAGCCGCCCGCAAGGCCGACGTGGCCGTGATCTTTGCCGGTCTGCCCGACTCCTTTGAGTCCGAGGGCTACGACCGCAGCCATATGCACATTCCCGCCTGCCAGAACCAGCTGATCGAACAGATCGCCGCCGTACAGCCCAACACCGTGGTGGTGCTGCACAACGGCAGCCCGGTGGAGATGCCCTGGGCCGACAAGGTCAGCGCCATTCTGGAGATGTACCTGGGCGGCCAGGGCGTGGGCATCGCCACCGACGCTCTGCTGTTCGGCGAGGCCAACCCCTGCGGCCATCTGCCCGAGACCTTCCCCCTGCAGCTGGAGGACAACCCCTCCTACCTCAACTTCCCCGGCGACGGCAAGCATGTGAAATATGCCGAGGGCGTGTTTGTGGGATATCGCTACTACGACAAAAAGAAGATGGCCGTTCGGTTCCCCTTCGGCCACGGTCTTTCCTACACCACCTTTGCCTACTCCAACCTGCGCCTGTCCAGCCCCAAGCTGGAGGACGGCGGCAAGGTGACGGTGCAGCTGGATATCACCAACACCGGTCTCATGGCCGGCAAGGCAGTGGCCCAGCTGTATGTCCGGGATCTCACCGGTACCGGCGGCCGCCCCGACAAGGAGCTGAAGGGCTTTGAAAAGGTGATGCTGCGGCCCGGCGAATGCAAAACCGTGTCCATGGAACTGGATGCCCGCAGCCTGAGCTGGTACAGCGAGGAACTGGGCGACTGGTATGCCGCTGCCGGCAAATACCAGCTGCTGGTGGGCGCTTCCAGCGCCGACATCCGGCTCACCGGCGAACTGGAATTTGTCACCGATCGCCGGCTGCCCTTCACCGTCTCTCCCACCACCACTTTGGGTGAGATCATGGCCGATCCCCGGCTGGCTCCCTTTGTGACCGAAATGATCAAGAGCTTCAATTTCACCGGCGACCAGGACAGCGAGGTGGCCTCTGCCGCCGTCAACGCCGAAATGGCCGCTCAGATAATGGTCGGCATGCCCCTGCGTGCACTGCGCAGCTTCGGCAGCTTCTCGGCCGAACAGCTCAGCGGCCTCATCAGCCAGCTGAACGGACTGCTGGCACAGTAAATCCGGACCCAACAAACAAAAGAGCGGACCCCGTTTCCTGACAATCGGAAGCGGGGTCCGCTTTTTTGGCGCTGCGGCCCTTGCGTTATTTCAAAAAGCCCTCTACAATGCGGGCTTCGGCCTCTTCCTCGGTGAGGCCCAACGTGCGCAGCTTGAGCAGCTGCTCTCCGGCGATCTTGCCGATGGCCGCCTCATGGATCAGGCTGGCGTCGATGTGGTTGGCCTCCAGGGCGGGCTGCGCCACCACGGTACCCTGCTCCGACAGAATGGCGTCACACTCCGAATGGCCGGTGCACCGGGCGTTGCCCCGGATGTTGGAGTTGAACTCCTGGTGAGAATGACCCCGTGCCACCGAGCGGGAGATGAGGTCCACACCGGAGTCCTCTCCCTCCATGGTCACGTCAAAATCGGTGCGAGCCCATTCTTCGCCGTCGGTGAGCAGCCGTTCCCGCACCAGCAGCTTGGCCCGGGCACCCACCACGCCGGTGGTCTTGCGGGTGGTGCGGTCCACGCCGCCCAGCTGAACCGTGTCCATCTCCAGCACTGCGTCCTCGGCCAGGTGCACATCAGTCACCGGGTCGATGCGGCGCTGACCCTTGCCGCTGCCGGTGCCCACATGCTTTTCCCGGTAGACCACATGAGCTCCTTTTTCCAGGAAAAACCGATGGATGCCGTTGTGGCGGGCCTGTTCCTCGCCGTCGCTGTGGACACCGCAGCCGGCCACGATGACCACATCGGCGCCCTCGCCCACAAAGAAATCGTTGTAGACCAGATCGTCGATGTTGCTGTGGGTGACGCAGGCGGGAATATACACCGTCTCCCCCTTGGTGCCGGGGCGGATATGAATTTCCAGCCCGGGCAGATCGGTTTTGGAGGTGATGGTGATGTTTTTGGTGGACTGGCGGCCGGCACACTGGCCGTCCTCCCGGATATTGTAGGCGCCGGCAAAATTGCCTTTGTCAAATTCGTCCTTGTAATCGGCCACCAGCTTCAGCAGTTCGGCAGTAACGCTGTTCATTTTCTTTCCTCCTTTCCCAGGGGGCAGCGGGCAGCCCGCTCCCCGGCCAGCAGTTCGGGCAGAATCTCATTGCCCGGGCCGGCCATCCGCACCTTGCCGCCGGCGATGACGATGATCTCGTCGGCGATGGAGAGGATGCGCTCCTGATGGGAGATGATCAGCAGAGTGCCGGTGTGCCGGGCCCGCAAGCTCTGGAAGGTCTCCACCAGACGGGAAAAGCTCCACAGGTCGATGCCGGCTTCCGGCTCGTCGAAAATGGACAGCCGGGCCTTGCGGGCCAGAACCGTGGCGATCTCGATGCGCTTGCTCTCGCCCCCCGACAGGGAGGTGTCCATCTGGCGGTCGATATACTCGTTGGCGCACAGACCCACCTGTCCCAGCAGGGCGCAGAGCTGCTCTTCGGGCAGGCTGCCGCCGGCGGCCAGCTCCAGCAGATCCCGCACCGTGAGGCCCTTGAACCGCACCGGCTGCTGGAAGGCGTAGGCGATGCCCGCTTTGGCCCGCTGGGTGACATCCAGGCCGGAAATATCCTGGCCGTCAAAGACGATGCGGCCGGCGGTGGGGGTCTCGATGCCGGCGATCAGCTTGGCCAGACTGGTTTTGCCGCCGCCGTTGGGGCCGGTGACCACCACCAGCTTGCCATCCCCCAGTTCAAAATCGATGTCTTTTACGACTTCTTCCCCGGTGGGGGTGCTCCAGGCAAGATGTTCTATTTTCAACATACCTGTTTTTCTCTCCTTGTTTTCGACATGCCGCGGGGTGATGGCGGGACCTTTGGCCCGCTTTTGCACAATTCCGCGCTTCTATTTATTGTAGCATTCTTTTGCCCCTGCGTAAACACAGAATTGCCACGGCGCTAAAAAGCGGCGGCCCGCAAGGCACAAAGCCAGGCGGGCCGCCGGAATGCGACGGAAATATCAGTTGTTGGAGGGGCTGTTCTTCAGGATAACGTCGTGGCTGCCGCCCTCCACGATGCTGGTGGAGGAAACCACGGTCAGGCGGGCCTTTTCCTGCAGCTCGGGAATGGTGAGAGCGCCGCAGTTGCACATGGTGCTGCGGATCTTGGCCAAAGTCACGCCCACGCCGTCCTTCAGGCTGCCGGCGTAGGGCACGTAGCTGTCCACGCCTTCCTCAAAGCTGAGCTTCTTGTTGCCGCCCAGGTCATAGCGCTGCCAGTTGCGGGCGCGGTTGCTGCCCTCGCCCCAGTACTCCTTGACGTAATTGCCATTGATGCGCAGCTTGTTGGTGGGGCTTTCGTCGAAGCGGGCGAAGTAACGGCCCAGCATGACGAAGTCGGCGCCCATGGCCAGAGCCAAAGTGATGTGGTAGTCATGTACGATGCCGCCGTCGGAGCAGATGGGCACATAGATGCCGGTCTCGGCAAAGTACTCGTCCCGGGCCTTGGCCACCTCAATAACGGCGGTAGCCTGACCGCGGCCGATGCCCTTGGTCTCACGGGTGATACAGATGGAACCGCCGCCGATGCCGATCTTCACGAAGTCGGCGCCGGCCTCGGCCAAAAAGCGGAAGCCGTCCCGGTCCACCACGTTGCCTGCGCCCACCTTCACCTTGTCGCCGTAGCGCTCGCGAATCCAGGCGATGGTGCGGCTCTGCCACTCGCTGAAGCCCTCGGAGGAGTCGATGCAGAGCACATCGGCGCCGGCCTCTACCAGAGCGGGCACGCGCTCGGCGTAGTCACGGGTGTTGATGCCCGCTCCCACCACATAGCTCTTGTTGGCGTCCAGCAGCTCCAGCACGTTCTCCTTGTGGGAATCGTAGTCCTTGCGGAACACCATATAGGTGAGGTGCTGATCCTTGTCGATCAGGGGCAGGGCGTTGAGCTTGTTGTCCCAGATGATGTCGTTGGCCTTTTTCAGGGTGGTGCCATCGGGAGCGGTGACCAGACGCTCAAAGGGAGTCATGAAATCCCGCACCAAAGTGGAGGGGGCCATGCGGCTGACGCGGTAATCCCGGCTGCCCACAATGCCCAGCAGCTTGCCGTGGGCGGTGCCGTCGTCGGTGACAGCCACGGTGGAATGGCCGGTGCGCTCCTTCAGGGCCAGGATATCGGCCAAAGTGGCGTCGGGCTTGATGTTGGAATCGCTGGTGACAAAGCCCTTTTTGTAGCTCTTCACCCGGGCTACCATGGCCGCTTCGTCCTCCACGGTCTGGTTGCCATAAATAAAGGAAATACCGCCCTCTTTTGCCAGAGCGATGGCCAGACGGTCACCCGAGACCGACTGCATGATCGCGCTGACCATGGGGATATTCATGCTCAGCGGGCATTCCTCCTGCCCTTTCCGGTACTTGACCAGCGGCGTCTTGAGGCTCACTGCGGAAGGGATGCATTCCGAAGAAGAATAGCCGGGCACCAACAGGTACTCGCCAAAGGTGCGGGAAGGTTCGCTGAAATAATAGGCCATATTGTATACTCCTTTTCGCTGCATTGATGTAGCGGGCATGTTCCGCCGCAGCCACGCCGGGCTCCGGTCTTCTGTATGCCCTTTGCGGACAGAAGATATTTGTATTAGTGTATCACATTTGTCCAAGAAAGACAAAGGGGTCCGACAACAAATTTTGTTCGTCCGCACACAAAAAAAACCGCCAATTTGTCCAAAACCGACGCAATCCGCCCGCTTTCCGCCGCCATATCCCCTTGGAAGTGTGTATCAAACAATTTTTTTGAAAAAACGATTGACAAATCTTCTCCAAGGGGATATAATAAACAGGCATTCCCGGGCAGGCGGGAAGACGAATCGGGGCATAGCTCAGTTTGGTAGAGTGCGTGGTTTGGGACCACGATGCCGCAGGTTCGAATCCTGTTGCCCCGACCAATATGCGGATGTGGCGGAATTGGCAGACGCGCT
>DXDW01000012.1 GCA_019115305.1 Candidatus Anaerofilum excrementigallinarum
TTTTCATCCTGTGGGGTATCTATATCGCCCAGGTGTACGCCCCTATGAACTGGGAATCTCTGCTGCAGGACCCGGCTCTGGCCGCCGGGGATTTTTCCGCGCTGGAGGGACATCTGGGCAAAAGCGGCAGCTCCTTTGCCGTGTACGATCAAAGAGGGCGGCTGACGTACGCTTCGGCCGATGATTTCGACCCCCAGCTTTCCGCCGGCGAACTGGACTGCATCTCCCCCTACGGCAGCATCGTTGAGGTGACCAGCTACACCCAAAACGCCCAGAACGGCCTGCGCCGCCTGGTGATCCGCCAGGACTACGATCTGGAAGAACCCCAGATGCTGGTTCTGGACGCCGACTACCAGGTGGTGTTCGGCGATTTGGGAGATGGCCGCACCGGCTATACTGCCGCAGAATACCGCTACCTCACCCAAAGCCGCTTTGGCAGCGATTCTCTCCAGCGATACGATTTTGTGGGCAGCGACGGCCAGCCCCGCACCATGCTGCTGCGGGAAAAAGCCCTCACCGATGCCGATTACCTGGCCCGCTACCAGCAAAGCCAACGCGTCTGGCTGCTCTGCCTGCCCCTCTATCTGGCCGACGCCGGGCTGTTTATCTGGTGGCTGCGCCGGCGCATCGCCCGTCCATTGCAGCGCATCAACCTGGCGCTGGAGGGCCAGGCCACCGGCCGCCCGGTACGGGTGGGCAGCTGCAGCGGTCCCCGGGAGATCCGTCGCATCGGGGAAAGTCTGGACCGCCTTTCCGCCCAGCTGGCCGAAAGCGAAGCCCGCCGCCAGCAGCTGGACCAGGGCCGGCAAAAGCTCATTGCCGACATATCCCACGACCTGAAAACCCCCATCACCGTGATCTCCGGCTACATCGACGCCATCTGCGACGGCAAGGTGCCCCCCGAGGGAACCGATCGCTACCTGCGGGCCATCCAGCAGAAGGTGAACACTTTGGCCCAGCTGACGAGCAGCTTCCACGAATACAGCAAGGTGGAACACCCGGCCTTTGTGCTGCATCCCCGGCGCACGGACCTGTGCGAATTTCTGCGGGAATACCTGGCCGCCAAGTACGACGAGATCGACCTGGCCGGCTTCTCTCTGGAACCCGACATCCCCGACGCTCCCCTGTTCTGCATGCTGGACGAACTGCAGCTGCGCCGGGTGCTGGACAACCTGCTGTCCAACGCTCTGCGCCACAACCGGCTGGGCACCCTTTTGTTTGTGCAGCTGGAAAAAGAGGGTGCAAACGCCCTGCTGCGGGTGGCCGACAATGGCGAAGGCATCCCCCCCGAACGGCGGCAGAGCATCTTCGAGCCCTTTGTGGTGGGCAGCGACGCCCGCTCGGGCAGCGGCAGCGGCCTGGGCCTGGCCATCACCCGGCGGATCGTGGAAAAGCACGGCGGCAGCATCCGGCTGGAAAACCGCCCCGCCCCCGGCCGCACCACCGAATTTGTGATTCTTCTTCCCCTATGCCCTTAAAAATGGAAAAGGCGCCGCCGCTTTCCCCATAGTGGGAAGGCGGCAGCGCCTTTTCATCTATATAAACCGCTCTTCAGTCGCTTTTGATAGCTTCCAGAGCGGGGATGCGCACCGCACGGTTGGCCGGATAATAACCGGACCCCAGTCCGATGCACACCGAGAAACCGATGGCGAACAGCAGCAGCCACACCGGCACCACGCAGATCCGGCTGGCTCCCTCTCCGCCCAGCAGCGCCAGGCGCAGATTTTCCACCGATGGTCCGCCCATCACCGCCAGATTGGCAATGAGGGCCGCCACAAAGCTGATGACACAGCTGGCCAGCCCGCCCAAAAAGCCGATGGCCCCGGCTTCGGCCAGAAACAGCGCCCGGATATCCCGCACATAGCAGCCCAGGGCCTTCATAATGCCGATTTCCTTGGTGCGCTCGGAAATGGACATGATCATGGTGTTTGTGATGCCGATGGCCGCCACCACCAGCGAGATGGCTCCCAATCCGCCCAGCATCATCTGCTTTTGCCGGGCCTGCTTTTCCATGGGCTTGCGGATGCTCTCCATGGATTCGGTGGCGCAGCCCATGGCCTTGATCTGGCCTTCCACGTCGGCCACCCGGGAGATATCGCTGACCTTCACCAGAATGTTCTGGTAGGGAGAGGAATTTTTCTTGATGGCATGGAGCTTTTCGGCGATCTTTTTCATATCGCTCAGGCTCATGATGATTCCTTCCGATGTCTCGCTGCCCTTGGAGTAGTCCTCCTTGACCAGCCCCACGGGGTTGAGGGGGATGGTGATGGTGGTGTCCTGGTTTTCCACCACCAAGGTCAGTTTTTGCTTGAGAATATCAAAATAGGGATCCGGCGGGTTCAGCAGATTGCCTGCTTCGTCCATGGGTCCATCCCAGCGGCTGACCATATCCGAGCCCTCGGGGCGCAAAGTGTCCCGGAAGGAGTAGGCGGTGTACTGTCCCACCACCACGTCGCCGCTTTTCTGGATGGGGCCGCCCTCCTGGATGGAAAAGCCCATCTTTTCCATGCTGGCGGCGTCCAGTCCCATCATGCCGGTCCAGTCGGCCACATAGCGGTTGCCGTTGCCGGCGTAGAGCCGGACGGATTCCACATCCAGGCTCTGTTTTGGGGTCACTGCCTCCACCCCGTCCAGCTCCCGGATGCGCTTGACCAAAGCGTCATCCAGTTTGGTTTTGCTGCGTCCGCTCTGGGCCCGGCTCACCGTGATGATGGTCAGGTCCCCCAGTTCGGACAGCAGCTTTTCCTGGGCCTCCTTCATGCCGATGCCCAAAGACACCATGATGACGATGGAACAGCCGCCGATCACCACTCCCAGCACGGTGAGAAAGGTGCGGGATTTTTTGCGCAGTAAATTCTGTATGCACAGCTTGAAAAGGTCCTGTTTGCGCACGGTCATTCCTCCCCGTCCTGCTGGTCGTAGTCGTCATAGGTCCAGTTGCCTTCCTCGGGCAGCTGCTGCTTTTTGCGCCGCAGCAGCCACAGTCCGCCTCCCAGCACCACGGCCAGGGCTGCGGGGATAGCCAGCATCCAGGGCCGCAGACCCCGGGAGGGAGCGGGCTCGGCGGGAATATCGAAATCTTCTTCGGGCATGGGCTCGTCCACCGTCAGAGAGACCGGGAACTCCCGGGTCTGCACCTTCTGGTCGGCGTCCTCGTAGGTGATCTTCACAGTGGCCTTGAGGGGGCCCGCCTTGTCCGGGGTGAAGGCAAAGCCGATGCTGCCCGAAGCGCCGGCGGCAATATTGCCCAGATACTGGGTCCGGGCGGGAGAGGTGAAGCCCTCCCCTACCAGCTCGGCTTCCACATTGGCCACTTCGGCCTTTCCCTTGTTCACATAGGGCAGAGTCAGTTCCCCTTCTTCCCCTTCCCGCAGCGAGATGGCGGTATTGGGGGCGCTGATCTGGAACCGGTCGGGCTGGGATACCGGCACCGACACCTTGATCTCATTGGTCACCGAGGCCCGCTTGCTGCCGTCCACGTATTCGTAGCGGAAGGCCACCGAAATGGGCTGGGCGCCGCTTTTGCTGGCCGGCACCGCCTGCATGGCGACTTCCTGCTCCTGGCTTTTGCCGGCGTCCAGGGCCTTGTAGTGGTAGGTGTTGGTGGCTCCGTCCACCGTGAAGTTTTCGCCGCCGTCCACCGTGACCACGATGTTTTCACAGCGCAGAGAGCCGGTGTTCTGGAAGGTGAAAGAAAGCGGAAATTTTCCCCCGGCGGAAACGGTTTTGTCCCCATAGCCGAATTTCTGGATCACGATGTTGGGCACCGGGGCGTCGGGCTTGTCTGTTGCGGACGAGGAAGCCGCCGCGGCCTTGGCGGGAATGTTGATGCGGTCGGAGGCCATTCCCTGGGCCAGGGCTCCGGCGCTCTCGTAGGCAAAGCGCAGCTCCACCGAAAGGCTCTGGCTGGCGGAGGTGATCTCCTTGGCGCCTTTCAGCCGCACCTTGACGCTGGCGCTTTTGCCGGGGGCAATGTCCGGCACCGCCAAAGTGGAGGTGTCGTTGAGAAGGCTGAGCCCCTCGGAGACCGTGATGGCCGCCGACGCCCCGGTGACGGCCGTATCCCCCTTGTTTTCAAAGGAGATGTCCAGATAAAATTCCTCGCCAGGAGAGATGGGGCTGGACACCGCCGACCGGCTCATGAGCACCACCGGCTGCACCGTCGCCTTTTTGGCCGATACCGGCACCGGGATGCGGTCGGAGGCAGTGCCCCGGACCTCGGAGCCGTCGGCTTCGTAGCCGAACCGCAGCTCTGCCCCCAGGCTCTGGTCGGCAGTGGCGGAGTCCGCAGCCTTTACCCGTACCTTCACCTGGCCGGTGCCGCCGGCGGGGATATCTTCCATGGCAAAGGAGGAAGCGGAACCGGTGAGGGCCAGCCCCTCGGAGGGGGTGAAGGCGGCCACCGGGGCGCGCAGGGGGACACTGCCCAGGTTCTGGAAGGAGATGGTCAGTTCGGTCTCCTGGCCGGCTGCCAGAGGTCCGGCCATCTCGCTCCGGCTCATCAAAACCGCCGGAGCCACCGAGGCGCTTTCGGCCTGGGAGACGGGAGCTTCGGGCTCGCCGGCAAAGACAGCGGCGGGGCAGCCCGCCAGCACAAGGGCCGCCAGCAGGGCGGCGGCGGTGCGTTTCAGATACGGATATTTCATGTATTTTCCCTCCTGATTACTTCGTCGCTTACGATCTCGCCATCGATAAGCTTCACGATGCGGTCGGCATATTTGGCCATTTCGGGGTCGTGGGTCACGAGAACGATGGTCTGGTGAAAATCCCGGGCAAAGCCGCAGATCATCTGCATCACTTCCACGGTGGTTTTGGAGTCCAGGTTTCCGGTGGGCTCGTCGGCAAAGACCACATCAGGCCGTGCCAGAAAAGCCCGGGCGATGCCCGCCCGCTGCTGCTGGCCGCCCGACATCTGGCCGGGGTAGTGGTCCAGCCGGTGGGACAGACCCACCCGGCAGAGCATTTTGCGGGCGGCAGCCTCCCGCTGAGCCGGCGGCACGCCCCGGAACAACAGCGGCATGGCCACGTTTTCGGTGGCGGTGAGTCCCGGCAGCAAATTGTACGCCTGGAACACAAAACCCAGATGCTTCTGCCGGAAGGCGGCCAGCTGTTCTTCGTTGAGACGGGAGATGGGCACGCCGCCGATCCGCACCTCGCCTCGGGTGGGCTTTTCCATCCCTGCCAGCTGGTTGAGCAAAGTACTTTTGCCCGAACCTGAGGTGCCGAAAATGCAGCAGATCTCCCCCCGCATGATCTGCAGGTCGATATGTTTGAGGGCTACCACCGTTTCATCCCCCAGGGGATATTCCTTGCGCAGGCCCTTCACCTCGATGATGGGCCGGGCCCGCCGCGAAAGTTCTTTCATGCTCTGCGCCTCCTTTCGAATAGGAGTATACCAGCCCATTCTTCACTTTGCCTTTGCGTTTTCTTAAGGTTTGTAAAGAAAAGAAAAAACAGGGCCGGACGATGTTTTCCATCGTCCGGCCCTGCCGGCTGTGCGGGAAAGGGGTGTTTGTATCCCCTGTCCCCTGCTGATTCATCCGCTGCCGCTTTTGCGGAAAGCGCTGTTTTTTCTGTGCGAAATGAAGGTCCTCTGCCGCCTTTTCCAAACGGCAGTAAGGAAAAAAGCACCAGTCTTTCGACTGGTGCTTTGTGGTGGAGATGAGGGGGATCGAACGCCTTACCTCTTGAATGCCATTCAAGCGCTCTCCCAAGTGAGCTACACCCCCACGGGCCTTCGCTTTGTGGCCGTGCCCTCAGCGCTTTATTAGTATACCATCCGATATCCCATTTGTCAACACTTTTCTTTTAATTTTTTTGTTTTTTCCAAAGATCATTTTTAATAAGAAAAAGCGCCGCCCTCCTTCCCCCAAAAGAGAAAGGAGAGCGGCGAAAGGTTTTACGGCCAATTCAGCCCTTTTATACCTCGCTGGCGGCGAAGGTTGCAAAGGCCCGGTAGGTGTTGTAGACGTCGGCCTTGGCGGTGACCTCAAAGGGAGAGTGCATGGACAGCACCGGCACACCCAGGTCCACGGTGTCCACGCCCAGAGAGGCGATCATCAGAGCCACGGTGCCGCCGCCGCCCTGGTCCACCTTGCCCAGCTCGCCGGTCTGCCACACCACGCCGGCTTTATCCAGCATGCGCACGGCATAGTCCATCATCTCGGCATTGGCGTCGTTGGTGCCGCCCTTGCCGCGGCTGCCGGTGTACTTGATCAGAGCCACGCCGCGGTTGACGTAGGTGCTGTTGCGGGCCTCGAAGGCGTCGCTGAAGGTGGGATCGTAAGCGGCGCTCACGTCGGCGGACAGGCAGCGGGAGTGCTCCAGCACCTCCACCACGTCGGCGCCGGTGCAGGCAGCCAGCTTGCGGATGTAGTTGAGCATGAAATCACTGGACAGACCGGTGTAGCCCACGCTGCCGATCTCCTCTTTATCGGTGAGGACACAGAGGGTGGTGAAGGCAGGGTTGGTGCACTCGATCTCGGCCATCAGCGCGGTGTAAGCGCAGCTGCGGTCGTCCTGGGCGTAGCCGCCCACCAGGCCGCGGTCAAAGCCCACATCGGCGGCGCGGGCGGCGGGCACAGCCTCCACCTCGGCACGGATGAAGTCCCGCTCGGTGATGCCGTATTTTTCGTTGAGCAGCTGCATGGTGTACAGCTTGATCCGCTCGGTGGCCTCTTCGTCGGCAAAGGGCAGGCTGCCCACCAGAATGTTCAGCTCCTCGCCCCGGACGCCGTCGGCCAGAGTGCGCTTGTTCTGGTCAGCGGCCAGATGGGGCAGCAGGTCGGTGATGCAGAACACGGGATCGCCGGCCTCCTCGCCGATGCGGATCTCCACCTTCTCGCCGTCGTTCTTGTAGACAACGCCGTGCAGGGCCAGGGGGGTGGCCACCCACTGGTACTTGCGGATGCCGCCGTAGTAGTGGGTCTTGAACAGGGCCAGGTCGTCCTTCTCGTAGAGGGGCATGGGCTTCAGGTCCAGGCGGGGGGCGTCGATGTGGGCGGCGTTGATGTGCAGGCCGTCCTCCAGGGGCCGGGTGCCGATGGTGGAAGCCAGAATGCACTTCTCACGGTTGATGTAGTACACCTTGTCGCCGGGCTGCAGCTGCATGCCCCGCACAAAGGGACGGTAGCCGGCCTCTTTCAGCAGCTGTTCGCTGTAGGTCACGGCCTCCCGCTCGGTCTTGCCCTGGTCCAGGAACTTCTTATACCCCTCGCAGAACGCCTGTACCTCGGCCATGCGCTCAGGCTGGGCGTCGGCGGCATGGGGTGCCTTGTAGAGCAGCTTTGCTGCCAGATCTTTTGCGTTTTCCATCTTGGATACTTCCTTTCTCTATCTCTGCCGGCAGAGGCCGGAACTGGCCGGCCCCTGTCGGAAACAGCGTGGTTCATTCACCGTACAGCTGGGTATATTTGTCGTAGCTGCGGTTGATTTTGTAAACATAAAAATTCATCTGGGGATAGGGATAACCATTGAGGGTGACTCCGTCGGCGCTGTACCCTTCCTCCAGCAGGCGGTCCACCGTCCCCCAGCCGCTGTGATAGGCGGCCGCGGCGGTGGAGAGATCCCCCCCGTAGCGTTCCAGGCTGCGGGAGATGAAATAAGCCCCGAACCGCACATTGACGTCGGGATCAAAGAGATCGTCGAAGGTGATCTCCTCGTAGGGGGCGCATTTGAGCTTGATCCAGGCGAAGGTCTCCTCGGTGATCTGCATCAGGCCCCGGGCCCCTGCGTCGGACACGGCGTCGGGGTCAAAGCCGCTTTCGGTGCGCACCACCGCATAGAGGATGTGGGGGTCCAGCTCGTACTCCGCCGCCCATTTTTCGATGATCTCCTGGTATTTTTTGGGGTAGCGCACCAGATCCATCCGGTGCAGGCCCAGCCGCAGCAGCGGCAGGCAGACCAGGCATACCGCCGCCGCAAGCAGCAGCATGCGCAGGGCTTTACGCTTACGCTTCATCCGCCACCTCCCGCACAATCTGTTCCAGCACCTCCAGCGCCCGCTGACGCAGGGCTTCGGGGTCGCGGTCGTTATCGATGATATAATCCGCCGCGGCTTCCAGCACCGGCAGCGGGGTCTGGGCGTCCAGCCGTCTTTGGGCCGCCTCGGGGGAGATGCCGTCCCGGGCGCAGATGCGCTGGCAGGCCACGGCGTCGCCGGTGCGCACCAGTACGATGCGCCGGCAATAGGGCTGTAAGGAGTAGCCCACGATCACCGCGCCGTCCACAAAAAACAGCGGGCTGCCGGCCTTTTCGGCCTGGCGGTGCTGCTCCAGAATACGGCGCAGAATCTCGGGGTGGGTGATAGAAGTGAGATCGGCGGTGCCTTCGGGGGTGGCAAAGGCACGGTCGGCCAGCAGACGCCGGCGCAGATTCCCCTGCTCATCCAGAATATCCGCCCCGAACCGCTGCTGCAGCAAAGGCAGACAATCGCTGCCCGGTTCCAGCACCTGCCGGGCTACCAGGTCGGCGTCGCAGACCGGCCAGCCCTGGCTCTCGTAGAGCCGGCGCACCTGGGATTTCCCGCTGCCGCTGCGGCCGGTGATGGCGATGAGAGCGCAGCTCATACTTCCACCACCCGGAAGGCCGCCGCCCGCAGCAGCCGATTATAAACGGCCAGGGATACCCCGGTGGTGCCGGGACAGCGGGCATAGACGGTTTTGGCTCCCAGGGCGTCCAGACGGCGCAGGGCGCCGAACAGCTCCCGGGCTTGGGAGGCGGGGTCGTCGGCCTTGCCATAGGTGACAAAGGGCGTTTCCAGCCCCTTCTCCTCCCCTTCAAAGCAGAGGGCGAACACGCCCTCGCCGCTGTGATCGGCCAGGTAGGCCCGGTAGTTTTCCAGGCTGCCTTTGAGGATGGTCACCTCGGCCTTGGGGGCGTAGTGCTTATACTTCATGCCGGGACTGCGGGCCACCTCCCCTTTTTGCAGCTGACGGGTGACGGCGCCGGCCAGTTCCACCGGCTCCCCCAGCGCCTGTTCCAGCTGCTGCTGGGTGATGTAGCCGGGGCGCAGCAGCACCGGCTTTTCCCCGGCCAACGTCACCACCGTGGACTCCACCCCCACCTGGCAGGCGCCGCCGTCCAGGATCATGGGGATGCGCCCCTGCATATCCGCCATCACATGGGCGGCGGTGGTGGGGCTGGGACTGCCCGACAGATTGGCCGATGGGGCCGCCAGAGGCAGACCGCAGGCGGCGATCACCGCCCGGGCCACCGGGTGGCTGGGCATCCGCACCGCCACCGTGTCCAGCCCGGCGCAGACCTCGTCCGACACCTGGCTGCCCCGGGGCAGAATGATGGTGAGAGGGCCGGGCCAGAAGGCATCGGCCAGGGCCCGGGCCTGGGGCGTAACCTCGGCCACCACCTGGCTCCACATCTCCACCTGGTGGATATGCACAATCAGGGGGTTGTCCTGGGGGCGGCCCTTGGCCTCAAATATCCGTTTCACAGCCGCGCCGTCCATGGCGTTGGCGGCCAGGCCATAGACCGTTTCGGTGGGAATGCCCACCACCTGGCCCTGGCGCAGCAGCGCGGCAGCGGCAGCCACCGACTGCTGGTCGGCTGCCTGCAGCAATGTTTCCATAGAGTTTACTCCTCCGTAGTTTGCAGTTTTTCGGCCTGGTCGGCGGTGATGAGGGCGTCGATGATCTCGTCCAGATCCCCGTCCATGACGCTGTCCAGCCGATAGAGGGTCAGACCCACCCGATGATCGGTGAGCCGGCCCTGGGGAAAGTTATAGGTGCGGATGCGCTCGCTGCGGTCGCCGGTGCCCACCTGGCTGCGGCGGGCGGCGTCGATGGCATCCTTCTGCTCGGCCTGTTTCTGGGCCAGCAGCCGGCTGCGCAGCACCTTGAGGGCTTTGTCCTTGTTTTTGTACTGGCTGCGCTCGTCCTGGCATTCCACCACCATGCCGGTGGGCAGGTGGGTGACCCGGATGGCGCTGGAGGTCTTGTTGATGTGCTGGCCCCCTGCCCCCGAGGACCGGAAGGTGTCGATGCGCAGATCGGCGGGGTCCAGCTCCAGGTCCACCTCTTCGGCTTCGGCCATCACCGCCACCGTGACGGTGGAGGTGTGCACCCGGCCCTGGGTCTCGGTTTCAGGGACACGCTGGACCCGGTGGACGCCGCTCTCAAACTTGAGACGGCTGTAGGCTCCCGCGCCCTCCACCAGCAGGCTGGCTTCCTTAATGCCTCCCAGGCCGGTCTCGCTGCTGGCCAGCAGCTCGGTGCGCCAGCCACGGGCGGCGGCGTACATGGTGTACATCCGCAGCAGGCTGTGGGCGAACAGGGCGGCTTCCTCGCCGCCGGCTCCGCCCCGCAGTTCCAGAATCACGTTTTTGTCGTCCCGGGGGTCTTTGGGGAGCAGCAGCAGCTTGATCTGCTGGCGAGTCTGGTCCATCTGGCGGCGGCTGTCGGTCAGCTGCTGGCGGGCCATCTGGCGCAGATCGGCGTCGGTGTCCCCTTCCTCCAGCAGCTGGGTGGCCTCCTGGTATTCGGCTTCCGCGTTTTCGTAGTCCTGTATGGCCTGGACCAAGGGCTCCAAAGAATGGTATTCCTTCATCAGGTCCCGGTAGCGGGTGCTGTCCTGGAGGCTGGCGGCGTCCTGAAGGGCATGGTTGATCTCCTCGAACCGCCGGCGCACCTGGCGCAGTTTCTCCATCATAGGCTCACTCCTCCCCGCCTTCGGGGCGCAGGACCTTTTTGATATTCTTCTCTATCTTGGCCCGGGGCACCATCACCTCGCGGCCGCATTTGGTGCATCGAATGCGGAAATCCATCCCCACCCGCAGCACCAGAAAGCTGCTGTTGCCGCAGGGGTGAGGCTTGCGGGTCTGGATGGTATCGTTTACCCGTACATCCATGGTTGGTAATCTCCTTTCGGGACAGCTGCACTGTTGCAGCGCAGTATCTATTATAGTACGCCGCGGCCCTTGGCGCAATTCTTAACCGCGGGAAAAAGGCGAAATTTTGCCCGCCGTCCCACTTTCCCGGCCCCAATCTCCCCTGACAGTCCCCCAAAAGGGGCATATATCCGCCCCCGGCGGCGCATATAGTGTACCGAGACCGCCTGCCGCCCGCGGCGCGGTGACTGTACCAACGAGGAGGAAACTGAAATGACGGAATTTGAAACCGAGGGCCGGGGCTGCCCCTCCGCCTCCCTGGGCTGCCAGCAGCTGCGGCAGGCCATGGAGAGCGGCCGTATTCTGGAAAACCGGGCCCGGGCCTTCGACGCCCAAAAGCAGCTGCGCTTTCGCTTTGCCGACTGCGAGGGGGTGATGCCCTACGAGGAGTGCGCCGACGGCATCCGGGAAGGGACGGTGCGGCCCATCGCGGTGCTTACCCGGGTGGGGCGGCAGGTGTGCTTTGTGGTCACCGGCTTCACCGAAGGCCCCTCCGGCCCGGTGGCCCTGCTGAGCCGGGCCCGGGCCCAGCGGGCCTGCCGGGAGCAGTATCTGAGCCGGCTGGTTCCCGGGGACATCATCCCCTGCACCGTCACCCACATCGAACCCTTCGGGGCCTTCTGTGACGTGGGCTGCGGCATTGCGGCTTTGCTGCCCATCGACTGCCTGTCGGTGTCCCGCATCGCCTCCCCCGCCGACCGGGTGCGCCCCGGCCAGCAGCTGCGCTGCGCCGTGCGGGCCATCGACCGCCAGGGCCGGCTGGTGCTCACCTTGCGGGAGCTGCTGGGCACTTGGCAGCAGAACGCCGATCTGTTTGCACCCGGGGAAACGGTGATGGGAATTGTGCGCAGCGTGGAGGAATACGGGGTGTTTGTGGAGCTGGCCCCCAATCTGGCGGGTCTGGCCGAGCCGGGCAGCCGGCTGCTGAGCCCCGGCCAGGTGGTGAGCGTCTACATCAAGAACATCCTGCCCGACAAAATGAAGATCAAGCTGGTGATCCTGTCGGCGCTGCAAGAGAGCTATTTCATCCCCCTGCGGTATTTCATCACCGAGGGCCGGCTGGACCACTGGGTCTACTCCACTCCGGGGGCCCGGCGGCTCATCGAGACCCGCTTTGACCAGCCTCCGGCAAATTGCCCCTTGTAACCGCCCGCCGGCCTTCGTATAATAAAATATACAGGACTTTCAACGAGGAGGGACACAGCGGCTATGTCACGCGAAGCTTTCACCGCCGGGGTGAAACCCGGGGGACTCACCAACACCACCCAGATCCGCATTCTCTTGTGCTACCTCATCCGCACGGTGGCCCAGCCTCTCTCCCGCCAGGAGCTGGAGAGCGCCCTGCTGGAACAGCAGCTGGTGAACTATTTCGAGCTGGCCGCCGGGCTGGCCGATCTGGAGCAGCAAAAGCTGGTACTGCTGGAAAAGGGCCGCTACCACATCACCCCCGAAGGGCGCAAGGTGGCCGACCTGCTGCTCACCGATCTGCCCCGCAGCGTGCGGGAACAGGCGGTGCAGGCTGCGGTGCTGGCCCAGCAATACGCCCGCAAGGCCGCCGAAAACCAGGCGGTGGTGCGCCATACCCGGGATGGCTGGCAGCTGGACTGCCGCATCCAGGAGCTGGACCGGGAGGTGTTCAGCCTTTCTTTGCTGATGCCCGACCAGGCCACCGCCGAGGCGGCCCGGGATGCCTTCATCCACAAGGGCGGGGATTTTTACAAGATCCTGCTGGCCATGTTTTCGGGCAGCGGCACTTTGGCCGCCGAGTGGCTGCAAAAGCTGTAAATTCTATTCTTTCAAAGAGAAAAGGCGCGTTTTTGCCCCGGAGATTGCCGGCAAAAACGCGCCTTTTTGTTATGGTGTGGGGATGGGGTCGGAGGGCCGCTGGAGGGTGACGGTCCCCTCCTCCACCAGCCGGATGAACAGCTGGCCCAAGGTGGGGTCAAACTGGGTGCCCAGATTGCGGCGGATCTCCTCCAGAGCGTCCTCCACGCTCATGGCCTCCTTATAGCTGCGCCGGGACACCATAGCGTCGAAGGAATCGGCGATGCACAGGCACCGGGCGGCCACGGGAATCTGCTCCCCTGCCAGGCCCCGGGGATAGCCCCGGCCATCCCACCGCTCGTGGTGGCCGATCACCGAGGGGATGACGTAGTCCAGAGAGGGCAGGTACTTGATCATGGCAATGGCGCCCTCCACATGCTGCTTCATGATGTCGTATTCCTCGGCGGTGAGCCGTCCGCTCTTGGTGAGGATGGCTTCGGGAATGCCGATCTTGCCGATATCGTGGAGCAGCCCCGCCTGGCGCACGATCTCCACATGGTCGGCGTCCAGGGGCACCGCCGCCGCCAGCTGGGAGGCATACACCGCCACATTGTTGGAATGGCTGAAGGTGTAGTGGTCCTTGGCGTCTACCGCGGCGGTGAGGGCGTAGATGGTGGGGGCGCAGTTGTCCGCCAGCTTGCGGCGCTCCTGGCCGCTCTGTTCCGGGGACTTGCTGCGGGCGGCGGGGTCATAGACCTCGATGCGGTTTTTGCCCCGGGATTTGGCCGAATACAGGGCCATGTTGGCGTAGCTGAACAGCTGGTCGGGGTTGGCCGCCGCCAGAGGATAGGCGCTGATGCCGGCGCTGAAGGTGAGGAACCGCTTGGTCTTGCTGCCAGCGCCCACCGTTTCCTCCTCCAGCCACTGGCGGGCCCGCCGGGCGCATTCCTCGGCCACCGCCGCCGGGCAGAAGGGGAAGCTGAGGGCAAATTCCTTGCCGCCGTACCGGGCCACCATGCCCCGGCTGCCGGCCAGCAGCTCCAGCTGGGCGGCGAACTTTTTGAGGATGCTGTCCCCTTCCTGGATGCCGTACAGCTCGTTGTACAGCCCGAAATCGTCAAAGCTGATGAGCAGCAAAGACAGCTCGCTGTGGCGGCAGAGCTCAAAGTCCCGCCGGACACATTCGGTGAAATAGCTGCGGTTGTAGAGGTTGGTCATGGAGTCCCGCCGGGCCCGGTTTTCCAGGGAGGTGTAGAGGGAGGCGTTTTTCAGCGCCATGGACAGCACCGCCGCCATGGATTCCAGAAAGGCGATTTCCCCCGCTGTGAAGGGACGGCTGCGGTCTTCGGACTCCTGGTCGGAAAACACCGTGATGGCCACCAGCTCCTGGTCCTCCATCACCGGAAGCAGGAAACTGACCTTCATCTCGGCAAACCGCTGCTTTTCCTTTTCCCACATGGAACGGTAGACCCGGGTATGCTGAAAATCGACATACCGCAGACCGTAGCCCTTTTCTCGCAGCCAGGGAATGAGGGGGCTGTCGGCGGCGATGGAATCCCCCCAGGCCAGCGAGGCGTTGGTGCAGCCGGCCACCCGGTATTCCCCGGTGTTTTTGTCCAGCAGGAACACCCGGGCGATCTTGCCCGGCAGATTCTGCTGCAAAAAGTCCTGGTAGAGGGCCAGAATCTTTTCCAGTTCCAGTGTCTTGGTCACCTCGGTGGAAAAACGGCGCAGCTCGGCCTCCTGGTTGCGCTGGCTCTTGTCCAGCAGGTTGTCGGCCAGACGGCGCACCAGCATGTACAGCAGCATGGTGAGCAGCGAAAAGGCCACCGCCGTGGCGATGGGCTCATAGTCCAGATAGGCGGAGAAATTGCTGCGGTAAAAGCGGTCGAAACTGCTGTAAGAGGTCACCAGCATCAAAGTGGAAAACAGCACCGCAATGAGATAGCTGGGGGCGTTGGAGGCAAAGCTGCGCAGCTGTACCAGCCGCTTGGTGTACAGGGCATAGTACAGGCAGATGGCGTTGACGCCGCAGACAAAGGTGTCGATGGGCAGAGATACCATCTGGGGCAGGGCCGCGGCCACGGTGCCGGCAAACAGCACCGCCACCCCCACCACCAAGGGCCGGAACCGGGCAAAGGGGATGCGGTCCTCCCGGACGCTGCGGGCGCCCAGCCGCCAGGCGCCCAAAAGGGTGATGGCCGCCAGCACCACCGGCAGCACCAGCCAGGGGGACACGCCGTACTCGAACCGGCGCACCCCGTCCTGCACCACCATATGGGGGGCGGTGATAAAGACGTTGCCCAGATTCAGCAGCGCCATGGGAATCCACACCACAAACAGCAGCCGCAGCACAAAGGTGCCCCGGGTCTCGGTGAAGTAGTGCATGAAGTTGTAGATGAACAGCGGGGTGAAAAAGATGCCCAGAATGGACACCCGGTACCAGAATTCCGGCCCCGGATACAGCATCATGCGCATGAACAGCGAGCCGCCGCACCAGGCGGTGAAGCAGAGCAGCAGCGCCATAAAGGCATGGATCTGCCGGTCCTTTTTGGCACTGCATACCGTTAGCAGCAAAAAGGTGTTGCAGAGCATGGATACCAGCGGCACAATGATGAACAGCCGCTCGTTCAGCTGGTCCATGGGCTCACTCTCCTTTCTGCTTGCGCATAAAATCCAACAGATCCAGCACCGTTTCCAGGGGCGCGCCCACCTTGGGGATGGCGCTGCCGGTGCTGGCCTGGTAATCGGCGATGGTGCCCGCGGGCAGCATAGTCACCTGCAGGGGGTCGATATCCAGCAGCCGCTTGAGGTCGTTGTAGTCGCCGTCGTAGTAGCGGAAATACACCGCCAGATGCTCCTGCAGGATCTTCTGGCTCAGCACCAGGCTCTGCTTGGAACCCGCCTGCAGCTCCACATACAGATGCAGGTAGGAGTGGCCCCGCTCGTCGTACTCCTTGACGGCGAACCAGTCGGACACCGGCAGGCTGGACATCTCCACCACCTTGGTGATCTCCCGCTGGGTGATGCGGGTAAAGCCCGCGATGTCGATGACGGTGGGGATGCGGTCGATGTATTCAAACTGGGGCAGGTCCAGGCCGTCCTGGGGATTTTTCATCCGCACACAGCGGTAGACATCCCCCACCCGGTAGCGCAGGAAGGCGCCGCCCTTGAGCACCGTGATCACCAGCTCGTATTTCTGGCCCGCGGCCAGCTGGTCCATGAGATAGGTGCGGGGCTGGTAGCTGGGGTCCCGGAGATTTTTCAGCATCTCCTGCTCGGGGATGAACTCATAGAAACAGGCGTCGGGGAAGAGCACCAGCCCGTTTTTGCTCCAGGTCTCGGTGCCCATACAGGAGGGCTCGGTGCCGCCGGCGATCTCCAGCGGCCGCAGGCCCCAGGCTTTGGTCAGCTCGTCCCGGTAGAGGTTGGTATCGGTGCCCACGCAGACAAAGCCGTCCAGCCGGAACAGGTCCCGGGGGCGCAGGGGCTCCCCGTCCCGCTTGCAGCGGTACAGCGCCGTGAGCAGCCGCCAGATCATCCGGGGGCTCATGCCCACCAGGCTTTTCAGCCCGCCGCTGCCGCCGCCGCTGATGCTTTCCAGGTTGCGGGTGGTGCCGTAGAGCACGCTGCTCATGCCGAAAAACAGGTTCATGCCATGCTGAGCCGCCAGCTTGTATCCCTTGCGGGCCTGCTGGCCGAAGGACAGCTTGCGGGCCTCCCGCACCGGGGGCAGGAACCGCAGCCGGATCTCGCTGTCGATGAGCTCCGGGAACAGGCCGGTGGCGTAGGGCATGGGGGCCAGGCTGTACAGCACCCGGGCCCCGGGCCGCACCCGGAACCGGCCCCGGCCGGTGCTGGTGGACAGAATCATGGCCGCCAGGATATTGGTTTTGTAGGTCTGGAGCATGCTCTCGGTGTAGGGGGCCCACTTGGAGGGGTAGTCGCCCCCCTCCCAGGTGGTGCGCAGCCACACCACCGGCTTGGCCGGCAGCATGTCCTCCTTTTTGGTCAGCAGTACGTCGGCGTAGTCGCCAAAGCTGGTGAGGGGCACCCGCTGGCGGAATTCCTCCACCGACCGGGGAGGCCGGTCGCCGAAAAAGCGGCGGCCCAGGGGGCAGGCGGCCATGAGCTCCACCTGCTCCATCAGCAGCCGGCGCTGGATCTCCATGTATTCCGCCATGGAAAGGTCCAGAAATCCGCAATATTCCTCCCACACCTCGGCGGGAGACGACTGATTCAGCTTTTCTTCAAAGGTCATCGGGTGTTTCCTCCCCTGGGTTTTCGCGGCCAGGCCGGCAGCAAAAACGGGACACGTTGTTGATATTCGGTATACCCCTGGATGGTTTTGGGAAAGACGAAGCGGTCCTGCCACCAGACATACACAATGTCCAGCCCGGTGAACAGCCCGAAGGCCGCCCCCATAGCCGGCTCCCCGGCCAGCCCCCACAGACAGAGCAGCACCATTCCCAGCCACAGGACTCCGGGATGGCGGCAGAGGCCGTAAACGCCCTTGTCCGCCAGAGGCTGCATGCCCTTGTCCGGCGGCAGCGGGCTGCTGCCGGCACTGGGCAAAGCAAAAAACAGGGTGTGGACCAGCAGTCCCAGCCCCACAGCCGCACCCGGTGCAAAGATCCAGCGCCAGGGCTGAGCCGGCAAAGCGCCGGGCCAGCAGTCGGCCAACAGCCCCGCCGCAGAGACCATCAGCGCCAGACATCCCAGCACAAACAAAGTACCGCCGCCCTTTTTCTTATACAGGGCGCCCCACACATCGCCGGCGGCGCAGAGGGCAAACCCCACAGTTCCCAGCAGCAGCTGCCCCGTCATGGCTGCAAAAAGGCCATGCCCACGCAGCCGGGGCCGGTGTAGATGCCGATGACGGCTCCCACCCACTCGATGTGCACCACCGCGTCGGGGTCGTCGGCCAAAATGCGCGCCTTCACCTTCTCGGCCAGCTGGGGGCGGTCGGCGTGAAAGACGAACACTTCCCCGCCCCGCCGGCGCCTTTCCAGGCAGAGGGAGATCACCTTTTCCAAGGCGGTATCATAGCCCCGGACGATGCCGATGTCCCGCACCAGACCGTCCCGGAAATTGAGGATGGGTTTTACCTTCAAAAGATCAGCCGCCAGCACCCGGATGGCCCCCACCCGGCCGCCCTTGCGGGCGTTTTCCAGCGACTCCATGACAAAATAGACTCCCACCTTGTCCCGCAGCTGGTCCAGCCGCTCCACGATCTGGGCCACCGTGGCGCCCTTGCGGGCCATGCGGGCGGCCTCCACCACCAGCACCGTGAGCCCGTAGGACACCTGGAGGGAATCGTAGACCGTGATGGGGCGGGTATCCCCCTGCTCGGCCAGCAGCTTGGCCGCGGTGCAGGCGGTGTTGTAGGAACCCGACATCTTGCTGGTGAGGGTGATGCAGAGGATCTCGGTCCCCGGCTCCACGCTGCGGAAGGCCTGCTGATACTGGTCGATGTTGGGGTGGGAGGTGGTGGGCAGCTTTTCCGCCTGGGCCAGCTTGCGGTAGAGGCCCGGAGGATCGATGTCCACATTGTTGAGATACTGTTCCTGAGGGCCGAAAGCGATGGTGTCGGCCACCAGGATCACCCCTTCCCGCTGCGCCAGAGCGGGAGACATATCGGAAACGGAATTGGTCAAGATCTGTACCTTTGCCATACCGGCATCCTCCTTATTTGCAACAAGCTGCAAAAGCGGTTTTCCATACTATTGTAGCGCATGCTGTCGAAAAAAGCCATAGATTTTCTGGTATTCTGCATAATTATTTAGTTTTTTAACCGTATTTTTCCGCAAAGGCGCAACAAAACACAAAAAACAGCCGCTGTTCTCATCGAGAAAACAGCGGCCGGAGCCATATGCATTATTTGTCCTGTCGGCCCTCCACCACGCCGTCGCTGCGCAGCACGCTGAAGATGGTGCCGAAAAAGATTTTTGCATCCAGCCCGAAGCTGAGATTTTTGGCGTAGTAGCCGTCCAGCTCGGCCTTTACGGGGATGGGCAGCTCGTCCCGGCCGTGGATCTGGGCATAGCCGGTGAGACCGGGAACGCAGTCGTTGGCGCCGTATTTGTCCCGCTCGGCGATGAGGTCGTCCTGGTTCCACAGGGCAGGCCGGGGGCCCACCACGCTCATCTCCCCTTTGAAGATGTTGAACAGCTGGGGCAGCTCATCCAGGCTGCTCTTGCGCAGGAAATGGCCGATGGGGGTGATGAGGCTGTCGGGGTTTTCCAGCAGATGGGTGGGCACGTCGTGGGGGGTGTCGGCGTACATGCTGCGGAACTTGTAGATCTCAAACAGCTTTTTGCCCTTGCCCACCCGCTTCTGCTTGAACAGAACCGGGCCCTTGGTGCCCTTGACCAGAATGGCCAGCACCACCAGCACCGGCGACAGCACCAGAATGCCGCAGCCCGAAAGAATGATGTCCAGCGCGCGCTTGATCACATTGCGATACATACCCTTTTCCTCCTCAGGATGCCTGCCGCGGTTTGTGGTGGAAGGTGGGCACCAGGTCGATGAGTGCCTGCACCAGATTTTCGCTGTTGTTGGAATAGGCGATCTTTTTCAAAGTGGCCAGATGGTCGAAGAAGGTGTCCTTGTTCAGCTGGATGGGGGAACCCACAAAGATCTTCTGGTTGTCGGTCTTCTGCAGCCCCTCCTCGTCCATCAGCAGCTCCTCGTAGAGCTTTTCGCCGGGCCGCAGGCCGGTGAACTTGATGTCGATGTCGGTATAGGGGATGAAGCCCGAAAGCTTGATGAGGTTTTCGGCCAGGTCCAGAATCTTCACCGGCTTGCCCATATCCAGCACAAAGATCTCGCCGCCCTTGCCCATGGCTCCGGCCTCCAGCACCAGACGCACCGCTTCGGGGATGGTCATGAAGTAGCGCACAATGTCGGGATGGGTGACGGTGAGGGGGCCGCCGGCGGCGATCTGCTCCTTGAACAGGGGCAGCACCGAGCCGTTGGAGCCCAGCACGTTGCCGAACCGCACCGCCACAAAGGTGGTCTGGCTCTTCTGGGCCAGGGCCTGGACGATCATCTCACACAGCCGCTTGGTGGCGCCCATGACGTTGGTGGGGTTCACCGCCTTGTCGGTGGAGATCAGCACAAACCGCTTGGCGCCGTATTTTTCCGCCGAACAGGCCACGTTGTAGGTGCCGAAAACGTTGTTTTTCACCGCCTCCTCGGGGCAGTCCTCCATCAGGGGCACATGCTTGTGGGCCGCCGCGTGGAACACCACGCTGGGGCGGTAGTGGGCAAACAGAGCGTCCACCTTGTGGGAATCCCGCACCGAGGCGATCTGCACCTGCAGATCCAGATCCCGGCCGTATTTGCGCACCAGCTCCTGCTGGATGGCATAGGCGTTGTTTTCGTAGATATCCACGATGATCAGCTGCTTGGGGCCGCACTCGGCGATCTGCCGGCACAGCTCGCTTCCGATGGAACCGCCGCCGCCGGTGACCATGACCACCTGGTTGGTGATGAGCTCGGTGGTGAAGCTGGACAGCACGATCTCGGGCCGGCCCAGCAGGTCCTCCACCCGCACGTCGCGGATGCGGCTGCCCAGATCCTTGCCGTCGGCGATGATCTTGACGATGTCGGGCAGGATTTTCAGATTGCACTTGGTCTTGGAGCAGATCTGCAGGATGCGCTTTTTGTTCTCCTCATCCAAAGTGGGGATGGCCAGCAGGATGCTCTCGATCTCGCAGCGATTCACAAGGTCGGGGATGTCCTCGGTGGTGCCCATGATCTCCACGCCCATAATGTTGCGCCCCACCTTGGCGGGGTCGTCGTCCACACAGCAGATGATGTTCATGTCGGGATCGTGGGCCTTGAGCTTTTCATGCAGCAAGGTGGAGGCCGCGTCGCCGGCGCAGATGACCATGGTGCGCCGGGCCTTTTTGCCGGTGCGCTTGAGGGTGACGTTGCGGTACATCCGGTAGGTCAGGCGGGAATACAGCGTAAGAGAGGTGGCGAACAGGGCGCTGAGGAAATACACCGAAATGGAGATGCGCCGCTCGCTGAAGATCACCAGCGAGCCTACCACAAACACCGCCACCGAGATCACCGAGGCCAGACAAAGCCGGAAAAATTCCACGATCTCGGCGTACCGCCACAGGCTGTCGTACATGCCCATGAGGCCGTATACGATCTCGTAGCAGCAGACGAAGAAAAAGCAGCTGGAGATCATCAGACTCTGGTAGTCCTGGAACATACGGCCGCTGGCCAGGGCCCAGGGAATCAGGTAGGCTGCCAGCAGACAGCAGACGTCCACAAGAATGAGGATCAGCTTCCGGTGCTGCCGGAGCGTGTCCAGAGTATTCTGGCTTACATATTTCAAAAGGTCCACCCTTTTCTTTTTTGTAATTTTTTGCCGGCGCATCTCTCCGCCGCAGGACAAATAAAACCGTATCGCTGCACAGTTTGTTATATTCTACACTATTTTGGCACAAGAATCAATTGTAGCGCGGCGCCCGGATGTGTTATAATTGTGAAGATACGAGGACAGGCGGCCGGAGCAAATATTTTTTGTCGATTTTCCGTTGTTTTGCAGACAGAA
>DXDW01000072.1 GCA_019115305.1 Candidatus Anaerofilum excrementigallinarum
GGCGTTGTAGTCCAGCTGCAGATCCGCCACCCGGCTGCCCGGTGCCTGGCTGTCCAGGGCCTGCTGCAACTGCTGGCGCAGCTGGGCTTTTGCGCCGGCGGCCACCGCCCCTTCCACGTCCACCGCCTGGGTCTGGGGCAGCTGCTGGCGGGAAAGCACCAGCAGCCCGCTCCAGTCCAGCTGGGCGGCCGGCCGGAGAAGGGTTAGTAAAATATATAGGCCCACCGCCAGCTTTATACCCGCGGACTGTTCTTTTTTGGGCAGCATCTGCTGGAGAATCCCCGCCAGAATGCTGGCCGTGCAGACCACCAGCGCCGCCTGTTTGAGCTGTTCCATGCTATCCCCCCGCGTTCATCATGGCCACCGTGGCCAGCAGCACCGGCAGCGCGTAAAAGAGAAGGATGAGTCCGCAGAGGCTGGCGCAGCCGGCAGCCCCCTTGAGCAGCGCGGCGCACCGGCCGCAGTCCAGCCCCCGGGCCAGGGCGGCCGCCGCCGACAGGGCCATCCAGAAGGCCAGGCTCTGGAGCACCACCGGCAGAAAGCAGCCGGTCACCGACGCCAGCAGACCCAGCCCGGCGGCACTGCGGGCCGCCTTGAGCCCGGCGTTCACCGCGCCCACCGCCCCCGACACCGCCTGTCCCACAATGGGGATGCTGCTGGAGAGCAGAAATTTGCCGGTTTTCATGGCCAGGGAATCGCTGGCCCCGGCCACAATATTCTGTACCCCCAGCAGGACGGCGAACAAAGCCGAAACCAAGCCCAGCAGCCATTTCACCGTTCTTTGGGCCAGGCTGGCGGCCGCCCCCACACCCACAAATTCGCAGGCTCCCGCCGCCGTGTGCAGCGCAAGCAATATCTGTACCAAAGGCAGGGCCAGACCCGCGGCCAGTTCGGCCAGCACCAGTCCCGCCGAGAGAAAAAAGCCGCTGAACACCGCCGCCGAGGCCGGCTGTCCGCCCCCTGCCAGCACCGAGGCCAGCACCGGCACCGAACCCAGCAGCAGGCTTTTGCAGGCCAGGATCTGCTGGCGGGTCTGCTCCGCCAGCTGCTGCAAGGGCTGGATGCATAATCCGGCGCAGGCGAGAAAGCAGACCGTCTCTACCAGGGGCAGAAAGGGCCTGTCCCCGCCCGAGGCAGGGGCGGCCGCCACCGCGGCAAACACCAGCAGCAATCCCATGCGCAGAAACAGCTGCAGCGGCTGGGTGACCTTGCCCGAAAACTGCTGCCACAAACTTTGCAGCACTTCGCCGGCCCCCTGCTGCCACAGACTCTGGGCCTGCTGGCCCTGGTCGGCCAGGTCGGCCACCTCCTGGGGCAGGGCGGGCTGGTCGCTGCCGGATTCCTCCCCCCAGGCGCAGACGGGACAGCATACAGCCAGACAGACCAGCATCAAAAACAGCGCCAGGGCTCTTTTCAGGCCAGGATACCGGCGATGATCTGCAAAAGCTGCTGAAACAGCGGCAGCGCCACCAGCAAAATCAGAACCCGTCCCGCCAGTTCCACCTGGCCCGCCAGGGCCCCCTGTCCCGCGTCCTTGCAGATATCCCGGGCGATCTGGGCCACAATGGCGATGCCCACCGCCCGCACCACACAGGACACGTCCTGTCCCGAAAGGCGGCCGGTGAGCTGAGCCAGATAGTCCAGCACCGGGGCGGCCAGGGCCACGATATAGGCCAGCAGCAGCCCGCAGCAGGCCAGACCTGCCAAAATGGCGTATACGGGACTGTATTGCTTGAGCACGGCGATGAGCACCATGCAGGCCAGCACCGCCCCCACGATCCGCAGCCATTCCATAGCCCGTCACAGCTGGAACAGCTGCTTGATGAGGGCAAACAGCTGGCTGATCTGCCCCACCACCATAGTGAGCACCACGATCAGCCCGGCCAAAGTGGTCATCATGGCCTGTTCCTCCCGGCCCGAGCGGATCAGCAGCTGATTGAGCACCGCCACGATGATGCCGATGGCGGCGATTTTGAAAACCAGATCGATTTCCATATTCTTCCCATTCCTTTCCCCTTTTCATCTTGGGCTCCTTTCCGCCGCGACTAAACCAGCAGAATGGCCGCGGCCGCCCCCAGGCAGACCCCCAGCGACAGATATATCCGGCCGCTGCGCATCTCCTCCTCGTACAGCCGTTGGCGGCTCTGGCGCAGTGCCAGCCGCAGCGCCTGCAGCCGGGCCTGCTCCTGGTCCGCCGGGCCGCTGCCCAGCTCCAGCACCCACTGGCGGATGGCCGCCCGATCCTCCGCCGGCAGCAGCACCGCGCAAACGCCGCCGCACAGGTCCTTTTCCATGGCCTGCCGGGGCGGCAGCTGAGCCGCCGATTCCAGCCGCAGCACCCGGAACATCCCCGGGCTTTCGGTCAGCTGGCGCCACAGCTGGGCCAGGGGCTGGCGGCGATAGAGGATGCCCCCCTCCACCGCATCCAGCAGCCGGAGGATGTCCTCCTCCAGCAGACGGCGGCGGCGGTCCTGCCCCGCCCGGGCCATACCGGCGGCGGTTCCGGCACAGACCAGCAAAGCCGCCCCCGCAAAGCGGAAAATCCACGTCACAGCCCGGTCACCTCCCGCACCTGGCCCGGTTGCCGGGCTCCTTGCAGAAACACCAGATGGGTAAAGGCCCCTGTTTCCAGCACCATGCGGCAGAAGGGCCGGCGGCGCAGCTGGTCCGGGGTCTCCCCGTGCATGGTCACCACCAACCGGGCCCCTGCCCCTGCCGCTGCGCAAACCGCTGCCGCATCGGGGCCGCTGCCGATCTCGTCGCAGACCAGCACCTGGGGGGACAGGCTGCGCACCGCCCATAGAAGCCCCAGGGCCTTGGGGCAGTTTTCCAGCACATCGCAGTGGACCGGCGACACAAAGCCCGCCAGCTCGCTGCGCTCGTCCACTACGCAGACCCGCTGCCCCTGCCCACTGAAAAAAGTCACCACCTGCCGCAGCACCGTGGTTTTTCCCGAACCGGGCGCCCCGGCCAGCACCACGCCTCCTGTTTGTTCGGCCAGCAGCCGGCGCAGATCGGCGGGCAGTGTGGTCTGTATGTTGCGGGCGATGCGGATGTTCAGCCCGGTCACCGGCTGCACTGCCAGCACCTTGTCCTGCTGCCGGGCAATTTTGCCCGCAATGCCCACCCGGTGGCCCCCGGGCAAAGTGATGTACCCCTGGCAGATGCTCTCCTGCCAGGAATAGACCGAATACCCGCACAGCGCCTCCAGCAGCCGCTGCAGTCCGGCGGGAGTCTGCACGGGTTTTTCCAGCAGATGAAAACCGCCGGGCAGAGTGAGTACCGGGGGATACCCCGCCCGCAGCCGGATCTCCTGCACCTTGCCGGCCAGAGAGGCGGGGATGCCCGCCAGCACCCGGCCCAGTTCCCCGGGGATCTGGGCCGCCGCCTGCCGATATGCCTGCATATGCTTCACTTCCGTTTCCTTTGGGACTTTGTTTTCAGAATATGAGGACAAGACCCTGTTTAGAACGGCAGGTCCCGGAAAGGGCGGCAGAGGGCAATATTCGACAAAAAATTTCCTTTGGGAGCAAAAAAGCTGTTTATGAAAGGAATAAATATGGTATAATGACCGCAAACGGTCCTTATACCCTTTATCCAATCTGCTCTTTTCCCGCCTCGGGATAAGAACAGTCCGTTTTACTTCATTTATATGCTCTTTTTACCCCGGAGCCCCCGCCGCAAAGCGGCATAGGAGCCTTGCCCCGGCAAAAAGTGTAAATACTATCAAAGACAGGATGATTCATATGACTAAAATTGCAATTCAGGGCATCGGCGGCCGGATGGGCCAGGCCCTCTGCCGTCTTATCGAAGCCCGCAGCGACTGCCAGGTGGTTGCCGGCGTGGATCTGCGCGCCAACCCCGCCGCCCAGCCTCCCGTATACGAAAGCCTGGAGGCTATGTCCGAGCAGCCGGACGTCCTCATCGACTTCTCCTCCCCCGCCGCCACCGCCAAGGCTGTGGGCTGGTGCGCCGAGCACAAGGTGCCCTGCGTCATCTGCACCACCGGCCTGGACGAGACCACCGAGCGGGCGCTGGTACAGCTTTCCCAGCATGTGGCGGTGTTCAAAAGCGCCAATATGTCCATGGGCATCAACCTGCTCATCGAACTGGCCCGCACCGCCGTGCAGATGCTGGGTGAGGACTACGACATCGAGATCATCGAAAAGCATCACCACAACAAGGTAGACGCCCCCAGCGGCACCGCTTTGATGATCGCCGACGAAATCAACGACGCAGCCAATGGCGCATACCATTATGTATACGATCGTCACGCCGTGCGCCAGCCCCGGGACAAACACGAGATCGGCCTGCACGCCGTGCGGGGCGGCAGCATCGTAGGCGAGCACGAGGTGCTGCTCTGCGGTCCCGACGAGGTGATCAGCCTGGGCCACAGTGCCGCTTCCCGGGAAGTGTTCGCCAACGGCGCCGTCAACGCGGCGGTATTTCTGGCCGGAAAGGGTCCCGGCCTGTATTCTATGAAGGATATGATGCGACATGAATAAACAAGTTCGACGCCGGGCCCGCCGCAGACGGCGGATGCTGCTGTTGCTGCTCTGTCTGGTGGCGGCAGGGCTGTTCTCGGCAGCCGCTTTCTGGGGCCGCAGTGCCTTGCCCACCGAAGGGCCGCTCTCCCCTTCTCCCACCCCTTCCCCCACAGCCGAACCCACCCCCACCCCTGAACCCCAGCCCGTGACCACCACCCTGAACGTATCGGCCACCGGCGACAACCTGATCCACGATGTGCTGTTCAACCAGGCCAAACGCCGGGCCGGCGGAAACGGGTATGATTTCGAGGCTCTCTACGAGCATGTGGAGGATTTTTACAAGGACTACGACATCAACTGGATCAACCAGGAAACTCTGGTCAACGATGTCTACGAGCCCTCCAACTATCCCGCCTTCTCCACCCCCGGCGACATGGGACGGCATCTCTACGACATGGGATTCCGGGTGTTCAGCCTTTCCAACAACCATACATACGATAAGGGCGCCGGCGGCATCGACGCTACCCGGGAATTCTGGGGCAGCATGCCGGAGGACTGCCTGACCGTGGGACTGGTGGAGCAGGATACCCCCGAATCCATGGCTGTGTTCCAGGAGGTAAACGGTGTGACCATCGCCTATCTCTCCTACACCGAGCACACCAACGGCATCCCCACCCCCTCCGCTGCCAACGCCCATGTGGTGTACACCAGCCAGACCGATCTGATCCAGCAGCAGGTGGAATACGCCCGGCAAAAGGCCGATTTTGTGATTGTGGGGCTGCACTGGGGCGTGGAGGACAGCCACACCACCACCGATGCCCAGCGGGCTCTGGCCCAGAACATCGCCGATTGGGGCGCCGACGTCATTGTGGGCACCCATCCCCATGTGGTGCAGGATATGGAATGGCGCACCGCCGCCGACGGACGCCAGGTGCTGGTGGCCTATTCTCTGGGCAACTTTGTGTCGGGGCAGTCGGCTTCCGACAACCTGCTGGGGGCCATCATGACCTTCAGCCTGCACAAGACCGAATACCCCGACGGCCGGGTGGAGACCAGCGTGGACAACGCCAAAGCCTGGCCCATTGTCACCCACTACGGCTGGGGACATTCCGAGGAGACCTGCTATTTCTTCAGTGACTACACCCCCGAGCTGGCCAGCCAGCACGGCGTGCAGAAATATTCCCAGTTCAGTTACGACTACGCCCGGCAGGTGTTCGTCAACAACATCAGCCCGGAATTTTTGCAGATGGAAACGGAGGAATGAACAATGTACGGTGTGAGCAGAATTACCAGCGAACAGGATATCATGCTGATCACCTTCCCCGCCGCCCAGTATGACACGGTACAGCTGGCCGATTACCTGGACAGCTTCGCCAAAAGCGGGGTCAATGTGGACATGATCTGCCAGAACCCGCCCCGGGGCAGCGTGGTGGATTTCAGCCTGACCGCCTCCTATTCCTATTTTGGCCAGGTGATGCAGACTCTGGCCGCCCGCCCCAAGCAGGCCGGCGCGCCGCTGATCAGCAGCGGATACACCAAGATCAGCCTGTTCGGCGAAGAGATGGTCACCAGCTGCGGCGTGGCCGCCCGGGCCATGGGCGCTGTGGCCAAGGCCGGCATCGAAGTGGTTCTCATCACCACCTCCCTGCTGGACATCTCCCTGCTGGTTCGCCAGGTGGATGAGGACCAGGCCCTGCAGGTGCTGCGGGAGACCTTCGCTCTCTGATCCGGCCTGTATTTTCAAACAAAGCAAACAGCCTCCGGTTTTGCCCGAAACGAGCAAAATCGGAGGCTGTTTTTTGATGCTTTTCCAGGGCTACAAAACCCGGATTTTTCCTGTTGGGGGACAAAATCCCGCTGTTCAGGCGCGGCGGCCCTTCTTTTGGGCCAGCCATCCCGCCAGCGCCGCGCACAGACAGAGGAAAATCACCCCGGCCAGCACGCCGCAGAAATCAATGGCTACGTCCCGCAGCCCGGGGCTGCGGCCGGGAACAAGGCTCTGGTGCCACTCGTCGGCCCCCGCATAGACCAGGCCAGCCAGCGGCGCCAGGAGCATCCCTTGGCGGGATGCCCCCTGGGCTTTCAGCGCCGCCGCCCACAGAAAGCCCAGCAGGGCGTATTCGCAGAAATGGGCGGTTTTGCGCAGAGCAAATTCCAGCAGCTGCTGCCGGGAGGGCTCCAGGGCATTCCAGTCGGTGTCAAACAGCCAGCGGGAGAGCACCGCGGCGATCCTTCCGCTGAGTCCTGACGAACTTTCCCCCGTCTGGGCCGAAAAGGCAAAAATCACCCACATCCAGGCCGCCACCGCCAGCCACAGCAGCAAGCGCAGGACCAGCGGCGCCGGCGGACGGGTGAAAAGGCGATGACTCAAAACCGCTCCACCCCATCTTCCGTGACCCGGGCCAGCACCAGAGGCGGAGTCTGGGGAGGCTGGGCAGAAAATGTATAGGCCTGGCGGAAGGTCTTTTCGGCGGCGTCAAACCGGGCGGGATCGTTGGCATACAAAGTGGCCAGCACCTCTCCCTTTTCCACGGCGTCCCCGGCCTTTTTATACAGGTGGATGCCGGCGGCAAAGTCGATGACGTCCTCCTTGGTCTGGCGTCCGGCCCCCAGCTCTACGCTGGCGATGCCGATCTTTTCGGTGTCGGTGGCCGCCACATAGCCGCTCTGGTCGGCCAGCACCTGCCGGGAATGGGCCGCCTGGGCAAACCGGGAAGGTTCGTCCAGCACCGAGGTATCGCCGCCCTGGGCCGCGAACATCTCCTTGCACAGGGCAAAGGCCCGGCCGCTCTGGATGGCATCCTGGGCCATGGCCCGGCACTCCTCCAGGCTGCCTTTTCCGGCCAGCTGCAGCAGATTGGCCGCCAGCTCCCGGCAGACCAGCCGCAGGTCCTCGGGGCCGCCGCCCCGCAGCATCTCCATGGACTCGGCCACTTCCAGGGAATTGCCCACCGCCGAGCCCAGCGGGGTATCCATATCGGTGATGAGGGCCGCCACCTTGCGGCCGTTGTGCTGGCCGATGGCCACCATGGCCTGGGCCAGACGGATGGAATCATCCAGGGTTTTCATAAAGGCTCCGTTGCCGGTTTTCACATCCAGCAGGATACAGTCGGCGCCGGCGGCCAGCTTTTTGCTCATGATGGAGGAGGCGATCAGGGGCACGCAGCCGATGGTGGCAGTGACGTCCCGCAGGGCATAGATTTTTTTGTCCGCCGGGGCCAGATTGCCGCTCTGACCAATGACGCTGATGCCGATGCGATTCACCTGGTCGATAAACTGCTGCCGGGGCAGGCTGGTCTGGCAGCCGGGCACCGCTTCCATCTTGTCCACGGTGCCGCCGGTGTGACCCAATCCCCGGCCGCTCATCTTGGCGATCTTTACCCCGCAGCTGGCCACCACCGGCGCAATGACCAAGGTGGTTTTGTCCCCCACGCCGCCGGTGGAATGTTTGTCGGCCTTGACCCCCTGAATGGGCGACAGGTCCACCATATCCCCCGAATGGGCCATGGCCAGAGTCATCCAGGCGGTTTCCTGGTCGGTCATGCCCCGCAGATACACCGCCATGAGAAAGGCGCTCATCTGGTAATCGGGGATGCTGCCCTCGGTGAAGCCCTGGATGATGAATTCAATTTCCTCTTTGGTGAGGGTCTCGCCGTCCCGTTTTTTGGCGATCAGGTCATACATACGCATAGTCTGTTCCTCCTTGGCATTCTGCCAGTGGATTTTCAGGTATATGGCTGCAAAAGACAGCAGCAGCCTTCGGAGATTCCCCGAAGGCCGCTGTGCACAGATGGATTTACCGGCTGCCCTTGTCGTAAGGGATGCCCTCGGCCTTGGGGGCTCGGGACTTTTTGCTGGTGAAGATCAGCACGATCATGGTGACCACATAGGGCAGCACCTGGTAGATGTTGGTGGCCGACTTCACGCCCTCAAAGGTGGGCAGGAAGGGGATGGTGGAGCTGTAAGAGGCCACCACCTTGAACAGGGCGAAGAAGAAGGAGCCGCCCAGGATGGTCCAGGGGTTCCAGTTGCCGAAGATCATAACGGCCAGCGCCAGGAAGCCGTAGCCGCCCACGGTGGAGGCAAAGGTGCTGCCCGCCGCCAACGTGTAGGCCAGGCCGCCCACGCCGCCCAAAAAGCCGCCGATCATAACGCCGGCATACCGCATCTTATAGACGTTGATGCCCACCGAGTCCGCCGCCTGAGGATGCTCGCCGCAGGCCCGCAGCCGCAGGCCGAACTTGGTGCGGAACAGCACCACATAGGACAGCACCAGCAGCAAAATGGCCACCGGGGTGGTGAGGTAGAAGTATTTGAAGATCAGGTTGTTGAAAAAGCTCTGATCCGCCGGGGCAAGGCCCAGGCTTTCCCGGGTGATGCGCACCCAGGTGGGGATCTGGATCTGGGTCTGGCCCTGGCCCTGGATGGCCCAGGTCACAACAATAGCAAATGCCGGGGCGAACTGGTTCAGGGCCGTGCCGCCGATGGTCTGGTCGGCCTTGAGGTTGATGGCCGCAAAAGCCAGAAACAGCGAGTAAAACAGGCCAACAACCCCCGCCACCAGAATGGCGATAAAGACCGCCAGCTGGGGATTGGCCGCGCCGAAACCGGAGCTGTCCATTGCCCGCAAAGTCAGGCAGGAGGCCAGGGCGCCCACGATCATGATGCCTTCCAGGGCAATGTTGATAACGCCCGAGCGCTCGCTGAACATACCGCCCAGCGCCACCAGCAGCAGGGGCACGGCAAACACGATGGTACTGCTGAGAACATTCGCCAATGTGATCATTTGTCGCTCTCCCCTTTCTTATGCTTGCGTTCGGCCAGCACCTTGCCCAGCAAAGTGCGCACCAGCAGGCTGAAGGCCGCCAGATAGATGATGACCGCGATGATGAGGTTGACGGTTTCGGTGGAGAAAGCCGGCTGCATGGCGTTGCCGCCCACGCTGAGGTAGCTGACAAACAGCGAGCTGAAAATGGTGCCGATGGGGTTGGAGTTGGCAAGCAGGGCCACCGGGATACCGTCGAAGCCCCGGGTGAGGATCTCCTTTTCCAGCACATACTGGCCGGTGCCGGCCAGGTAGTACAGACCGCCGCCGATGCCGGACAGGCCGCCGGCGATGATGGTGCTGAGCACGATGTTGCGCTTGGCGTTGATGCCGGCATACTCGCTGGCGTTGCGGTTGAGGCCGCAGGCCTTGAGCTCGTAGCCGAAGGTGGTCTTGTTGAGCACCACATACATCAGAATGGCCAGAGCGATGGCGATGAAGATGCTGATGTTCATATATACCGAGCCAAACAGCTCATCCAGCCCCATCTTGGGGATCATGGCCGAGGGGTTGGCCTTGGTCAGATCGGCGGTGCGCTCACTGTTGGTGGCGCCCCAGGCGCTGGCCAGGGTGAGGGGGATGTTGGCAAACAGCAGGTTCACCAAAAACATGCCGATCCAGTTGAACATAATGCTGGTGATAACCTCGTTCACGTTGAACAGCGCCTTGAACAGGCCGGGGAACAGACCCCAGAAAGCGCCGCCCACCATGGCCGCCAGCAGGCAGACATACCAGGGCATCTGGAACTGGGTGGCAAAGAGGATGGCGAAAAAGGCGCCCATGGTATACTGGCCCGAAGCGCCGATATTGAACAGGCCGGTCTTGAAGGCAAAGCCCACCGAAAGGCCGCACATCATCAGGGGCGCGGCCTGGTAGAGCACCTTGGCGAAGGG
>DXDW01000073.1 GCA_019115305.1 Candidatus Anaerofilum excrementigallinarum
TAGCAGCTACAGTGATACCTATTGACTGGCTGAGAAAGATGGTTTTGAAAAAAAATACTACATATAATGGTGTATAGTATATAAAAATAAGGAAATACATATAAAAAAACAAAAAAAGTATTGCACAAAAAGCTAAATTAAGTTATAATCAAATAGTCTCGTATGAATTAATATCTATTTTATACGATACTCTTTGTTGCCTGAGTGGCGGAATAGGTAGACGCACAGGACTTAAAATCCTGCGAGATTCAAACCTCGTGCCGGTTCAAGTCCGGCCTTAGGCACCATTTATGGAGGAATACCCAAGTCTGGTTGAAGGGACCGGTCTTGAAAACCGGGAGGTCGTGCGAGCGGCGCAGGGGTTCGAATCCCTTTTCCTCCGCCATTATATCGCGGGATGGAGCAGTTCGGTAGCTCGCAGGGCTCATAACCCTGAGGTCGGAGGTTCAAATCCTTCTCCCGCAACCATTTGGTCTCATGGTGCAGCTGGTTAACACGTCTGCCTGTCACGCAGAAGATCGCGGGTTCGAGTCCCGTTGAGACCGCCATTTGGCTTCATAGCTCAGTCGGTAGAGCAAGGGACTGAAAATCCCTGTGTCGCTGGTTCGATTCCCGCTGGAGCCACCATTTTGTTAGTATTTAAAATTCATATAAATTTGGTACGTGACATGCGCTCGTAGCTCAGTTGGATAGAGTGTTTGGCTACGAACCAAAAGGTCAGGGGTTCGAATCCCTTGCAGCGCACCAAACTCCACAGCAAATACTGTGGAGTTTTTTATTGTATTTTGCCCTGCGGCGCAGGCGGCAGAAAAAATCCCCGGCTCTCTCCCGAAAGGGAGGCCGGGGATTTTGTTTATTCGTAAAATTCGGCCATATCGTCCAGCCGCAGACAGCCCAACCGATGCCCCTTGCAGCCGCATCCGCAGTCGATGTCGATGAAGCCGGGGGCGTGGAAAATGCTGCCCGGCCCCTCCAGGCAGCCGGTGAGAAACCACACCGGGGTGTGGCCTACGATGACGGTGACCCCGGGCAGGGGAGAGGGCTGGTCCAGAGCAGGGCGGCTCCAGAGCCGCTGGTGAGGATCGTCGGAGGGCCAGGCGTGGACCAGATGGAACCGGCGTTTTTTCACTTCCACCCAGGCGTGGTCGGGCAGCTGTTCCAGGTATTCCAGAATCCGGCGCCGTGCCTGGGGGGCGCAGAGGTAGACCAGCTCGGCGTAGGTGCAGTCGCCGCCGTTGCCCAGCCACAGTTCCCGGGCGTAGGGCTTTTGATGGGGACCCATGGCGTCCAGACACATCTGTTCGTGGTTGCCCCGCAGCAAAGTGATGTTGGGCTGCTCCATCACCCATTGGAGGATGGATACCCCGCCCGGCACCCGGTCGATGACGTCCCCCAGGATGTACAGATGGTCCTGAGGCCCGAAATCGATCTGCCGCAGCATCCGGCAAAACCGGCGCTCGTCGCCGTGGATGTCCGACATACAGTAAATCAAAACGGTTCCCTCCCTTTGCAAGGGGTTTCATGGGGCTATTATAGCACAAATGGACGAAAAAAAGATACATTCCATCGGCTTTTGCCCCGGCTGCGGCTTTTTGCTATAATGGAGCCAAGAGTTTTTACCCCCGAGGAGGCTGCGTATGAAGCTGATGCATCTGTCCGACCTGCATCTGGGCAAGCGGGTCAATGAATTTTCCATGCTGGAGGACCAGCGGTATATCCTGAACCAGATTTTGGAACTGGCCCGCCGGGAACAGGTAGACGGGGTGCTCATCGCCGGGGACGTCTACGACAAGTCGGTGCCCTCGGCCGAGGCGGTGTCTTTGCTGGACGATTTTCTCGTGGCCTTGGCCGAGGACGGCCGGCAGGTGCTGCTGATCAGCGGCAACCACGATTCCCCCGAGCGCATGGCCTTTGGCGGCCGCCTGATGCGGTCCAGCGGCATCCATATCGCCCCGGTCTACAACGGCCGGGTGGAGCCTGTCTGCCTGGAGGACCAATACGGCCCGGTGCGGGTGTATCTGCTGCCCTTTGTCAAGCCGGCCCACATCCGGCGGTATTTCCCCGACGCCGCCATCGAATGCTACACCGATGCTCTGCGCATCGCCGTAGAGGCTATGAATCCCGACCCCGGTCTGCGGAATCTGCTGGTGACCCACCAGTTCGTCACCGGCGCCGCCCGCTGCGACTCCGAGGAGCTGTCTTTGGGTGGGTCGGACAATGTGGATGGGGCGGTGTTCGATCCCTTCGACTATGTGGCCCTGGGGCATATCCACAGCCCCCAGAGAGTGGGCCGGGAGACCATGCGCTACTGCGGCACACCGCTGAAATACTCCTTTTCCGAAATCGGGCAAAAGAAGTCGGCAACTTTGATCCAGCTGGGCCCCAAGGGCCAGGTGGAGGTATCGACCCGGCCTCTGGTGCCTCTGCGGGATATGGCCCAGCTGCGGGGCAGTTATCAGCAGCTGGCCTTGCGGGAATTTTACGAAGGCTGCGGCCACCGGCAGGACTATCTCCATCTGGTGCTCACCGATGAGGAGGACGTGCCCGATGCCGCCGCCAAGCTGCGGGTGATCTACCCCTGGCTGATGAAGCTCAGCTACGACAACCAGCGCACCCGGGCCGGGATGGCGCTGCCTGCCGAACAGGCCGCGCCGCCCCAGTCTCCCCTGGAACTGCTGGAGGAATTTTACCGGCTGCAGAACGGCCAGTCCATGTCGGACCAGCAGCGGCAGCTGGCCCGGCAGATGATGGAAAAGATCTGGGAGGGAGAAGTATGAGACCGCTGAAACTCACCATGTCCGCCTTCGGCCCCTACGCCGGCCGGGTGGAGCTGGAACTGGAAAAACTGGGCCGGCGGGGGCTGTATCTCATCACCGGGGATACCGGCGCGGGCAAGACCACCATCTTCGACGCCATCACCTTCGCCCTCTATGGGGAACCCAGCGGCGAAAACCGGGAGGCCTCCATGCTGCGCTCCCAGTACGCCGCCGCCGACACCCCCACCTTTGTGGAATTGGTGTTTGAATACGGCGGCAAGATCTATACCCTCTGCCGCAATCCCGAATACCAGCGCCCCGCCAAGCGGGGAGGGGGGATTACCGTCCAAAAAGCCGACGCCCAGCTGCAGTTGCCCGACGGCCGGCTGGTGACCAAGCCCCGGGAGGTAAACGCCGCGGTGGTGGAGATCATCGGTCTCACCCGCAGCCAGTTTGCCCAGATCGCCATGATCGCCCAGGGGGATTTCCTGCGGCTTTTGCTGGCCGACACCAAGACCCGGCAGGAGATATTCCGGGAGATCTTCAAAACCGGCCCCTACCAGCAGCTCCAGGAGCAGCTGAAAACCGCTTCGGGCAAGCTGCGGGACCAGTGCGAGGCTGCCCGGGCCAGCGTGCAGCAGTATATCGGCGGGCTGGTCTGCCCTCCTCAATCTCTCCTGGAACCCCGCCTGGAGGAAGCCCGGACAGGAAAGCTGCCCTTTGCCGAGACGCTGGAGCTGGCCCAGACCTTGCTGGAACAGGACCGGCAGGCCGAAAGCCAGGTCAGCAGAGAGCTGGCCGGGTGTGAGGAGCAGCTGGAACAGGTGCACACCTTGCTGGGCAAAGCGGACGAGATCGAAAAGACCCGCCGCAGCCTGGAACAGACCCGCCAGCAGCGCCCTGCCCTGGAGCAGCGGCTGGCCCAGGCCGCCGAGATTCTGGCAGCCCGCCAGGCCGACCAGCCCCGGCAGCAGCTGCTGGAGAGGCAGATGGCGGCTTTGGACGCCGAACTGCCTCTTTACCGGGAACTGGAGGAGAAAACCGCACGGCGGGCCGCGCTGGAAGGGCAGCTGGCCGCCCGGCAGGCAGAACTGGACCGCAACACCCAGGACTATGCCCGTCAGACCGCCCGGCTGGAAGAGATGCAGCGGCGGGCCGCAGAGCTGGCCGACGCCGGAGAGGAGCGCCAGCAGCTGCTCCACCGCCAGGAGACGGGCCAGACCATGGAAAAGCAGGTGGCCCAGCTGGGGGCGGATATGGAACGGTGGAACCGTCAGACCGAGGAACTGAAAGAGAGCCGCAAAAAACTGGATCAGCTGGAACAGAAACAAAACCAGCTGGAACAGCAGCGCCAGACCGCCGCCAGCCAGACCGAAGAGACCCGGCAGAAGCTGGCCGGCCTGGAAGGACTCCAGGCCCGGCAGGAGGCTCTGGACGCCCGTCTGGCGCAGGCGGCAGAGGAGCGCCGCAAGCTGGAGCAGCTGCAGGGGATGGCCGCGGGCTGGGAAACCCTGGCAGATTCTTTGGAAAAGGCCCGGGCCGATTACCGGCAAAAGGCCGACGCCGCCGATCAGGCCGCGGCCCTCTACCAGGCCCGCAATCGTGCCTTTATGGACGAGCAGGCGGGGCTGTTGGCCCGGACGTTGCAGCCGGGGCAGCCCTGCCCGGTCTGCGGCTCCTGCACCCATCCGCAGCCGGCGGCCCTTTCCACCGATGCCCCCACCGAAGCCCAGCTGCAGCAGATCAAAGAAGAGAGCGAAACCGCCCGGCAGCAGGCCGCCGACGCCAGCCTGCGGGCGGGCAATCTCCAGGCTGCCTGGGAGGAGCGGAAGACCCAGCTGCTGGAACAGATGAAGGAGTGGGTGGACCAGCCTCAGGCACAGCGGGTCTGGGCCCAGCTGCGGGAATGGGAGGACCGTCTGAAACAAAAGGAGGGCCAGCTGGCCCTCCAAAAGGATGAATTGACGCGATACCAGACTGACCGGCAGCAGCTGGAACAGCTGCTGGGCCAAATCCAGCAGCAGGCCGCCGGGCTGGAGGAACAGTCTCGGCAGCTGCAGCAGACTTTGACCCAGGCCCAGAAGGACCAGGGCAGCCGGGAAGGGCAGCACAGCCAGCTGGAGCAGGATCTGACCCGGCGGCTGGAGGAGCTGAAACTGGATTGCCCGGTGGAGGCCGCCGCCCAGGCGGTGCAGGGGCTGCACCGGCGCATCCTGGCCCGGCTGGCCCAGCTGCAAAGTGAACTGGACCAGGCTCAGCAGCGGCTGGAGCAAAAGCAGGCGCTGGAGGGACAGCTGCCCCAGGCCCAGCAGCGGCAGCAGGCGCTGCAGCAGGCCGTGACCGAAGCCGCCCGGCAGCAGGCCGCCGACCAGAGCCGGGCCCAGGAGCTGGACAGCCAGCTGGAAGCCCAGCGCAAAGCCCTGTCCTGCCCCGACAGCCAGGCTGCCCAGGCCCGCCGCCGGGAACTGGAAGAGCAGAAACAAGCCCTTGCCCAGGCTTTGCGCCAGGCCGAGGAGGACCACGCCGCCTGCCAGCGGGAACTGGCGGGCAGCGACGCGGCCATCCGCCAGTTCGAGGCTTTGCTGGAATCCGCCCCGGCGGTGGATGCCCCGGCCTGGCAGGCCCGGCGGGAGGAACTGGAAGGGCAGCGGGCCGCCCTGCAGGCGGCTTTGCAGCAGCTGCGCACCCGGCTGACCACCAACGACACCGCCCTGGCCAATATCTGCGGCAAGGCCAAAAGTCTGGAGGAACTGGAACAGCAATGGACCTGGGTGCGGGGGCTGTCCAACACCGTCAATGGCAACATCACGGGCCGGGAGAAGATCGCCCTGGAAACCTATGTGCAGATGACCTTTTTCGACCGCATCATCCGCCGGGCTAACCTGCGGTTTATGGTGATGTCGGCGGGGCAGTACGAGCTGGCCCGCCGGGCGACGGCGGAAAACAACCGCAGCCAGAGCGGGCTGGAACTGGACGTTATCGACCACTACAACGGTTCCCGGCGCAGCGTGCGCACCTTGTCGGGAGGCGAGTCCTTCATGGCTTCCCTTTCGCTGGCTTTGGGGCTGTCGGACGAGATCCAGTCGGCGGCGGGGGGCATCCGGCTGGACACCATGTTTGTGGACGAGGGCTTCGGCACCCTGGACGAAGAAGCCCTGCGCCAGGCCATGGGGGCGCTGGTCAGCCTCACCGAGGGAAATCGGCTGGTGGGCATCATCTCCCATGTGAGCGAACTCAAGGAGCGCATCGACCGGCAGATCGTGGTGACCAAGGACAAGACCGGCGGCAGCCGGGCCGAGATCCGCACCGAATCCGGCCTATAAACAAAAAAACAGGGACGGACCCGCCAAATGGGGAGCCGTCCCTGTTTTTTGTTCCGATGTGTGGTGTTCCGGTCAGCCCTGGGGGGATTGCTGGGGCTGGCTGCGGCGGTGCCGGCGGTCGTTGCGGCTGTCGGAATAGTAGCGCCGCTTGTTTTCGTACATATTCTGGTCCATCCGGCGCAGAAAGGAGTCGATGTCGTCCCCGGCGGGGTCGTAGAGGGTGCAGCCCATGGACAGACTGAGACGGTAGGGCAGGGCGCCGCCCTCGTTCTGGCGGTCCACCCGGCGGCAGATGCGCTCGGCCAGCTGGTCCAGTTCCTGCTGGGAATCCACCTGGCAGATGACGATGAACTCGTCTCCGCCGTACCGCACCGAAAAATTGTCTCCCCGCACCACTTCCATCAGGCATTTTCCCACCAGACGCAGGGCGGTGTCCCCTTCGGAGTGCCCCAGGGTATCGTTGATCTCCTTGAAGGCGTTTATGTCCATCATAATGCCGGCCATCTGCTTTTTGGCAGGGGATCTCTGCTGGACAAAGTTGAGATACCGCACCAGATATTCCCGGTTATACAGCTTGGTGAGGGGGTCCAGCCAAGAGATCTCGTTCTGCAGATTGATATAGAGGGAAACCAGCCCGAAGGCCACCGACACCCAGATCAGGGCCAGGCCGTAAAACACCATCTGCAGCAGGCTGCCCACAAAGATGGGGGTGAGGAACACCGTCACCGGCATAAACAGGTATTTGCCGCTTTTGTGTCGGTAGCGGAAGGCTATGATCCCCCCGCCCAGCAGGTAAAAATAGGTCACCAGATAGGTGACGAGCGCCAGGGGGGTGCGGGAGTAGATGTTGTCGGCAGAGACGGTGAAAAATACGTCGGTGAACAGATTCAGCACCGCCAGCAGGCAGATGGCAAGGGCCGGCAGCGCCACCCAGGGGTAGATGCGCCGCAGCCGGCTGACCTGGCCGAACAGCTTGTAGTCCACATACATGGTCCACAGGAAGGCAAACACGCTGTTGGTGATGAACAGCAGCGCGTTGGAAAGACGGTTGAGAAAAACAGCGCCGGGAAACATCTTGCCGTCTATATAAAAGGTAAAGGTCTCCACAAGGCACAGCCACAGGGTGAGCTGGCACATAAAAAAGAACAGCTTCTCTGCCAGAAATACGGTTCGGGTGCCCTTGCGATTGCTGAAAAGCAAAGTCAGCATCAGCGAGGCGCCCAGCCCGTTGGCGATGAGTACGGCGGGCAGATTGATCAAGGCAGCATCCCTCTTTCTGCACCAGGGGCCCAGCCGGCAGAGGGCGGCGGCCCGGTGCGGTTGCTCACTGGAAAAAGCTGAAAAGATTGGTTTTGGGTTTGTGTTCTGCTTTACTATCATTATAACGGCGGTTTGATTCTTTTGCAATCTGTGATAATCACAAATGATTTTTTAATTGTGGGGCGG
>DXDW01000074.1 GCA_019115305.1 Candidatus Anaerofilum excrementigallinarum
AGCACCGTGAGGCCGCCAACCGCTACTACGACGCCGTGCCCGGCATCGTGGAGGAGTACATGGCCAAGGTCAACGCCAAGCTGGGCACCGACTACAAGCTGTTCAACTACTACGGCGCTGCCGACGCTGACCGCGTCATCATCGCCATGGGTTCCATCTGCGACGTGGCCGAGGAAGTCATCGACTACCTGACCGCCAAGGGCGAGAAGGTCGGCCTGGTAAAGGTTCGCCTGTACCGTCCCTTCGTAGCTGAGAAGCTGCTGGAGGCCATTCCCGCCACCGCCAAGAAGATCGCCGTGCTGGACCGCACCAAGGAGCCCGGCAGCCTGGGCGAGCCCCTGTTCCTGGACGTTGCCACCGCTCTGCGTGAGGCCGACAACACCGCCACCCTCATCGGCGGCCGTTACGGTCTGGGCAGCAAGGACACCCCTCCCGCCAGCGTCTTCGCCGTATACGACGAGCTGGCCAAGGACGCTCCCAAGGCCCGCTTCACCCTGGGCATCAACGACGACGTCACCTACCTGTCCCTGGAGGAGAAGCCCGCCCCCAACACCGCTGCTGAAGGCACCAAGGAATGCAAGTTCTGGGGTCTGGGCGGCGACGGCACCGTGGGCGCCAACAAGAACAGCACCAAGATCATCGGCGACCACACCGACAAGTACATCCAGGCGTACTTCCAGTACGACTCCAAGAAGACCGGCGGCGTGACCATCAGCCACCTGCGCTTCGGCGACAAGCCCATCCGCGCTCCCTACTACATCAACAAGGCTGACTTCGTTGCCTGCCACAACCCCTCCTACGTTGTGAAGGGTTACAAGATGGTGCAGGACGTTAAGCCCGGCGGCGTGTTCATGATCAACTGCCAGTGGTCCGACGAGGAGCTGGCTCATCATATGCCCGCTGAAGCCAAGCGCTACATCGCCCAGAACAACATCCAGCTGTACACCATCAACGCCATCGACAAGGCTGTTGAGATCGGCCTGGGCAAGCGCACCAACACCATTCTGCAGTCTGCCTTCTTCGCTCTGGCCGGCGTGCTGCCTCGTGAGGACGCCATCAAGTACATGAAGCAGGCCGCTGAGAAGTCCTTCGCCAAGAAGGGCCAGGCCATCGTTGAGATGAACTGGAAGGCCATCGACGCCGGCTTCGACGCTTACCACAAGGTAGAGGTTCCCGCCGACTGGGCCAACGCCGAGGACAACACCCCCGCCGTGGAGCTGAAGGGCAACCCCGCCACCGTGAAGATGGTCAAGGAGATCCTGGAGCCCGTTGGCAAGATGGACGGCGACAGCCTGCCTGTTTCCGCCTTCGTGGACCATGTGGACGGCCAGTTCGAGCAGGGCGCTTCCGCCTACGAGAAGCGCGGCGTTGCCGTGACCGTTCCCGAGTGGAACCCCGACACCTGTATCCAGTGTAACCAGTGTGCTTTCGTCTGCCCCCATGCCACCATCCGTCCCTTCGCTCTGACCGCTGAGGAAGTGGCTGCCGCTCCCGCTGCCTTCAAGGGCAAGAAGATGAACGGCAAGGGCTGCGAGAACTACACCTTCGCCATGACCGTGTCTCCTCTGGACTGCATGGGCTGCGGCGTCTGCGTGAACGTATGTCCCACCGCTGCCAAGGGCACCCTGAAGATGGTTCCTCAGGAGAGCCAGGCTGCGCAGCAGGAAGTGTTCGATTACTGCGTGGAGAACATCCGCAAGAAAGACGGCATGATGAGCGAGACCAGCGTCAAGGGTTCTCAGTTCAACCAGCCGCTGCTTGAGTTCTCCGGCAGCTGCGCCGGCTGTGCCGAGACCAGCTATGCCCGCCTGATCACCCAGCTGTTCGGCGAGCGTATGTTCATCTCCAACGCTACCGGTTGTTCTTCCATCTGGGGCGGCCCCGCTGCCACCTCTCCTTACACCACCAACAAGGTCAGCGGCCATGGTCCCGCCTGGGCTAACAGCCTGTTCGAGGACAACGCCGAGCATGGTCTGGGCATGTACCTGGGCCAGAAGACCATCCGTGAGAGCCTGGCTGCCAAGACCCGCGCTCTCATCGCTGTTGAGTATGCCGACGCCGACCTGAAGGCTGCTGCCCAGGCCTGGCTGGATACCATGGAAGATGGCAAGGCCAACGCCGAAGCCACTGCCAAGTATGAGGCTGCTCTGGCTGACGCCATCGTGGAAGGCTGCAACTGCGAAGCCTGCACCCTGGCCCGCGAGATTCTCGAGAACAAACAGTACCTGTCCAAGAAGAGCGTCTGGATCTTCGGTGGTGACGGCTGGGCCTACGACATCGGCTTCGGCGGTCTGGACCATGTGCTGGCTTCCGGTGAGGATGTCAACGTGATGGTCTTCGACACCGAGGTGTACTCCAACACCGGTGGCCAGGCCTCCAAGGCCAGCCAGATCGGTCAGGTGGCTCAGTTTGCCGCCGCCGGTAAGTCCATCGGCAAGAAGAGCCTGGCCGAGATCGCCATGACCTACGGCTATGTGTATGTGGCTCAGATCGCCATGGGCGCCGACCAGAACCAGACCATGAAGGCTCTGGTTGAGGCCGAAAGCTACCATGGTCCTTCCCTGATCATCGGCTACGCTCCCTGTGAGATGCACGGTGTTAAGGGCGGCATGACCAACTGCCAGGCCGAGATGAAGAAGGCTGTGCAGGCTGGTTACTGGAACATGTTCCGCTTCGATCCTCGCAAGAAGGCCAACGGCGAGAATCCCTTCACCCTGGATTCCAAGCCCGCTACCGCCGACTACAAGGAGTTCATCGAGAGCGAGACCCGTTACAGCCGTCTGCAGCGCGCCTTCCCGGATCGCGCCGCCGAGCTGTTCGATCTGGCTGCTCAGAAGAGCACCGAGCGGTACGAGTACCTGCAGAAGCTGGTCAAGCTGTACGAGTAATCCTCCCCTGAGGGTTTGCCCGTAAAGGCGCCGGACTCATGACCCGGCGCCGCGCAAAAACCGCATAGAACAAGACCCCTGCCGGAGCGCTCCGGCAGGGGTTTTTTCGTCGGTCATGCCTTTGGTTCGCTGCGGGCCAAAGGCTTTTCTGTTTCCCTTTGGCTCGCCGCAGGCAATGAGCGCTGGCCTTTTTCGCTGGTTTTTCTTCGGTCATGCCTCTGGTTCGCTGTGGGCCAAAGGCTTTTCTGTTTCCCTTTGGCTCGCAAAAGGCAATAAGTGTTGGTCTTTTTCGCAGGCAGCGTGCCTTTTGAAAAGGCGGCAGCGGGCCGGCCTTGGCGGGTGCCTTTCGGCAGCTTTTTTGGCTTGACGCCGAGGGCTTGCGAAGCTTCCAAATCGCTTTTTCCCGAAAATCCTGCAGAAAAAACGGCCCTCCGGGCAGACAATCCCGTCTGCCCGGAGGGCCGTTTCCATGAATGGGTTTTCTTTTGTGCGGGGACTGGGGGCTTGGCGGGAAACGCGCTGTTTTGCCGCTCCCGCTGTCCCTTGTTTTGGCCGAAAAAATGGCTGCGGCGCCGCGGCCGGTTTGGGGCCGGCTTTGCGGGCCGGCTTTGCGGGCCGGGGCTTATTCCTCGAAGTCCCCGGGGTCAGCTTCGGGGTTGTCCTCGTCCCCCAGCAGCTCCCCTACCCGCATGCGGCGGGCGTCCTTGGCCTGTTCCACCTGCTGGTGGATCAGTTCCTTCACTTCCCGGGGCTGCTTGATGTTTTTCAGCACCAGCTCGGGCATGCTCTTGTCGGAGGAGAGCACCAGCACGCTGCCCACCCCGAAGATCCGCTGACCCAGGGTCATGCGCAGGCTGATGTCCCGCACCCGATACAGCAGAATCTCGTCCTGGTGCAGGCTGAGCAGGCCGGTTTCCAGAAACAGCCGGTCCTCGCTGAGAGAATAGCGGGTAAAGGTGATGGGAAGCCCGCAGATGCGTTTGCGGTCTTTCCAGAGAAAGTTCAGGGAATCGGGCATGAGATGCGCCTCCTTTGGGGTCGTTTTTTTCAGTATACCACGGCGGCGGAAAATCCGCCATCCCCTTCCGGCTATGGGCTTTGAAAAAAGGGCGGGCTGCTGTGCCGAGTGCACAGCAGCCCGCCGCATTTTTGGGCGAATGAGAAAACTTACAGCCGGGTGTCGAACAGGCCGCAGTAACTGTCGATGGGGTCGCTTCCCTTGAAGGCCTCGGCGCCGCCCATCAGGTCCTCCACCAGGGCGTCCAAAGTGGTGTCCTTGGCATCGTAGGTGTTGATGTAGGTGCGGGCCTGGGGGATATCGGCCAGCATGGTGGGAGCCGCGCAGCTCACCACAACCACCGGCAGCTCAAAGACGTACCAGGGAATTTCACCGCCGCCCTTGGACATGCCGAAGCTGGGACGACCGCTGGACACGTCGCAGAGGGTGATGACCAGATCCATATCGGCCACAAAATCCGCAATGGCGTTTTTGCCGGCGAAATAGATGTTGATGTCGGGTTTCTGGCCGGCAGCGATCTGCTTTTTCATCTGGTCCAGGGGGCTCTCGTAGATAAAGGCGTCAAAGCCCTTGGCGCACAGTTTCTGGCGCAGAGCCTCGGCAGGGTCGCCGCCGCCGGCGCCCATGAGCTTCATCAGGGCCGACATGCCGCCCTCGGCGCCCTTGATATGGACGATCATGATGCGCTTGTACCGCTCGGGGGTGATGGGCAGCACATCCTTGTCCTTGTACTTCACCAAAGTGATGCAGTCCCGGCTGATGGCAGCCTGGGCGGCCTTGTACTCTTCCTTGCCCATGGCGCTGGCCAGCACCTCGGCGGGGGGTACCAGCTGCTCCTTGGGCTGTTTGTGCAGACCCAGATGGGCCTTCAGGCCCAGGATGCGGGTGAGGGCCTCGGTCATGCGCTCCTCGCTGATGACGCCGGTGCGGTAGGCGTTCAGCATGGTGGCGAAGTCCTCGTCGGGATCGTTGAAGAACAGGAACATATCGCAGCCGGCGTTGATGGTGGCGGGCAGCATCTCGCTGCGCTTCATCCGGTCGGTCATGCCCACCATGTGGGAGGCGTCGGTGACCACCATGCCGTTGAAGCCCAGTTTGTCCCGCAGCAGGCCCTGCATGATCTCGGGGCTCAGGGTAGCGGGCATCATTTCCTCGTCGGTGAGGGCGGGGTTGATGGCCCGGGCATAGGCGGGCAGCATGATGTGGCCGGCCATGATGGCGTCCAGATCATTTTCGATCAGAGTGCGGTAGACCATGCCGTAGGTGGCGTCCCACTCCTCCACCGAGAAGGTGTTCACGTTGTTGGACAGGTGGGCGTCACGGAAATCCAGGCCGTTGCCGGGGAAGTGCTTGGCGGCGCAGGCAAAGCCCGGCACCGTGTGGGCGCCCTGGAGGTAGGCGGTGCTCATCTTGGCTACCCGGTCGGGATCGTTGCCGAAGGCACGGGAGACGATCTCGGTGTTTTCCCAGTTGTAGTGGATGTCGCAGACCGGGGCGAAAGCCATGTTGCAGCCGATGGCCGCGGCCTCCTCGTTGGCCATGCGGCCCAGATCGCGGGCGTACTCCACCTTGCCGGTGGCGCCGATCTTGATGCCCGCGCCGATGTGGGTGCCGTCGGCACAGGCGCCGTCGCCGCCCGCCTCGGTGTTGCAGGCGATGAACAGGGGCACCTTGGCGTACTTCTGCAAAGTGCGGTTCATGGCCTGGATCGCCGCGCCGGGGGCGGGGTTATACCGGCAGCCGCCCAGATGGTATTTTTCCATCAGCTCTTTCAGGTAGTCTTCCTCCCGGGAAGCGGTCAGCTGGAAAAACAGCTGGCCCACCTTTTCCTCGTCGGTCATGCC
>DXDW01000075.1 GCA_019115305.1 Candidatus Anaerofilum excrementigallinarum
GACAAAACATAAATATGCAACTATACTATGCATATACCAAACACCCCGCCAGCACACAGATGGCCTGGCGGCAACAGTGGAACATTGAGGAGAGTGGAACACTATGAAACTGAAAAACATGATGGCTCTGGCAGCCGCGGCTATGATGGCCGTTTCCTTCACCGCCTGCGGCGGCAGCGAAAGCTCTTCTGTGGCTGGCGGTTCTTCCGCAGCCGGCAGCGAGCCCAGCACCTCGTCTGAGGCTGCTTCCGACAGCGAGGAAGCAATCATCACCGGCGATCCCAGCGAGCACACTGTGGAGGCTATCAAGGCCCGCGGCAAGCTGGTTGTCACCACCGAGGCCGGCTACGCCCCCTTCGAGTTCCTGGACGAGAACGACAACGTGATCGGCCTGGACGCTTCTCTGGCCCAGGCTCTGGCCGACGATCTGGGCGTGGAGCTGGACATCCAGAACATCGCCTTCACCTCTGTGGTGCCTGAAGTGCAGGCCGGCAACGCCGACATGGCTATCGCGGGTCTGACCCCCAACGCCGACCGTAAGAAGAGCGTGGACATGAGCGACATGTACTACGAGGGCGGCCAGTGTGTGCTGATCCTGGCTGAGAACGCCGACAAGTACACCACCAAGGAGAGCCTGGACGGCCAGCTGGTAGCCACCCAGTCCGGCGCCCTGCAGGAGACCATCCGTGAGGAGCAGTTCTCCAACACCGAGCCCCTGCTGCTGCCCGACTTCCCCCAGTGCATCGCCAACCTGAAAACCGGTGAGTGCGCCGCCGTGCTGATCGACACCATCAGCGCCGAGCAGTACATGCAGACCGTGGAAGGCCTGGCCATCAGCGAGATCCCCGTTGAGGTTGACCCCGAAGAGGGCGGCAACTCTGTGGCTGTGATGAAGGGCAACACCGATCTGCTGGATTGGGTCAACGAGCGCATCGCCGAGTACAAGGCTGAGGGCCTGCTGGACCAGTGGTTCGCCGAAGCTCAGGAAAAAGCCGAGTCCATGGGCATCTGAGATTGATCTGAAAATCATACGAGCGGCGGAGGGGGACGCAAACTCCCTTCCGCCGCCCTTTGTGTGTATCCAAGCGAAATAAGGAGGGCTTTATGTTTTCGTTTGAACGGATGATAAAGGTGTGGGACAAGTACAGCTCTATGTACTGGAGCGGTCTGGGCTACACCTTGCTGTTTGCCCTGGCCGCTGTGGTGGTGGGCATGATTTTGGGCCTGGTGATCGCCTCCGGCCGCATGATGAAGAGCCAGAGCCGGGACAACGAGGCTGTAAAATGGCTGAAGGGTGTTGTCCGCGCCGTCTGCACTGCCTATGTGGAGGTGTTCCGTGCCACCCCCATGCTGGTGCAGGTGTTCATTATCTATTATAGTATCGGTATGGTGCTCAAGCTGCCCGACAGCAGCTTCAACCGTATGTTCTGGGGCATGGTGGCCGTGGGCCTGAACTCGGCGGCCTATATGTCCGAGGTGATCCGCAGCGGCATCGGTGCGGTTCCCGGCGGCCAGATGGAAGCTGCCCGCTGCGTGGGCATGAGCCACTGGCAGGCTATGCAGCATGTGATCCTGCCCCAGGCGGTGCGCAATATCCTGCCCGCCATGTGCAACGAGTTTGTCACCATCATCAAGGAAACCAGCGTCCTGGGCATGGTGGGCATTGTGGAACTGATGTTCCGGGCCCAGTCCATCGCCAAGCAGACCTATATTTTCCTGGAGCCGTATGTTATCGCCGCGATTCTGTACTTCATCGTGGTATTCCCGCTGTCCAAGATCATCTCGGCAGTGGAAAGGAGGATGAGCAAGAGTGTCACACGATAAGCTGATTGAAGTAAAGGGCCTGGAAAAGCACTTCAAGCACCTGCAGGTACTGCGGGGCATCGACATTGATATTTACAAGGGAGACGTGGTGGCTGTGATCGGGCCTTCGGGCAGCGGCAAATCCACCTTCCTGCGCTGCCTGAACCTGCTGGAGGAACCCACCGGGGGCCAGATCATTTTTGAAGGCACCGACCTCACCGATCGCAAGACCAACATCAACCAGCTTCGCCAGAAGATGGGCATGGTGTTCCAGAGCTTCAACCTGTTCGCCAACATGACCGTGCTGCAGAACCTCACCATCGGACCGGTGAAGGTGAAGGGCATGAAGCAGGCCGATGCCGAAAAGCTGGCCCTGGAGCTGCTGGGCCGGGTAGGCCTGGCCGACCGGGCCGACGCCTATCCCATCCAGCTGTCCGGCGGCCAGCAGCAGCGTGTGGCCATCGCCCGTGCGCTGGCTATGCAGCCCGACGTGATGCTGTTTGACGAGCCCACCAGCGCCCTGGACCCCGAGATGGTCCACGAGGTTCTGGATGTTATCAAGCAGCTGGCCGCCGAGCACATGACTATGGTCATCGTCACCCACGAGATGGGCTTTGCCCGGGAGGTTGCCGACCGGGTGGTGTTCATCGACCAGGGGGTTATTCAGGAGCAGGGCGCGCCCGAGCAGTTCTTCACCAATCCCCAGAACCAGCGCCTGAAGGACTTCCTGAGCAAGGTGCTGTAAAAACAGGGGACCCAAATTTGCCATCCACTCTCCACCGGAAGGGCCGGAAGGCGGCGAAAGCTGCTTTCCGGCCCTTCCTAATTTTGCGGGCAGGAGAATAAAAAACTCCGCCTTCCGGCAGGACCGTCTGTGCGGCCGCCGGAAGGCGGAGTTTGCTTTGTCTGAAAAGGAAGTATAGAACCTGTGCAGTTCCCGAAAACAGGTCTGGCGCGGACTCAGCCGGCCAGAGAGTGGGGGAGGAACAGGGAATCCAACCGCTTGGCGCTGCGGGCTACGTTGTTGTATTCAAAGTAGAGGCAGCGGCGCAGAGAAAGCGGGGAGATCTCAGCAGAGGAATAATCGCCGATCCGAGGTTCGGTTTCGCCGGCAAGCAGATAGAAATCTCGGCTGAGGAGCGGGACTTCTTCGCTCATATCAACTATCGACTGGTAGTAATCGGACAGCTCAATGCCGGCAGTCTGCAAAAACAAGGGAGTAAGAGAGATCATGCTGATATATCCGACGTCCTGCCCCTCGATGGGATAGTTAGCCCAGATAACAAAGGGAGTGCCTCGGGATCGGAGCTCGTATTCAAAGTCGGTATAGGAACTCTGAACTTCTCCAAGGGAAGGTGCGTGGTCACCCACCATGCAGATCATTACCGGCTCGTCCACTTCGGAGAAATACTCGGTGAGCTGCTGAAAGGCAATGTCCGTATAGCGAATGGAGGAAAGATATTCCTCCGCCTGGGGTTCCAGTCCGTCGAAACCGTCCAGCAAGCGCACATGATCGGCGTCGTCCAGCGCAAAGTCGCCGCCGTTGAAGTCGAACTGCAGGTAGCCGCCGTGGTTTTGGTAGGTCAGGTTGTACAGGAACAAGGGCTGAGAGGAGTCGCGCTGCTCAAACAGATGTTCCATCACTTCAAAGCAGCTCAGGTCGCTCAATCCGCCGTGGAAGGCATAGGGATCGTTGGAGAGCAGCCCGGCGTCGTTGAGACTGTTGTAATCCTCCCAGTTCCACCAGTAGCTGTTTTCAAAGCCCAGAGCAGGGTAGGCGGTGCTGCGGTTGTAGTTTTGAGGGGAAGCCGGATGAAAACTGGCGTTTGCATATCCCAGTGCAGACAGATATCGGGGGAGACTGTTGACCGAGGTGAGGTTCTGCTGGGTGAAGGGAGTGACCGAAGGGAACATGGAGGTGCTGTTGGAGGTGAGCAGTTCGTATTCGGTGGTGCTGGTTCCGCTGGCATACAAGGGGCCCACCGTGAAACCGTGCACCACCGAATCGGATTCGATGAGGCTGTCCAGATAGGGCGTGACCGGCTGATCGGTGGTGAATTCGGTAACCTGCCGCCAGTCAAACCAGCTTTCGTTCACAATGAGAATCAGGTTGGGGAGGGTGCTGTCAGTGGTCGAGGCGTTTTCTACCTCCTCTGCCAGGTCAGCCACAGCTTGATCGCTGTATCCATAGGGGGGATCAAAGCGCAGCTGCGCCAGTTTCATGCAGGTAACTTGCAGGTATCCGAACTGGTAATAGTTTTCCTTCCAGTTCCATTCACTAAGCCGGAAACCTGCCAGTTTCGCCAAGCTGCCCATGCATCCCCAGACGATCCACACAATTGAAACGACCAGCAGACCGGCCCGCAAAGGCAGCGCGACTTTCCAGCTGCGCCGGTTGCGGGGATAATGGAGTGCAATGGCCAGAACCAGACAGCAGACATACAGGCAGAGGATCTGCCCTATATAGGGGGTGGGAGAAAAATCATAGGTGCCCATCACGTCCAGCGCAGTTCCGGCGGAGAACAGATCACTGGGGCTGAGGGGCAAGCCATGAAAGACCAGAGTGTAGTAGCTGGCAATGGCCCACAGGGTAAACAGAGTGGAACCCGCGATGCCTGCAATCCAGGCACGGCCGATACAGGCGTAAAGAATCAGATAGATGCTGAGAGCAATCAGAGCGCCCCATATATAGCCGATGGGGGCCATAGTCTGCAGATCGTTTTTAATAGACAGATCCATCTGCAAAGCGCTGGCAATGGAAAAGCCAATCAGCAGCAGTCCGGGAACATGCTCCATTATCCACTCTATAGGGCGGATGCGAACAAAGGTGACGACTGCCGTGACGGCCAGCAGCACAAGCTGACCCCAGAGAGGGAAGATTTCGGATTTATCCGGCTGGGAAGAAAGGGAAACCGAAAAAGAGGCCTGCGCTAGGAGAAGAAGGGCCAGTAGATAGGGCGCCGGCGACCTTCGTTTGAATCGAGGGCCAATAAACGAAGTGTTTTGAAGCAAAACAGTCAAATCCTTTCCTGAAAAAGTGGCGGGATAGACAACAAAAAAGCGCCTGCCGTATTTGAAACCAAATAAGGCTAAGCACAAGTCTGCGAAAATATACAAGACTATCCTTAATTATAAAGTAAAGAATAGCACTGTCAAGTGTAAGGAGAGTGTAAAAAAGATGAAAATTGCGGTTTTTTTGCCGGATGCTGTCACAATATGCAAAAAAATGAAAAAACGCCCGCGCTGCTTTCAAAATGCAGCAGCGGGCGCGGGAAATATAGGGGAAAAGTGCCGTTTGCGCGAAACCGGTCAGGGATGGGTGGGAGTGCCGGCGGCGATCTTTTGCCGGGTTTCGGCGTCGATCTCCGCCTTCAGCCGCCGCAGGTAGTCGGAAAAAGCCACCTGCCGGCTGCCGTGGGTGAGATTCAGGGTGTATTCCAGCTCGATCCAGCTGGACAGCGGGGCTTCGTCGTGCTGGATCACCACCTCCAGCTTGTCGATGGCATGGCAGAGCCGGGCCTCCAGGGTTTGGCCCTCCTCCAGTTCCTGGAAAAGGGCGGCCAGTTCGGTGTCCCAGGGGGCGGGCAGGCTGGCGGTCCAGCGGGCCAGAGCCTGGGCCTCGGCCTGTTCGTGGCTCTCGTTTTTCTCAAATACCGGAATATCCCCGGTGAAGGCCTCGCCCATGTCGTGGAACAGGCACATTTTGATCAGCTTTTCCTGGTCCACGCCGGGGAACTCCGGCGCCAGCAGGCAGGCAAAGAGAGCGGCGCGCCAGCTGTGCTCGGCCACGCTTTCCCGCCGTCCGTTGGACAGCCAGGAATGGCGGGTGGCGGTTTTCAGGTTTTCGGCGAGATGCAGGATCTGTAAAAGCTGGGCAGGCTGCATGGCGGTTTCTCCTTTCGCGGGGCTGTCAGGCCAGGGGATTCAGCTCCACCGGCCCGGACAGCTGACAGAGGAAGGCGGCGATCAGTTCGATGCACTGCTCCAGGTCGGTGAGACTGCCCACCTCGGCAGGGCTGTGCATGTACCGCAGGGGGATGGACACCAGGGCCACCGGAATCCCCGCCCGCTTGGGCTGGATCACGTCGGCGTCGGTGAAGGTGCGGGCGGTGGATACCTCGTGCTGCACCGCGATGCCGCAGGCTTCGGCAGCCTGCTCCAGCAGGCGGTTCAGGGGGCGGCTGATAATGCCCCCGCAGCACAGCACCGGACCGCCGCCCAGCTTTACCCGGCCGCTGTCGGCATCCCGGGTGCCGGGGGCATCGCTGGCGTAGGTCACATCCACCACAATGGCCATATCAGGCCAGAGGCTGCCGGCCATCCAGCTGGCGCCCCGCTTGGTGGTCTCCTCGCCGGTGGCACTCACGGCGTAAACGCCGGCGGTACAGCCCTTTTCCCGGGCCCGTTTCAAGGCCTCCATCACCACAAATACCCCGGCCTTGTCGTCCAAAGCCCGGGAACAGATCCGGTCTCCCTGGAGCATCCGCCAGTCGGTGTCCAGCACCACCGTGTCGCCGGTATGTACCAGCTCCTCGGCCTGCTGGCGGCTGTCCACGCCGATGTCGATGAGCAGATCCCGGGCCTGGAGATCCTCTTTCCGGGCGGCGTCGGTGAAGGCCACCGCGCCGTAGAGCATCCCTTTTTCGGTAAAGATGCGCACCTTCTGGCCGGGCCAGCAGTGCAGCCGGGGGCCGCCGGCCTTGGCCACATGGAGCAGGCCCTGTTCGTTGGCGCAGGTCACCACCAGGCCCACCTCGTCGGCGTGGCCGTCCAGCAGAACCTTTACCGGGGCGTCGGGGTTGATCACAGCAGCCACGCTGCCGTTGCCGTCCACAAAGATCTGGTCGGCGGCGTTTTCCATCTCGGCCAGAACCACCCGCTGCAGGGGCGCTTCCCAGCCGCTGACCGCGCTGCTTTCCAAGAGCTTGTACAGAAATTCGGTTTTCATTGGATTTTCCTCCCTAGGGTCGGTCAAATAGAAAAGGCCGGACGCCCGCAGCAAGCCTGGCGCCCGGCCGGTCATGTATGAGGGGTGAGCGGCCCTTTACAGGCCCTGGCGCACCAGCTCGCGGTTTTCTCCCGTCATGCTGAACAGACGGGCGCTGATGCGGTCCATGTACACCATGCCCAGCTCCAGGCCGCTTTCGGCGTTGTAGATCTGGCGCAGGGAGGGGGCAATCTCAAAGGCTTTCTCCCGGGCTTCGGCGCTGTTGTCGAAGTCCACGGTGCCCTGAACGCGCACCCATTCGCCCTTGTCGTTGGCGGTGCACACCTCGATGTTGGTGTTGTCCAGCAGCTGCTTGTAGGCGGCCTTGTGCTTGCCGATGGCAAAATACAGCCGGTCCCGATAGACCATGGCAAAGCCGAAGGGACGTACCCGGGGCAGATACCCGTCCACGGTGGCGAAGTAGAAGGTGGGATTTTCCTTCAAAAAGTTCATCAGTTCTTCCATAACGATCTCCTTTCTGGGACAGCAGAACTCCGGCGGCGGTTATTCAGCGCAGCCGAAGGCGTAGACAGTGTTTTCCCGCAAAAGACGGCCCGGACGCAGCAGGATGCTGGGGAAATTGGGCCGGCTGAGGGCGCAGGGGAAATGCTGGGTCTCCAGGCAGACCGCCGCCCGGGGGGCGTGGACGAAGCCGGGTTTGGCCAGATCCGCATCCTGCAGGTAGTTGCCGGTATAGATCTGGATGCCGGGCTGGGTGGTGGAACATTCCATCCAGATGCCGGTCTTTTCGCTTTCCAGCCGGGCAGCCCGGACCAGCCCCGGTTCTTCCCGGTCTATCACATAGTTGTGGTCGTAGCCGTTGCCCCAGATCAGCTGCTGGAAGTCGGCGCCGATGTCCCGGCCGATGGCGTGGCCGGTGGTGAAGTCCATGGGGGTGCCTTCCACCGGCAGAATCCGTCCGTCGGGGCAGGAAACAGCGTCCGCGGGGGTGTACTGGTGGGCGTAGACGGTGAGCTTGTGGTCCAGCACGCTGGTGCTGCCGGCGCCGTCCAGGTTGAAATAGCTGTGGTTGGTGAGGTTGATGGGGGTCACTGCGTCGGCAGCGGCGGTGTAGTCCAGAATCAGCCGGTTGCCCTCGGTGAGGGTGTAGCGCACCGAAACCGAAACATTGCCGGGGAATCCGTCCTCCCCGTCGGGGCTGTGATAGATGAATTCCACCGTGTCCGGACCCAGGGCGCGGCCCTCAAATACCCGCTGGTGCCACACACCGTGGTTGTGGTTGGGGCCGTTGTTGGCCTCCAGCTGGTATTCCTTGCCCTCCAAAGTGAAGTGGGCGCCCTCGATGCGGTTTGCCACCCGGCCCACAAAGGCGCCCAGGAAAAGGTCGTCCTTCTCATAGGCTTCCAGATCCCGGCAGCCCAGCACCACATCGGTGAGGCGGCCGCTGCGGTCGGGAACCAGCAGATGGGTGATGCGGCAGCCGTATTCGATCACCGATACCCGGGTACCCCGGCGGTTTTCCAGCAGAAAGCTGTGCACCTTCTGGCCGGAGGCGGTGGTGCCGTAATAGGTTTTACTTACCATATGTCATTCTCCTCGCTTTCAGCCCTGGATCTGATCCAGCTGTACCCGGCCTTCAAACACCGTTTTGGCGGGGCCGGTCATCCAGACGGTCTGGTCGGTGACCCGGATGGAGAGATCGCCTCCCAGCAAATGCACCGTGATGGGCTGGTCCTTGCGGCACAGCCCCCGGGCCACAAAGGCCGCCGCCGCCGCGCAGGCGCCGGTGCCGCAGGCCAGGGTCTCGCCGCTGCCCCGCTCCCACACCCGCATTTCCAGCTCGGTGGGGGAGATGTAGCGGATAAATTCGGTGTTCACCCCCTGAGGGAATACCGGGTGCTTTTCAAAGCAGGGGCCCAGGGCGGGCAGATCCAGCTCCCGGGTGTTTTCCACCTGCACCACGCAGTGGGGATTGCCCATGCTGACCAAAGTGGCGCGCCACTGTTTGCCGGCAGTCTGCAGAGGCTGGTCCACCGCGGGGGCGGAAAAGCCCAGGGCGGGCAGACTGGCGGGGTCCAGGCTGGCGGGGCCCATGTCCACCTGCCACTGGCCGGGGGCGGTGCGCCGCAGGGTTTTGATGCCGGCCATGGTTTCGATCTCCATTGTATCCAGAGGCAGGTCGTGCTCGTAGAGCCACTGGGCCACGCAGCGGATGCCGTTGCCGCACATGGCGCCTTCGCTGCCGTCGGCGTTGAACATCCGCATCCGGGCATGGGCCGTCTGGGAAGCGCAGATGCAGATGACACCGTCGCCGCCTACGCCGAAATGGCGTCGGGAAAGGGCGGGGATGGCTTCCAGCAGCCCCTGGGGGATACCGCTGCGGCAGTCGACATAGAGATAGTCGTTGCCGCAGCCCTCCATTTTGGTAAATTCCAGATACACGCTCAGGTTCCTCCAAACAATCGGGTTGTGGGATTCTGCCGGTCTGTCGGCAGAAATGGTCTTTCGGATACTCCTATTATACTCGCCGGCGGGGAGCGGGGCAAGCGGGCGGCGAAATAAATTCGCACTTTGCCGCCGGCTGCGGCAGCTGGAAATACCCCGGGGAAAAAGCCCGTTTTTCTCCCGTTTTGGAGAATTTCTATGCCGGAGGGAAAAATTTTCCGCAACCCCTTGACAAGCCGCTGAAAAAAGGCTATAAAAATGTATAGTTCATCACTTCAATTTAAGGAGAGTAGCCTAATGGACGTTTTTGAGCGCATCCGCGAGATGCTGGCCGAGCAGCTGGAGATTGAACCGGAGAAGATCACTATGGAGAGCGACATTCTGGAAGATTTCGAGGCCGACAGCCTGGACGTTGTGGATATGGTCATGAGCCTGGAAGACGAGTTCGGCATTGAGATCCCAGATGAGCAGGTGGAGAACCTGCGCACTGTTGGGGATGTCGTGCGTTACGTGGAAGAAAACAGCTGAGAAACCCAGTAAGTTGTACAGCCCCCATCGGCGCTATGCCGGGCGGCATACCTTTCCGTTCCTCCCTCTTTTGGCGGCGCGCTGCCAAAAGGCGGAGAGCGGCGGGTGTGGCGTGCGGATATGGCCGCCTGGGGGTTGTTTTTGTCTATCCGGCCTTTCCAAAAGGCCGCATCGCGGGCCTGCGGGCTCTATGGAGGAATTATAAAACATGAGTGACAAGAAAAAGATGGTAGAAGCCATCACTCCCATCGACGAGGATTTTGCCCAGTGGTACACCGACATCTGCCTCAAGGCCGAGCTGGTGGACTACTCCAGCGTGAAGGGCTGCGTGATCCTGCGCCCCTACGGCTATGC
>DXDW01000013.1 GCA_019115305.1 Candidatus Anaerofilum excrementigallinarum
GGAAGGGGTCGATCATGTTCACGTCGTCCAGGTCGGCGGTGGCGGCCTCGTAGGCCAGGTTTACCGGGTGCTTCAGGGGGATGTTCCAGATGGGGAAGGTCTCAAACTTGGCGTAGCCCGCCATGTTGCCCCGGCGGTACTCGTGGTATACCTGGGACAGGCAGGTGGCCAGCTTGCCGCTGCCGGGACCGGGAGCGGTGACCACCACCAGAGGCTTGGTGGTCTCGATGTAGGGGTTGGCGCCGTAGCCCTCGTCGCTGCAGATGTGGGCGATGTCGGCGGGATAGCCCTCGATGGGGCGATGGATGTAGTTCTTCACGCCCCGGCTGGTGAGCTTGCGGGCGAAGGCGTCGGCGGCGGACTGGCCGGTGTAGCGGGTGATGACCACGCTGTTCACCGGGATGCCCATGGCGGTGATGTCGTCGATGAGACGCAGCACCTCCATGTCGTAGCCGATGCCCAGGTCTGCCCGGACCTTGGTCTTTTCGATGTCGTCGGCCGAGATGCAGAAGATGATCTCGGCATCCTGGCGCATTTCGTACAGCAGCCGGATCTTGCCGTTGACGTCAAAGCCGGGCAGAACCCGGGCTGCATGGTAGTCGTCGAACAGCTTGCCGCCGAACTCCAGATACAGCTTGCCGCTGAACTGGGAGATGCGCTCCTGAATATGCTGCTTTTGCAGCTGGATGTATTTGGCGTTATCAAAACCCGTTTTCAATCCAAATCCCCCTTCTTGCAGATGCAGTGCCGGCAGATAAGACCCCGCAGAGGGCCGTTTTGCCGGCACAGAACAAAAAATAACAGGGACGGGCGGCGTCCGGATGTCCCGGGCCGCCGCCGACGTCCTCCAATATCAACACAGATATAAGGGTAACACACGCCGCGGCCTTTGGCAAGAAGAATCTGCCCCGGAAAGGGGGAAAAATCCGCCAAAAAAAGGCCGCCGCCCCCCAGGGGGCGGCGGCCAGGAGCCGCAAAGAAGGCAAACAGCGCTCAGGGCTGCTGGCTGTTGAAAAAGCCCTGCACCAGCACCGCCGGGGTGCCGTCGGCCGAGATGGACACATTGTAGCACAGCTGACCCAGCTGGCCGGCCAAAGTGACATCGCCGGCGGGGCGGTCGTGGATCTTCTGCCACTGGGCCTTGCGCCGGTCCAGGTACCGGGTCTCGTCGGCGGTGCTGTCCTCGGCACGGCCGGAAAAGAGATGGTCGGCCATATAGCGCAGCCGGGTCTCCAGAGGCTCGCCCTCCAGACCGGGGGTCAGGCCGTTGGCCAAGGTGGGCTCGTGGCCGTCGGCGCTGCCGAATACCAGCACCTGCACCGTGTCCCCTGCCTGGGCCTGGATCAGGCTCTGCAGCCGGGCGCAGAATTCGTTGCAGTCCCGGGGCAGCAGCAGCACCCGCTCGCCGTCGGCCCGGCTGCAGCCCAGCAGGCCGTAGTCGGGCTGCCAGCCCCCTTCCCCGGCGGGGGCGGTGAGCAGATCGTCCAGGCAGAGCACATGGGCCCCGGCCTGGAGCAGTCGGCGGGAGAAATGCCGCCGGTTGGCGTTGCAGGCCACCAGCACCTGGCTGGTGTGCTCCAGCAGCTGCACCGGCCGGTTGCCGAACCGGATGGTCAGCCGACAGCCCTCCTGGGCGGCGATCTCCTCGCAGGCGGCCAGATGGTCGGCGGCGAGGCCGCTTGTGCCCGCCAGCTCCAGCAGACGGTCCTTGTCCAGCACATCCTGCCAGGGGTCGATGCCGGCGTCCTGGCAGGCATCCAAAGTGCACAGCCGGCATCCGCAGCCGTCGCCGGGATAGCTGAGCTGCAGCTCCACCTGCTTTTTGGCCCGGCAGGCAGCCCGGAGGATGGGATAAAAGCGGTTGCGGCTGTAAGGGGCAAACAGAATCCCCAGCACCGGCCCGTCAAATCGGCGGCTGATCTCGGCGGCGATCTGATCCACGGTGGTATAGTTGCCCTGGGCGGCGGCCAGGGCGGACTGGGCCACCCCCACCACGTCCTTGTTGTGGATGAGGAACCCCTCCTGCCGGGCGGCCTCCATCACCGCTTCCAGCACCATTCCGGCCAGATTATCTCCCTGTTTTGCCTGGGGGATATACAGCCCCCGGCTGATGGAAATACTGCGACCGAACATACCAATTTCCCTCCCTTTTCTGCGCAGCGGCCCGGCAAAGGGGCGCCGCGCTCCCATTTGGATATATTGTATATAATTATACAAATAATTTGGCAGCAGCTCAAGTGAAAACAAAACCGAAAGAGAATTTTTGTGCAAAAGGTAATATTTTTGTGCGGGCTGGACACACTGTACAAAAAATGCCGGAAGAGCCGCCCTGCTGCGGTCTGCCGGAAAGGGAAAGGATGAGCCAACCATGAAGAAAATATCCCCCGCAGAATACGGCCGCATGGCCCGGCGGGCGTCCCCTGCCTCGGCCCTGGGGCCCAACTGTCTGTGGGCTTTTTTTACCGGCGGCAGCATCTGCCTGGTGGGAGAGGTGCTGAGCATCTTGTGGCGCAGCGCCGGGCTGGAGGAGGAGACGGCTGCCCTGGCGGTGTCGGCTTCCCTGATCTTTCTGTCGGCCTTGTTCACCGCCCTGGGCTGGTACCAGAAGCTGGCCCGGCGGGCGGGGGCCGGCACTCTGGTGCCCATCACCGGCTTTGCCAACGCGGTGGTCAGCCCGGCCATTGAGTTCAAATGCGAGGGACTGGTCACCGGGGTGGCGGCCAAGATGTTTGTCATCGCCGGGCCGGTGATCGTATACGGCATTCTGGCCAGCGAGGTGTACGGGCTGCTGCTCTGGCTGAGCAGCCTGCTGTGACGGGGGGTGAAAGGATGGAATACTGCAAAAAGGGAGATACCCTGTTTTTCCCCCGGCCGCCGGTGGCGGCCTTTTACGCGGCGGTGGGAGGCAAAAAGGAGGGGGAAGGTCCTCTCCACGACTGCTTCGACCGATTGTTTGAGGACAACTCTTTGGGAGAGGACACCTGGGAAAAATCCGAGAGCGCTTTGCAGCGCCGCTGTGTGGAGACCTTGCTGCAAAAGGCTAAGCTGACGCTGGATCAGCTGGATTTTCTGCTGGCGGGTGACCTGCAGAACCAGTGCACCGCCTCGGGCTACACCCTGCGGGGGCTGGACGTGCCCTTTGTGGGGCTGTACGGGGCCTGCTCCACCATGACCGAGGGCCTGGGGCTGGCGGCGGCGCTGGTGGCGGGAGGCATGGCCCGGCGGGCGGCGGCTTTGGCCAGCAGCCATTTCTGCGCCGCCGAGCGGCAGTTCCGCGGCCCGCTGGAATACGGCGGCAAGCGCACCCCCACCGCCCAGTGGACGGTGACCGGGGCCGGGTCGGTGCTGGTGACGCCGGAGGGAAACGGTCCCTTTATCCGGGCGGTGACCTTTGGCCGGGTGCGGGATTACCAGATCACCGACATCTCCAATATGGGGGCGGCCATGGCCCCCGCCGCCGCTGAGACAATCCTGCGGTATCTGGCCGATTCGGGGACAAAGCCCGAGCAGTTCGACGCCATCTACACCGGGGATCTGGGCCAGGTGGGCAGCCGGCTGCTGGCCCAGCTGCTGGAGCGGGAGGGGGTAGTGCTGCCCAACCACCGGGACTGCGGGCTGATGATCTACTCCCCCGATCAGGACGTCCAGGCCGGGGGCTCGGGCTGCGGCTGCAGCGCCAGCGTGCTGGCGGGGCTGGTATTGCCGGAGCTGCGCAAAGGCAGACAGCGCCGGGTATTGTTTTTGTCCACCGGGGCGCTCATGAGCCAGACCACCTTTCTGCAGGGGGAATCCATCCCCGGGGTGGCCCATCTGGTGGAACTGTCGGCGACGCCAAAGGAGGAGTGGAAATGAACTATTTTTGGGCCTTTGTGGTGGGCGGCGGCCTGTGTGTGGTGGGCCAGCTGCTCATCGACCTCACCGCCATGACCCCCGCCCGGGTGCTGGTGGGGTATGTCACGGCGGGGGTGGCGCTGTCGGCATTGGGGCTGTACGGGCCGCTGGTGGATTTTGCCGGGGCCGGGGCCACGGTGCCCCTGCTGGGATTTGGGCATCTGCTGGCCCAGGGCATGGCCGAGGCGGTGGCCCAGGACGGCCTGGCCGGGGTCCTCACCGGGGGCTTTTCGGCGGCGGCCGGCGGGGTGGCGGCCAGCCTGACGGCGGGTTTTGCCGCGGCGCTGCTGGCCCGCAGCAAAGACCAGAACTGACCCTTCCCCTCCCCCTTTACCCCCTGGCCGCGGGTGTGCTATGATAGGTACACGGCCCCCGCGGGGGCGATTTTACGGGACAGGGGACGAATATGAACGCAAAGCGGTTTTTCCAGGCAGTACTGCCCAGCATGCTGAGCCAGCTGCTGAACGGATTTTTTATTATCGTGGACGGATTTTTCATCGGCGGGGCCATGGGGGACAACGGCCTGGCGGCCATCAACGTGGCCTGGCCGGTGGTGGCGCTGATCCTCAGCACCGGCATGGGGCTGGGCACCGGCGGCGCGGTACAGGTGGCCATCTGCCGGGGCAAGGGAGATCTGGAAGGGGCCGGCCGGGCCCGGGGCAACGCCCTGCTGGCCATGGCCGCCGCCAGCCTGATTTTGCTCACGGCCCTGTGGTTTTCCTATCCGGTGCTGCTGCCCTGGATGGGCGCGGCCGGGGAGCTGCTGCCTCTGGCGGAGGAATACCTGCGGGTGGTGATTTTGCTGGGGGCGGTGCAGCTGTTCTCCTCGGGACTGCTGCCTCTGCTGCGGGGCAGTGGGCGGCCGGTGGGCGCCATGGCCGTGATGGTGCTGGGTCTGCTGGCCAATATCTTCCTGGACTGGCTGTTTGTGTGGGTGCTGCGCTGGGGCATGGTGGGCGCGGCGGCGGCCACCGTCATCGCCCAGTTCATCGGCATCCCCATCTCGCTGACGCTGCTGCTCCGGGACAAGAGCCTGCCCTGCCGCAGACAGAATTTTGCGGTGGATCTGCGGCTGGTGGGCCGAATGATGGCCCTGGGGGCCTCCCCCTTCGGGCTGTCTTTGTCGGTGAGCGCCGTTATCCTCATCAACAACCTCCAGGCCCTGCGCTACGGCGGCCAGCAGGCGGTGGCGGTGTACGCCATCCTCAGCTATGTGTTCGGCAGCCTGCATCCTTTGATCTCGGGTGTGGGCGACGGCGTGCAGCCTTTGCTGAGCTATTGCCACGGGGCCCGGGACCAAAAAAACCTGGCCTTTATGCGCCGGGCGGCCTTTGCCATGGCTCTGGGGTGTTCCGCGGTGCTGGGTGTAGGGGCCTGGCTGCTGCGCTGGCAGGCGGGCGGATTGTTCGGTGCGGGGCCCGAAGCCACCGCCGGCGCCGCCCGGGGTCTGGTGTGGTACTGCCTGGCTCTGCCTTTCTTTGCGGCGGCCCGCATCTGCTGCAGCTATTTCTGCGCCACGGCTCAGGCCCGGCTGGCCAGTCTGCTGGCCTTTGCCGAACCCTTGGTGGCCCAGCCCCTGTGTTTGCTGGTGCTGCCGGCGATTTTCGGGGTGGAAGGCATCTGGGCGGCCTGCTTCGGGGCCTACCTGCTGCTGGCGGCGGCCGGTCTGGGACTGCTGGGAGTCCAGCTGGCCCGGGAGCCGGGATAAGTTTTGGCAAAATCATAACCCCACGTTGAACGTGGGGTTTGCAGAACGGCCCTATAAGGGCCATTATTCCAGCAGCACCTAAAGGTGCGTAATGAGCAACGCCAACCGCACTTGGCGTTGCTTTTTAGTTTCTTCTTCTA
>DXDW01000076.1 GCA_019115305.1 Candidatus Anaerofilum excrementigallinarum
CGAACCGGACACACTTGTCAAGAAAAAGCGCCGCAAACCTCCCTTTGGAGCAATGCGGCGCCTGTATATAATCTCTTATTTCACCATATGTACATTCAAATGGGGATAGGTCATTTCCACCTGGTTCCGATCAAAGCTGGCCTTGACCGCTTCGTTGAGGGCGTAGGTAACCGCCCAGTAGTCGCTGTTTTTCACCCACACCCGCACCACATAATCGATGGCGCTGTCGCCGTATTTGTTCACGGCCACCAGAGGGGCCTTGTCCTCCTGGCGCAGAATTTCGGGAATGGCGTCGATGGCCTGGAAAAGAGCCTCTTTTACCTTCTCCAGTCCGTCGTCGTAGGAGGCAGAATAGGTCAGGTCGATGCGGCGGAATTCTTCTGCCGAGTAGTTGATGATGCGGCTGGAAGAAATATCGCTGTTGGGAATATAGATCACCTTGTTGTCCGGCGTAGCCACACGGGTATAGATCAGGCCGATCTCCTTGACGGTGCCGCCCACGCCGCCGGCCTCCACATAGTGGTCCACGGCAAAGGGCTTGGTGATCAGCAGCTGCACGCCGCTGATGAGGTTGGACAGAGTGTTCTGCAGCGCCAGGGACAAAGCGACGCCGGCCACACTCAAAACAGCCACCAGCGAGGTGATGGGAACACCGATGTAATCGATCACGATGAGGGCCACCAGGATATAGATGCCCACCCGGCAGACCGCCATGGCAAACAGCTCCAGCGTGCGCTCCATCTTGAGCCTGGCCATCAGCCGGCCGATCATCTTCAAAAGGATGCGGGCAATAATGTACAAAACGACAAACAGAAGCACCGTGTTGAAGATTTTCTCCACCGTGATCGTGCCGATATTAAAATCCAGAATGGCTTGCAGATCCATAGGCTTTCTCCTTTATAAAACAACGCTCCCACTATCCGGGAGGAAAAATAGCGGCCGCCCGGCGGACGGCGCCTCGAGACAAGAGTATTGTACCACAGCCGGCAAAGGGTCAGCAAGGCCCGGCAGCAAAATACACAAAATCTTCTGTTTCTGCCGCAAATGGCCCTTTATTCCCGGCATTTTCCCGCCGCGGCCGATGAAACAACTATGACGCAGAAAAAACACAGAAAAAATGTGTAAAATGGAGTATAATAAAAGAAATGCCCCGGCAAAAGCCGGAAACCTATGTGATTTGGAAAGGAACCCGCTTTATGGCTGTACATACTCCCCTTCGTCCCACCCCTGTCCGCCGACGCCGCACCCGTCGTCGGCGCCGGCGGTTCTCCCCCGGTCTGCTGATTGCGGCCGCGGTGCTGCTTGGCATTGCGGCGGCAGCCCTGGTGCTGCTGGTCTCCGCAATCTTGTCCCGCTCCAAAGGCTACGACAAGGGACAAGCTCCCTGGTGCATCGGTCTGGACGCAGGACACGGCGGTTCCGATCCCGGCGCCGTGGGGCTGATCAGCGAAGCCGACATGACCGAGGCCACCGTACAGGCCCTGCAGGCGCTGCTGGAAGCCGACGACCGCTTCACCGTGGTCCTTTGCCGGGAAATGGGCGAAACGGTGGAACGCCCCAGCCAGCGGGCCATCCGGGGCAACGAGCTGGGGGCCGATCTGCTGCTGTCCATCCACGGCAATTCCGACGCCACCGGCGAGGGCTACGGCTTTGAATGCTACCCCGTCACCCCCGGCAACGAACTGGCCGACCCCAGCCGGGAGCTGGCCGAATGTCTGGCCGCCGCCTTTGAGTCGGCGGGTGCCAGACTGCGGGGCGACGCCGGTATCCGCTACGCCTACTACGAGGGCGAAAACAGCGACAGCAAGGTGATCCGGGAGGGCAGCGACATGACGGTCTACGAAGCCCCCACCTTCGGCTTTCTGGAATACGCCCAGGCTCCCGCCGTTCTGGCCGAACAATGCTTTGTGACCAACAGCGAAGATGTGGCCCTGCTGGGCAGCGGCGAGGGCATCCAGCGGGCGGCTCAGTGCTACTACGAGGCCATCTGCGCCTTCTTTGAAGTTGAGCCCCTGGCCTGATTTTTATCTTCTGCATGCGTCTGTATGCGTCGGGACGCCGGTATGCCGCCGGGGTCCGGCGCATTTTTTTATACCCGGCGGCGCCCACGAAAAAAGGCCCGCCCTTCCCATGAGGGAAAGGCGGACCCTTTTTGCACGTATTTTGCTGTCGCGCAGGAGGGCAGTGTAAAAATTACACGTCCTGCAGCTCGCCGCGGCTGGCCGCTTTGAGGTAGGCGTTGATAAAGCCGTCCAGATCGCCGTCCATCACAGCCTGCACATTGCCGCTTTCGTAGCCGGTGCGGTGATCCTTTACCATGGTGTAGGGCATGAACACATAGCTGCGGATCTGATGGCCCCAGGCGATGTCCTTCTGTACGCCCTTGATGTCGCTGATCTTGTCCAGATGCTCCTGCTCCTTGATCTGGTACAGCTTGGAAGCCAGCATCTTCATGGCGGTGTCACGGTTCTGGAACTGGCTGCGTTCGGTCTGGCAGGAAACCACGATGCCGGTGGGCTTGTGGATCAGGCGCACGGCCGAAGAGGTCTTGTTGATGTGCTGGCCGCCCGCGCCGGAGGAACGGAACACCTGCATCTCAATATCTTCGGGGCGGATGTCCACCTGGATGCTGTCGTCCATTTCGGGCATGACCTCCAAAGAGGCAAAGCTGGTCTGCCGCCGGCCGGAAGCGTCAAAGGGAGATACACGCACCAGCCGGTGCACGCCGTTTTCGCTGCGCAGCAGACCATAGGCGTTGGCGCCCTCGATGAGGATGCTGGCGCTCTTCAGACCGGCTTCGTCGCCGTCCAGATAATCCAGCGTCTGCACCTTGAAGCCGTGGGCGGTACCCCAGCGGGTGTACATACGGAACAGCATCTCGGCCCAGTCCTGAGCCTCGGTGCCGCCGGCGCCGGCATGGAAGGTGAGAATGGCGTTGTTTTTGTCGTACTCACCGCTGAGCAGCGTGATCATCCGCAGCTCCTCCACCGAAGCGGCGGCAATCTCCACGGTATCCTGTGCTTCCTGGGCCAGATCCTGGTCGTCGGCCTCCTCGCACATTTCAATGAGGGTCTCGGCGTCCTCCAGCTGCTGGCGCAGCTTGCTGTATTTTTCCAGCCGGTCCCGCAGGGTGCTCATTTCGGCAAACACCTTCTGGCTCTGCTCCTGGTCGTCGTAGAAACCGGGCTGGCTGCTCTTGTATTCCAGCTCGGCCAGGCGCTTCTGGCTGGGCTCGATGGCCAGAGCTTCGCCCAGATCGTCCGCTTCGGGGACAAGCTCGCCCAGACGGCGTTTTACTTCGTCAAGAATGACCATAGTTTTGTTCCCTCTCTGTATTCATAAATTACCAGCATTGATTATACCCAAAAGCCGCGGTTTTGTAAAGAGGATACCGGCCAAAACTGCCCTCTTCTGCTGCCGATGGGGGATGTTTTTTTCCATGTGTTGCCTGATTATGCGCATTTGATGCCTTTATGGGCAAAAGGCTTTGCTTTTTGCCGGTCTTTAGAGTACAATGTAAATACAGTTTTAACAACCCTGTTTGCCCCGGCAGCGCTGGGAAGCTTCCCGCCTGCTGTGTTTTTCGGAGGAACTCAATGATCGATTACCAAGGCTGCAAATGCCCTGTTTGTCAAAAGCCCCTTACCCAGGATGACGATATCGTTGTCTGCCCGGAATGCGGCGCGCCCTATCACCGGGCCTGCTGGCAGAAGCAGGGCGGCTGCGTTTTTGCCGACCGCCACGGTCCCGGCTTTGAATACCACCGTCCCGAAGACGGCCCCCAGCCCCTGGACCCGCCTGCCGGGGAGCCCGCTGCTGCAGATGCGGCCGGCGAGCGCCCCTGCCCTGCCTGCGGAGCCCAGAATCCCGCCGGCAACATCTTCTGCGAAAGCTGCGGTGCGCCCCTTCACGGCATGTCCGGCGGCACTCCCGGTGCCCAGCCCTATGACTATTCCCGCCCCATGCAGGACCCTCTGGCCATAGCGGGGCTCACCCCCGACCAGGAGATCGACGGCATCAAGGTCAGCGACTGGATGCAGTATCTGGGCTCCAACGCGCCTTACTACCTGGCTGTCTTTCACCGCATGGACCAGACCGGACGCAAGTTTTTCCCCTCCTTCAGCGCCCTGCTTTTCGGGCCGCTGTTCCTGCTTTACCGCAAGGTGTGGAACTGGGGCACTCTCACCGCCGTTCTGTCGCTGATCTGCTCCATCCCCGTGCTGCTGCTGATGATTCTGGCCTCCAACCAGCCCAGCGCCCAGCCCGCCGATTATTTGCTCGTGGCCGAAAAGGTCAGCACTGTGCTGAGCCTGCTGCTGCAGCTGGGAATGATGCTGTTTTCCTTTGTGCTGATTCGCCGGGAAAGCGCCAAAAAGATCCGCAAACTGCAGCAGACCGCCTCCAGCCCCGAGGAATTCCAGAAGCTGCTCCAGGCCAAGGCATCCCCCAGCTGGGTGGGCGTGGTGGTTTTCATTCTGGTCTGCGTGGGTATCGGCATCGCCCTGCAGCCGCTGTTCGGGCCCCATCTGGCCGAGGTGCTGTTCGGCTCGACCAGCCTGTTCTGATCCCCTCTCCTGTTTTCCGCGGCCGGTGCCGCACATCGATATACTGTGAAAAGAACCGTTTGGAGGAATCGCTGTTATGTCTAATGCCGCCTATGAAATCGAACGCCTGCTGCAGTTTGGCCAGAAAAAAGGGATGATCCAGGATCTGGACGTCATCGTGGCCCGCAACCAGCTGCTGGACATCTTCCATCTGGACGCCCCCTACGAGGGTGAGGTGCCCGACGAGGATTTTGAATACCCCACCCAGCTGCTGGAAGGTCTGCTGGACATTGCCGCCGAGCAGGGCCTGTTTGACAACGAGGTAAACAATTTCCGGGTAAACTTCGAGGCCCGCATCATGGGCGCCATGATGCCCCGTGCCGGCGAGGTGGCCCGCACCTTTGAGCAGCTGCGCCGGGAAAAGGGCGTGAAGGCTGCCACCGATTACTTCTACAAGCTGTGCATCGATTCCAACTACATCCGCACCGCCCAGATCGCCAAGAACATCAAGTGGGAAGTCCCCACCAGCTACGGCGACCTGGAGATCACCATCAACCTGACCAAGCCCGAAAAGGACCCCAAGACCATCGCCCTGGAAAAGCTGCAGCCCCAGGCCGGTTACCCCAAGTGCATGCTCTGCAAGGACAACATCGGCTATGCCGGCCGCATCAACTTCCCTGCCCGGCAGACCCACCGCATCGTTCCTCTGGACATGTGCGGCGAGCGCTGGTTCTTGCAGTACAGCCCCTACGTGTATTATAACGAGCACTGCATCGTTTTCTGCGAGCAGCACAAGCCCATGGAGATGGACCGCCACACTTTGGAGCTGATCTTTGATTTCGTCAAGCAGTTCCCCCACTACACCTGCGGTTCCAACGCCAACCTGCCCATTGTGGGCGGTTCCATCCTCAGCCACAGCCACTTCCAGGGCGGCAGCTACACCTTCCCCATGCAGAAGGCGGGCTGCGTGGCCCAGTACCGTATGGCTGACCTGCCCGATGTGAAGCTGGGCGTGCTGAACTGGCCTGTCTCCACCGTGCGCTGCGAGGGCGAAGACGCCGCTCAGGTGCTGGAAGCCGGTGTGCGGATCATGAACACCTGGCAGACCTGGACCGACGAGAGCGCCGATATCCGTGCCTTCACCGGCGACACCCCCCACAATACCATCACCCCCATCCTTCATTACGAAGAGGGCCGCGGCTATATTCTGGACATCGCCCCCCGCAACAACCGCACCAGCGAGGAATATCCCGACGGCATCTTCCATCCCCACAAGGAGCTGCACCACATCAAAAAGGAGAACATCGGCCTCATCGAGGTGATGGGTCTGGCTATCCTGCCCGCCCGCCTCAAAGATCAGACCACTGCCATCTGTGACATCCTCACCGGCAAGGCTGCTGCCGACACCGCCCGGCAGGAGGGCAGCTCCCTGGCCGTCCACGCCGACTGGATCGACGAGCTCACCGCCCGCTACGGCACCGCCATGACCGATGCCGACGCCCTGGCCGCCGTGCGCAAGGAGATCGGCCTGAAATTCAGCAAGGTGCTGGAGTGCGCCGGCGTGTTCAAGATGAACGAGCAGGGCCTGGCCGCCTTCGACCGGTTCCTCACCGCTGCCGGCTGCGAAAAAGCCTGAAAAAATTCGGTTTTTTCCAAAAATGGTATTGACATAAGCCTGCTT
>DXDW01000077.1 GCA_019115305.1 Candidatus Anaerofilum excrementigallinarum
AATACGGCGGCAAGGCGCCTTTGCAGCTGGCCATCGTCTATTCCGGCGGCGACGATGTGTTTTTGGTGGGCGCGTGGGACGATGTGATCGAGGGCGCGGTGCGTATCCGGCAGGCCATGGCGAAATTCACCTGCGGTGCGCTGCATATCAGCGCCGGCATCGGCATATTTGACGATCATTTCCCCATCCGTTCGGCTGCCCTGCAGACGGCCGATCTGGAAGACGAAGCCAAGAATCTGGAAGGAAAGGACGCTGTGGCCTTGTTTGGCGAGGGGGCGGCCCACACCTACCACTGGGACGACTTTGTGGTGAAGGTGCGAAACGAAAAATTGGCCGCCTTGCAGACCTTTTTTGAAGGGGATACCGGGCGGGGCAATTCTTTGCTTTACCGCATGCTGGAACTGCTGCGGGATGCACAGAACAACAACCGCCTGGCCCTGGCCCGCTATGCCTATTTGCTGGCGCGGCTGGAGCCGCCCCGGAAGGACCCGCGCCATGCCGGTTACCGCGCCTTTGCGGACAAGATGTACGGCTGGGCGCTGGACAGCACCAGCCGCCGGCAGCTGATCACCGCCATCCTCATCCATGTATACCAGAACCGGAAAAGGAGCTGAGAGATATGGGCATCTATATGGGCAAAGAATACGGCCAGCCCGCAAGACAGTCCGGGCCCCGGAACCAGTACGGCCAGCGGGGCGGCAAGCCCCCGTATAACAACAGCCGGCCCCAGCCGAAGGCCATCGAACCGGTGCCGCTGCCCAAGGATTTTGTGGAAAAAGCCGAGCGGGTGATGAGTGACCCTGTGGCCGAGTGGACCCGCAAGATCACCACCTCCAAAATCCGGCGGCTGTTCAGTCTGTTCACCGATATCTACAATGTGGAAAACCGCCGCACCGAGCCCGCGCTGACCGAAGAAAACGTGGGCCGTCTGCGTCTGGCCCAGATCCGCATGCTGTACGAAGCAGGGCGGGACCGCAACGTGAAGGATTTTCTGGACAGCGCCGGTCTGGTGAGCCATCTGAAAGCGGTGGGCACTGACCGCGACGCGTTTATCTGCTATTTCCACTACATGGAGGCCCTGGTGGCCTACCACAAATACTTTGGCGGCAGGGAGGGGTAATCTGCTATGTACGGTAAACTTTTGATCCGCTGCGACCTGGTGGTGCGCACGGGTATGCACATCGGCGGTTCCAGCAGCTATTCGGCCATCGGCGCGGTGGATTCTCCTGTGGTGCGGGATCTGCGCACCGGTATGCCCATTGTTCCGGGCAGCAGCCTCAAGGGAAAGCTGCGGGCTTTGCTGGCACGCAGCGCCAGCCCCGACGCCGAGAATATGCCCCCCATCGATAAAGACCCGCCTCAGGTACAGCGGCTGTTCGGCAGCGCAAAGCCGGTGCATCCTGCCCGCCTGCAGTTTGCCGACAGCTTTGTCATCAACGCCCAGGAGATGAAGGCCGTGGGTCTCACGGAAGTGAAAACCGAAAACGGCATCGACCGCCAGACCTCGGTGGCCAATCCCCGGCAGATCGAGCGGGTGGTGGCCGGCGTGGTGTTCGGCGTCTGCATGACCTACCAGATCACCGATGAAAAAGAGGCCCGGGAAGATATGGCGCTGCTGGCCAAGGGAATGCGCCTTTTGCAGATGGATTATCTGGGCGGGCACGGTTCGCGGGGCAGCGGCAGGGTGAGCCTGCGCAATTTCCGCATGGAACAGTTCGGCACCGATATGGACATCCATCCGCTGGAAGAAATGTTCCGCGAGGTAGAGGACTATGAGCTGTTTGCTTTTTAAGCTGCAATTTGAAACCCCGGTGCATTTCGGGCCGCCGGACTCGGCTTTGTCCCTGTATGCCTCGGAGGAGACCTTCTGCGCCGATACCCTGTTTTCGGCCCTCTGCCACACCGCCCTCTCTCTCCACGGACCCGAAGGGGTGGAAACATTGTGCCGGTGGGTGCAGGAAAGAAAGCTGCTGCTGAGCGACGCCATGCCCTGGGCGGATGACCTTCTGTATCTGCCCAAACCCTGTGCCGCCGCCCGGCAGGCCCAGGAGGTGGATGCGCGCATCCGCAAATTGGTGAAAAAAACGCGCTGGGTGCCGGTGGCGGCCTTTGATGCCTTTGCCGAATCTTTGGCGGGGGGCGAACCGTATGATCCCACGGAATATCCCGTTTCCTTTGGGCATCATTTTGAAGTTACCCGCGCCGCGGTGCAGCCCGGGGAAGATGCGTTGCCCTATTCGGTGGGGGCCTTTGTGTTTGACCCAGAGTGCGGACTTTATATTTTGGCCCAGTGCGAGGGAGAAGCGGAGCAGGAGCTGCGTTTTTTGATGGAAGGACTGGGGAAAAGCGGCATCGGCGGCAAGGTGAGTTCGGGATACGGGCGCTTTTCGGCAGTGTGCGAGATGCTGGACGAACAGACCCCGGACCCACAGCTGCGCTGGCTGTACCAGGCAATGAACCGGGAGGCGGAGCAGTATCTGCTGCTGACCACCAGCCTGCCGGCGGATGAAGAATTGGACAATGCCCTGGAGGGGGCCGGATTTCAGGTGGTGCGCCGCGGCGGGTTTGTGCAGCCGGGTGGTTATGCCGAGACGGCGACCAAAAAGCGCACCCAGTATTTTCTGGCCTCCGGTGCGGTGCTGCATTGGCGTTTTGCAGGGGATTTGTACATGGTGGGCAAAGGTAGCGGGCATTCCGTATACCGCTACAGCCGACCGATCCTATTGGGGGTGACGCTGTGATACAGCTGGAGCATCTGCAGGTGTTCGATCTGATCCTGACGGTCAGAACGCCGCTGTTTGTCGGCAGCGGGACCGAATATCTGAAAAATGAGTATCTCTATCAGCCCTTTGCCAAGCGGGTGTCGATTCTGGACCAGGATGCTTTTTTCGAGATGCTGGCCAGTCGGAATCTGGTGGACGCCTACGAGCGTTTTATCCTCAACGGCGACCGGTTGGACCGCTTTTTGAAAACCGACTGCGGCCTTTCCGACGAGGATATACAAAAACTGGTGCGGTACAGCGTCAGCGCGGCGGACGCGCTGCAAGAGGATAAACCTCTGCAGGGCATCAAGGCTTTCCAGCGCAACGCAGCCGGACAGGCGTATGTACCCGGGGCGGGGGTAAAGGGTGCGCTGCGGACGGTGTATCTTGCGCACTGCATACAGAATGACCCCGCCCGCACCGGCGAATTCAACGAAGCAAACTACCTGCACCCCCTTTCCTGTAAACCGAAAAAAAGGGAAGACGCGGTGAACAGCATCTTCCGGGGTGTGCAGATTTCCGACAGTATCCCCCTGGGGGACGATGCCATGATCCTGGCTGGCAAATACGACAGCGGAACCGAGGGCATGGTGCATCAGATCAATCTGTGCCGGGAGTGTGTGCGCCCGGACCAGGTGATCCGCTTGAAGCTCACGCTGGACCAGTCCATTCTGAAAGGCCGGATCACAAAGGAGATTTTGCTGCAGAGCATCCGCGAGTTTTCGGAATACTACCACAAAACCTATGTGAAGCATTTCAAGGCTCCGCGGCTGGCCGGCGCAGAGGATGGCCGGGGCTGCCTGATTCTGGGCGGCGGCGCAGGCTTTTTCTCCAAAACCCTGCTTTACCCCTACTACGGCGAGCAGGAAGGCCTGGAGAGAGCCGTGAACTGCTTTACCCAGGATCGCCACTATCGCCGGCAGTGCCAGACCCACAAGCATGAACAGGATCGGCAGCTGGGAATCTCCCCGCATATGCTGAAATACACCAAATTCAACGGTCAGTTGTATCCCTTTGGAATGTGCGAGGTGCAGATAGAATGATACGGCGATACCGATTTTCTCTTGCACAGGCTGGCGGGCAGCCATTGCCCTCCTTCTGGGCCTATCGTCTCTATGCCTGGATGCTGGAACAGGTGCCGCGGATCTATGGGCAGGAGCTGCACATGGAAGGGGAGACCCCGATCTCCCAGTCTGTCTGCGTTGACCGCGAGACACAGCAGACTGTGTGGACGGTGCAGCTTTTGACCGATGAGATGGCGTCTGTTTTTTCTCCTGTGCTGGAGGGACTGGACTGCATACAGCTGCACGAAACCCAGCTGCAGGCCTGTTTGCTGGAAAAAAGCGAAACCGACGGTCCCCGGCTTTTGCAGCAGGCGAGGCAGATGGAGGACCAGCGGCGGACAAGGTTGTGTTTTGCCACCGCCACTGCCTTCAAAAGCGACGGACGGTACGCGATTTTCCCTCAGGAAAAATGGCTGCTGCAAAGTCTGGCGATGAAATGGAATCTGCTATGCCCCGCCATGCCTCTGGACGATGCGGACGCATTTGCAGCGCTGGAAAAAGGGCTTCATATCGTGGATTATTCTCTGCGCACGGTGCGCTATCCGCTGAAAAATGTGAAGATCCCCTCTTTTGTGGGGAACATTGTGGTGGAATCCCGCCTGCCGGCGCCTTTGCAGGAAATCTGGCAGTTGCTGGTGTGTCTGGCTCCCTATACCGGGGTGGGCATCAAAACCACCTTGGGCATGGGAAGCATCGCCGAAAATCGTTTTTAATGGTTGTATAAGAAAGCAAAAACAGCAAACCGGATGAGCCGATTTTGGTTCATCCGGTTTGCTGTTTTAACAGTGATTTTATTGCAGAAAGGTTTAGGGCAGAGCATTAAATCCTTTTGCGTTTACAGAACACGCACGCCTGTGTGAAACTGTGCACAGCCAGGCCGTAAAGCCTGCGCGAATAGCGCCAAGGTATTGTGCCTTGATTCTCTGGCGTTGT
>DXDW01000001.1 GCA_019115305.1 Candidatus Anaerofilum excrementigallinarum
CGAAAAGGCGGAAAAGCAGAACTTGGTCAACCGCTTCCTGACCACCATCACCGGTATTTTTACGCCGATCATCGGCGCCATGGCCGGTGCCGGTATGCTCAAGGGCATCTTGATTCTGCTGACCACCTTTAATCTTCTGGCAACCGACAGCGGCACCTACCGTATCCTCTACGCGGCAGCGGATGCGCTGTTCTCCTTCTTGCCCATTCTGCTGGCTTTCACGGCGGCCAAAAAGTTCGGCGCCAATATCTTTGTGTCGGTGGCGATCGGTTGTGCGCTGGTCTACCCCGATATGACCGCCGCCTATAACGCCGGGGATGCCCTGACCTTCCTGGGCATTCCGGTGAATATGATGAGCTACACTTCCTCGGTGCTGCCCATCATCTGCGCAGTGTTTGCACAGGCCAAGCTGGAGGCACTGCTGAAAAAGGTGTTGCCCGCCATGATTCGCAACCTGCTTACCCCGCTGGCCTCGCTGGCCGTCATCGTCCCGGCCACCTTCCTGATTATCGGCCCCATCACCAACACGGTGGGCAACACGTTGGCGGCTGCCTACACGGCATTGGTTGGCTTCTGCCCGCCGGTGGCCGGATTCATCGTGGCCGGTATCTGGCCCCTCTGCGTCATGGCCGGTGTACATTATGGCTTTGTGCCTATCGTCATCAACAACATTGCGGTTTACGGGCGTGACACCCTGTTCACCATCACCGGCGTCTGCAACATGGCCCAGGCCGGTGCCACTGCCGGTGTATTCCTCAAGACCCGCAATCCCGAGCTGAAAGAGATCTCCGGCCAGGCTGCCTTCTCGGCCCTGATCGCCGGTATCACCGAGCCCGCCATGTACGGTGTCAACCTGAAATACAAGCGTCCGTTCTACTTTGTCATGTTCTTCTCCGCCATTGCGGGCTGCATCACCGCAACGGTGGGTGCCGGTGCCTCTGCACTGGTGGGAACGGCGCTGCTCACCCTGCCTGCCTACGCCGGTGTGGGCTTTGCGGGCTTCCTCATCGCCTGCGCCATCGCCTTCTTCGGCACCATGATCTGCACCTATCTGTTTGGCTTTGACGATTCCATGATCGAAGACGCCTGATTTCCCGCCCGGTCCCGGGCCGTGGAGGCGTGTGCCGCCCCTTTCAGGGCGGCACTTTGTTTGCGCAAAACCTGCAAGGAGGTTCTGTATGAAACTGACCGTAGCCGATGACCGCCGCTGCCTGCAGCGGGACGGCAAGCCCTTCTTCTGGCTGGCCGATACCCTGTGGAGTGCCTTTACCAACATGACCGACCAGGAGCTGGAAAGTTACCTGATCCTGCGCCGCCAGCAGGGTTTCAACGTGCTGCAGATCAACATCTTGCCCCAGTGGGACCGCTGCTGGACCCCGGCTCCCCACATGCCCTGGCCCTGCAAGGCGGACGGTATGTTTGACTACAGCGCCCCCATGAACCAGGACTACTTTGACCACGCCGCCCGGATCTGCGAAAAGATTACCGCCTACGGGTTCACCCCGGCGCTGGTGGTCTTGTGGAGCAACTACGTGCCGGGCACCTGGGCTTCGGCGATGGTGCCGGACAATATCCTGCCCGAAGCCCTGGTGCAACCCTACTGCCGCAAGGTGGCCGAAACCTTTGCCCGGTTTGACCCGGTGTACATCCTCAGCGGAGACGCCAACCTGAACACACCGGAGAGTGCGGCCTGCTACGAAACCGTGCTGCACACCATGCGTGCCCTTTGCCCCGACGCGCTGCTGACGCTGCACATCCGCGGGCGGGATACCTACCTGCCCGAAACGCTGGCCCGGGGAGTGGACTTCTACCTCTACCAGTCCGGCCACAACGCAGCTCACCCCGAGAAATGCTACACCATGCCCGGGGAGATGCTGGCCGCCTACCCCCAGAAGCCCATTCTGAACAGCGAGCCCTGCTACGAGCAGATGGGCTACAGCGGCAACAAGTACGGTCGGTTCTCCGCCCGGGAGGTGCGCCGCGCCGCCTGGATGAGCGTGCTGTCCGGCGCCTGCGCGGGCATCACCTACGGCGCCCACGGCGTCTGGAACTGGGTCAAGCCCGGCATGCCGGTCAACCCCGTGGGGGGCGAAGGCTTCGACGCCGCCAAACCCTGGACCGAAGCCCTGCAGTTCTCCGGCGCCTGGGACTACGGCTGGCTCAAACAGCTGCTGGAGGACCATGGCGTCACGGCACTGCTGCCCGACGACCGGGTGGCCAACGTCATCAAAGGGGTGCGCCATGTGAAGACCCCCAACGGCGGGGATACGCTGGAACCCACCATCTCCCCCAACACCGAGATTCGGATGGGCTCCACCCCGGACGGTGCCCTGAGCCTGATCTATGCTCCCTTCAACACCTGCGTACAGCTGAAAGGGGACTGGACCGGCGCCCGCATCACTGTGGTGGACCTGGCCACCCGCCGCACCGCCCACCCGGCGGTACGGTATGGGGACGGTATCACCCGCATCGAGATGTGCCCCTTTGCCGAGGACATTCTGATCGTTGCGCAACTGTAAAAGAAGGAGAAACAACGGATGAGACCCATCAAACTGGCCTACGCCCCCACCCGGCGCAGCATCTTTTCGGCGCCCGACGCCGTAAAATACCGCAACCTCACCGCCCAGCGCCTGCGGGAGCTGGGGGTGGACTTCGTGGACATTGACGATATCAACGAGGAGGGCCTGCTCTACAGCGAGGAGGACCGGCTGAAAATGCTGGCAAAATTCCGCGCCGCCGGCGTGGACGGCCTGCTGCTGGCCCACTGCAACTTCGGCACCGAGTACCTTTGCGCCCGGCTGGCCAAGGACTTGGGAGTGCCGGTGCTGCTGTGGGGCCCCCTGGACGAGCGCCCCGAACCGGACGGCACCCGCCTGCGGGACACCCAGTGCGGCCTGTTTGCCACCGGCAAGGTACTGCGTCGGTTCGGCGTGCCCTTTACCTACCTGACCAACTGCCGCCTGACCGACCCGGTCTTTGCCCGGGGAATCAAAGATTTCCTGGCGGTGTGCAATGTGGTGCGTACCTTTAAAAAGATCCGCATTCTGCAGATCGGCCCCCGGCCCTTTGATTTCTGGTCCACCATGTGCAACGAAGGGGAGCTGCTGGAGCGGTTCGGTGTGGAATTGGCCCCGGTGCCGCTGCCTGAATTGACCGCCGAGGTGAAAAAGGCCATCGCCGACGGCACCGAGGTGGAAGAAACGATGGCCTACTGCCGGGAAAAGATGGAAGTGGAAGTCACCGACGACCAGCTGCGCAACATTGCGGGGCTGGCGGTAGCCATGCGGCGGCTCATCGCCAAATACCACTGCCAGGCGGGGGCTATCCAGTGCTGGAACGCCCTGCAGGGGGAACTGGGCATCATGCCCTGTGCCGCCAACGCCCTGCTCAATGACGAGGGCATCCCCATCGTCTGCGAAACCGACATCCACGGCGCCATCACGGCGCTGCTGGTGGAAGCCGCCGCCAACGACGGCACCCGCAGCTTCTTTGCGGACTGGACCATCCGCCATCCCGACGAGCCCAACGGCGAGCTGCTGCAGCACTGCGGCCCCTGGCCGCTGTCGGTGGCGGGGTGCCGACCCCGGATCACCTACCCGCTGGCCTTCGACTGCCCGGGTTCGCTGACCGCCGAGGCCAAGCACGGCCAGGTGACCCTGGCCCGCTTTGACGGCGATAACGGCCAGTACAGCCTGCTGCTGGGCAACGCCGAAGGGGTGGACGGACCCAAGGGCATGGGCACCTACCTCTGGGTCAAGGTGGACAACATCAAACGGCTGGAAGCCAAGCTGGTGGAAGGCCCCTACATTCACCACTGTGTGGGCATCCACAAGGATGTGGTGCCCGTATTGTACGAAGCCTGCAAGTACATCGGCGTGCAGCCCGACCTGTATGACCCCGTGGAGGAACAGATCAAAGCCTATTGGAGAGGGGAAACAGAATGACAACGCAAGAACTGGAATCGCTCAGCTGGAAACTCCGCGCCGATGTCGCCGACATCATCATGGCCGGCGGCGGGGGCCACATCGGCGGCGATATGAGCGTGCTCAACGCCCTGCTGGTGCTCTACAAAAACCACCTGCACATCACGCCAGCCACGGTGGATGACCCCGACCGGGACCGCTTTGTGCTCAGCAAAGGCCACGCCATGGAGAGCTACTACGCCGTGCTGGCGGACTGCGGCTTTCTGGACCTGGAGGACGTCAAGGCCCGGTTCTCCAAGTTCGGCTCGCCCTACATCGGCCACCCCAACAACAAGCTGCCGGGCATCGAGATGAACTCCGGCTCCCTGGGCCACGGCCTGCCGGTCTGTGTGGGCATGGCCCTGGCGGGCCGTATGGACGGCCGCAGCTACCGGGTCTACACCATCATGGGGGACGGCGAACTGGCCGAAGGTTCCGTCTGGGAGGGGGCCATGGCCGCCGCCAACTACGGGCTGGACAACCTCTGCGCCGTGGTGGACCGCAACCGGCTGCAGATCTCCGGCAATACCGAGGACGTGATGAAGCAGGACAGCCAGGAACAGCGCTGGGCGGCCTTCGGCTGGAACGTCATCAGCGTGGACGGCAACAGCATCGAAGCGCTGGACGCCGCCTTCACCGCCGCCAAACACCACAAGGGCAAACCCACCGTCATCATTGCCAACACCACCAAGGGCTACGGTTCCGCGCTGATGGAAAACAAGGCCGACTGGCACCATCACCTGCCCAACGCCCAGGAATACCAGCAGATCATCCGGGATTTTGCCCGGCGAAAGGAGGCTGTCTGCCATGGCTAATACCATTCCCAACCGCCAGGCCATCTGCGATACCCTGCTGGCCCGCGCCGCCCAGGATAAGGATATCGTGGTTCTTTGCAGCGACTCCCGGGGGTCCGCGTCCCTGAGCCGCTTTGCCGATACCTTCCCCGACCAGTTTGTGGAAGTGGGCATTGCCGAGCAGGACCTGGTTTCCATCGCGGCGGGGCTGGCCCGCTGCGGCAAAAAGGCCTTTGCGGCGTCGCCCGCCTGCTTCCTGTCCACCCGCAGCTATGAACAGGCCAAGGTGGACTGCGCCTACTCCAACACCAACGTTACCCTTATCGGCATTTCGGGGGGCGTCAGCTACGGTGCTTTGGGCATGAGCCACCACAGCGCCCAGGATATAGCCGCCATGTCGGCACTGCCCAACATGCGGGTCTACCTGCCCAGCGACCGTTTCCAGACCGCCAAGCTGGTGGAAGCCCTGCTGCAGGACGAAAAGCCCGCCTACCTGCGGGTGGGCCGCAACGCGGTGGAGGACGTTTACACCGAGGACGCCTGCCCCTTTGCCATGGATAAAGCTACCTGGCTGCGGGAAGGGGAGGATGTGGCCATCATTGCCTGCGGCGAGATGGTGCGCCCCGCCCTGGACGCCGCCGAAGCCCTGGCGGCGGAGGGCATTACCGCCACCGTGCTGGATATGTACTGCGTCAAACCGCTGGATAAAGAAGCGGTGCTGCGCGCCGCCCAAAAGGCCAAAGCGGTGCTGACGGTGGAAGAACACGCCCCCTACGGCGGCCTGGGCAGCATGGTGGCCCAGGTGGTGGCCGAAAACTGCCCCCGCAAGGTGAAGAACCTGACCCTGCCCGACGCGCCGGTCATCACCGGCACCAGCAAGGAGGTCTTTGCCTATTACGGCCTGGATGCGGCGGGCATTGCCGCCGCCGCCCGGGAGCTGGTCCGATGAAACCGTACATTCTGGCCATTGACCAGAGTACCCAGGGCACCAAGGGCGTGGTTTTTGACGGCGAAGGCACCCTGCTGGCCCGGGCGGACCGCCCCCATGCCCAGAAGATCGACGCCAACGGCTGGGTGGAACACGATCCCCGGGAAATATTGCAAAACACCCTGGCGGTGGCCCGCGCCGCCCTGGAAAAAGCCGGGGTGGACCCGGCGGACCTGGCGGCGGTGGGCATCTCCAACCAGCGGGAAACGGTGCTGGCCTGGGATAAAACCACCGGCCAGCCCCTGTACAACGCCATTGTCTGGCAGTGCGGCCGGGCCAAAGACCTCTGCGCCCGGCTGGCCGATGCCGCCCCGATGGTCCGGCAAAAGACCGGGCTGCCTCTTTCGCCTTATTTCAGCGCCCCCAAACTGGCCTGGATGCTGGAACATATCCCGGCGGTACGGCAGGCAGCCGACGCCGGGACCCTGTGCTGCGGCACGGTGGACAGTTGGCTGCTCTGGAACCTGACCCGGGAGCGGGTACACCGCACCGACTATTCCAACGCCAGCCGCACCGGGCTGTTCAACATCCATACCCTGCGCTGGGACGAGGAGCTCTGCGCCCTGTACGGGGTGCCGGTGCAGGCGCTGCCCCAGGTCTATATGTCGGACGGGGTGTTCGGCACCACCGACCTGGGGGGCTTCCTGGGGCGGGCAGTACCCATCTGCGGTGTACTGGGGGACAGCCACGGCGCCCTGCTGGGCCAGGGCTGTTTTGCCCCCGGCACCGCCAAAGCTACCTACGGTACCGGGTCCAGCGTTATGATGCAGACCGGCGATGCCTGCATCGAGAGCACCGGCGGGCTGGTCACCAGCCTGGCCTGGGGACTTTCCGGCCGGGTAAACTATGTGCTGGAAGGCAACCTCAACTATACCGGGGCGGTCATCAGCTGGCTGAAAAAGGATGTGGGCCTGCTGCGGACCGACGCCGAGAGCGAGCAGCTGGCCCGGCAGGCTCACCCGGGGGACCGCACCTACTTTGTGCCGGCCTTCACCGGGCTGGGCGCCCCCTACTGGGACAGCGAGGCCACCGGCCTGCTCACCGGCATCACCCGTACCACCGGCAAAGCCGAGATCGTCCGCGCCTGCCTGGACTCCATCGCCTACCAGATCACCGATCTGCTGGAAGGCATGGGCCGGGACGCTGCCCTGCCCCTGGCGGAACTTCGGGTGGACGGCGGCCCCACGGCCAACCGCTACCTGATGCAGCGCCAGAGTGATCTGGCCTGCCTGCCCCTGGCCGTGCCTGCCATGCAGGAGCTTTCGGCCCTGGGGGCAGCCCGTGCGGCGGCTCAAGGGGCAGGGCTCTGCGCCTGCAAGGACTTTGGCCACCCGGCCTACGCCCGGTACCAGCCCCGCATGGAGGCAGCAAAACGCCAGGCCCTGTACGAGGGCTGGCAGGACGCCGTGCGCCGCACCCTGTACCATTGATGGAAGAAAGGACAGAAGACTATGAACACCACCGACCTGCAAAAGATTGACGCCTACTGGCGGGCGTCCAACTATCTGGCGGCAGGCCAGCTCTACCTGCTGGATAACCCCCTGCTGCGCCGTCCCCTGACCCGGGACGATGTGAAGAAGAAGATCGTCGGCCATTGGGGCACCGTGCCCGGCCAGAACTTCGTCTATGTGCACCTGAACCGGGTCATCAAGAAGTACGATCAGGACCTCATCCTCATCTCAGGCCCGGGCCACGGCGGCAACTTCTTCGTCGCCAACGCCTACCTGGATGGTACCTACAGCGAGGTGTACCCCAACATCAGCCGGGATGAAGAGGGTATGAAACGCCTGTTCAAGCAGTTCAGCTTCCCCGGCGGCATTTCCAGCCACGTGGCGCCTGAGACCCCCGGCTCCATCAATGAGGGCGGCGAGCTGGGCTATTCCATTGCCCATGCGTTTGGCGCGGTGTTTGACAACCCCGACCTGATCGCCGCGGTCACCGTGGGCGACGGTGAGGCCGAAACCGGGCCTCTCGCCACCAGCTGGCAGTCCAACAAGTTCCTGAACCCCAAGGGCGACGGCGCCGTGCTGCCCATCCTGCACCTGAACGGTTACAAGATTTCCAACCCTACGGTGTTCGGCCGCATGACCCACGAAGAGATCGAGCACTTCTTCCTGGGCTGCTCCTGGAAGCCTTACTTCGTCGAGGGCGACGACCCCATGACGATGCACGCCAAGATGGCCGACACCCTGGACACCGTCATCGAGGAGATCCACGACATCCAGCGCCGTGCCCGCGCCGGCGAGGAGATGGGCCACATCCAGTGGCCCATGATCGTGCTGCGCACCCCCAAGGGCTGGACCGGCCCCAAGGTGGTGGACGGCAAGCCCATCGAGGGCACCTTCCGCGCCCATCAGGTGCCCATCGACATCACGCTGGGCACCCCCAACCAGGAAGAGCACCTCAAGCAGATCGAGGAATGGCTGCGCAGCTACCATCCCGAGGAGCTGTTTGACGAGAACGGCACCCTGATCCCCGAGCTGCAGGAACTGGCGCCCACCGGTGACCGCCGCATTGCGGCCAACCCCCACGCCAACGGCGGCAAGCTGCTGCGCGACCTGCGCACCCCGGACTTCAAGGATTACGCCATTGACCTGCCCGCTCCCGGCAGCGTGGAAAAGCAGGATATGATCGAGCTGGGCGGCTACATCCGCGATCTGTTCCGTCTGAATGCCGATGCCAGGAACTTCCGCATCTTCGGACCAGACGAGACGATGTCCAACCGTCTGTACAAGTGCTTCGAGGCCACCAACCGCGACTGGAACTCCACCACGGTGCCCGGCGACGAGTTCCTGGCCAGTGACGGCCGCATCATGGACTCGATGCTGTCCGAGCATCTGTGCGAGGGCTGGCTGGAAGGCTACCTGCTCACCGGCCGTCACGGCTTCTTCGCCTCCTACGAGAGCTTCATCTGCGTGGTGGACTCCATGGTGGCCCAGCATGCCAAGTGGCTCAAGGTCTGCAACCAGCTGCCCTGGCGCCAGAGCATCGCTTCGCTGAACCTGATCCTCTCCTCCAACGTCTGGCAGCAGGACCACAACGGCTTCACCCATCAGGATCCCGGCTTCCTGGACCACATCGCCAACAAGAAGGCCGACGTCGTCCGCCTGTACCTGCCGCCGGATGCCAACTGCCTGCTGTCCTGCTTCGACCACTGCATCCGCAGCCGTGACTATGTGAACGTGCTGGTCACCTCCAAGCATCCCCGGCCCCAGTGGCTGACCATGGA
>DXDW01000078.1 GCA_019115305.1 Candidatus Anaerofilum excrementigallinarum
GCCGGCAGGAACACACTATCGCATTCGCTACAATGCTTCCCCTATGGAAAGGGGACTGTCACTGCATTACCACGATCATTTCGAGGCGTTTTTCGCCATTTCGGACAATATTCCATACACCGTGCAAGGCAGACAGTACACGCTGGAAACCGGAAACCTGCTGCTCATTGCCCCCCTCGCTTTGCATCAACCCTGCGCCCAACCTGGAATGTGCGAACGGATCGCCCTGCGCTTTGCCCCCTCCCTGCCCGAACTGCTGTTGGGCCAGGACCGAGAGCTGGTTTCTTTTTTGCCCGGTGACCAGCCAGCCCGGCTGCTGCAGCCATCCCCCCACATTCAGAAAAAACTGTTGTGGTTGCTGCGAGGACTGCTGCAGGAACAGGCTGCCAAGGAGCTGGGGGCAGCACTCACTGCCCAAGCCCTGTTGACCCAGGTGTTCGTATGGTGCGCACGGGCCGCGGACTGCCAGCAGCCGCCCCGTGCCGCCGCCGATCCTTCCGCCAGTCTTGTACAACAGGTATTGGAATATATGGAGCACAGCTACGCCGACCGCATCACCTTGGCAGATCTGGAACAGCGTTTTTTCATCAACCGGTATCAGTTGTCCCGCGACTTCACCCGCCTGGTGGGCTGTCCGCCTCACCAGTACCTGCTGCAAAAACGGCTGCTGCAGGCGCGCCATTTGCTGCTGCAGGGCGCCTCGCCCCAGCAGGCGGCCGCCCAATGCGGCTTTGGGGACTATGCGAATTTCTATCGTCGTTTCCGGGCAGCCTACGGAATTAGCCCGAAGCGCTGCCGCGCTTTGGCCAATCTGCCATCCCCCCGGCCTTGTAATGAATAAAAATTTTGTCAATCGGCCGAAGCACCGATTTTTGGCCTCGAAATTTGTTGATTTTGCAGGGTGATTGGGGTATAATTTTTTTGGCAACCCCAGTCTTTTTTATTTTTTTGAAATTCAGAAAGGTGAGGGAACAAAACATGAACAAGCTGGATCTGTTGTACGAAGGCAAGGCAAAAAAGGTATACTGCACCGAGGACCCCGATGTGCTGATCGTGGACTACAAGGACGACGCCACCGCTTTCAACGGTGAAAAGAAGGGCACCATCGTGGGCAAGGGTGTGGTGAACAACCGCATGACCAACCACATCTTCCAGCTGCTGGAAAAGGAAGGCGTTCCCACCCATTTCATCGAGGAACTCAGCGACCGGGAAACCGCCGTCAAGAAGGTGGAGATCGTTCCTCTGGAGGTCATCGTGCGCAACGTGGCCGCCGGCAGCTTCTCCAAGAAACTGGGCATTGAAGAGGGCACCCGTCTGCTGGCTCCCACTTTGGAGTTCAGCTACAAGAACGACGAGCTGGGCGATCCCATGATCAACGATTACTACGCCATCGCCATCGGCGCCGCCACCCGGGAAGAGATCGACCGCATCACCGAGCTGGTGTTCAAGGTCAACGATTTCCTCAAGCGCTACTTCGCCGAGGCCGGCATCGAGCTCATCGACTTCAAGGTGGAGTTCGGCCGCTACAAGGGCCAGATCATCCTGGCTGACGAGATCTCTCCCGACACCTGCCGTCTGTGGGACATCGACACCCATGCCAAGCTGGACAAGGACCGTTTCCGCCGGGATATGGGCAAGGTAGAGGAGGCCTACGAAGAGGTCTTCCGCCGTCTGGGTCTGTAAGGGATCTGCCTATGTGCGAAGGCGAAACCCTTTGCCGCGCCTTGCCGGATAAACCCGGCGAGGAGTGCGGCGTATTCGGCATGTATGATACCGCCGGCGGCGACGTGGCCTCCACCATCTACTACGGCCTGTTTGCACTGCAGCACCGGGGCCAGGAGAGCTGCGGCATCGCCGTCAGCGACACCGCCGGTCCCCGGGGTCAGGCCCGGTTTTACAAGGGCATGGGCCTGGTGAACGAGGTGTTCACCCCCGATGCTCTCCAGAACCTCCAGGGCAACCTGGGGGTGGGCCATGTGCGATATTCCACCGCCGGCAGCAGCACCCGGGAGAATGCCCAACCCCTGGTACTGAATTATCTCAAGGGCACTCTGGCCATGGCCCACAACGGCAACCTCATCAACACCCCCGAGCTGCGCCAGGAACTGGCCCGCACAGGCGCCATCTTCCAGACCACCATCGACTCGGAGGTCATCGCCTATCTCATCGCCCGCCAGCGGGTGGAGACCAGCAGCGTGGAGGAAGCCGTGGTGCGCGCCATGCAGAAACTGCGGGGTTCCTATTCTCTGGTGATCATGAGCCCCCGCAAGCTCATCGGCGCCCGGGACCCCTTCGGGTTCCGTCCCCTGTGCATCGGCCGGCGGGACAACGCCTGGATTCTGGCCTCCGAGACCTGCGCTCTGGAAACGGTGGGCGCTACCTTTGTGCGGGACGTGCTGCCCGGCGAGGTGGTCACCATCACCCCCCAGGGCATCCAGTCGGACACCCGCATGTGTCTGCCCGCCGAAAAGCACGCCCGGTGCGTGTTTGAGTATATCTATTTCGCCCGGCCCGACAGCCATCTGGACGGCATGAGCGTCTATCGCTCCCGCCTGCTGGCCGGCCGGTTCCTGGCCCAGGACTCCCCTGTGGAGGCCGATCTGGTGGTGGGCGTGCCCGAGTCGGGCAACGCCGCCGCTGTGGGCTATTCTCTGGAATCGGGGATTCCCTCGGTGCCGGCCTTTGTCAAAAACAGCTATGTGGGCCGCACCTTCATCAAGCCCGGCCAGAACAGCCGGGTATCCAGCGTCCGGGTCAAGCTGAACCCCCTGCGGGAAGCCGTGGAGGGCAAGCGAGTGGTGATGATCGACGACTCCATCGTCCGGGGCACCACCTGCGGCCAGATCGTGGGCATGCTCAAGGAGGCCGGCGCCGCCGAGGTGCATGTGCGCATCAGCTCGCCCCCCTTCCTGTATCCCTGCTATTTCGGCACCGACGTGCCGGATCAGGATCAGCTCATTGCCTGGGGACGTTCTCTGGATGAGATCCGCCGGAGCATCGGGGCCGATTCTCTGGCCTATCTGGCCATGGAGCGGCTGCCCCAGATCGTGGAGGGCCTGTCCCTCTGCACCGGCTGCTTTACCGGCAAATATCCCCTGGACCCGCCCGCCGAGGACATCCGCGGCGAGTATATCCGATAACCACCGTGGCCGGCCGCACTTTGCTTTCCAAAGCCGGCCGGCTGCCGTTTTTTGTGCAAGGAGAAAGATATGGCAACCGATCGTTACCAAAGCCCCCTGTCCGAACGATATGCCAGCAAAGAAATGCAGTATATCTTTTCGCCGGACATGAAGTTCCGCACCTGGCGCCGTCTGTGGATCGCCCTGGCCGAGACCGAGCAGGCCCTGGGCCTGCCCATCACCGACGAGCAGATCGCCGAGCTGAAGGCCCACCAGGACGACATCAACTACGACGTGGCCAAGGAGCGGGAAAAGCTGGTGCGTCACGACGTGATGAGCCATGTGTACGCCTACGGCGTGCAGTGCCCCCTGGCAAAAGGCATCATCCATCTGGGTGCCACCAGCTGCTATGTGGGCGACAACACCGACATCATCATCATGAAAACCGCCCTGGAACTGGTGCGCAGCAAGCTGGTGAACGTCATCGCCGAGCTGGCTGGTTTTGCCGACCGCTACAAGGATCTGCCCACTCTGGCCTTCACCCACTTCCAGCCCGCCCAGCCCACCACTGTGGGCAAGCGCGCTACTTTGTGGATGCAGGAGTTCCTCATGGACCTGGATGACCTGAACTATGTGCTGGGCAGCCTCAAGCTGCTGGGTTCCAAGGGAACCACCGGCACCCAGGCCAGCTTTTTGGAGCTGTTCGGCGGCGACTACGACAAGGTGGCCCAGCTGGACCCCATGATCGCCGAAAAAATGGGCTTTGCGGGCTGCTACCCGGTTTCGGGCCAGACCTATTCCCGCAAGGTGGACACCCGTGTGGTGAACGTCCTGGCCGGCATCGCCGCCAGCGCTCACAAGTTCTCCAACGACATCCGGCTGCTGCAGCACCTGAAAGAGGTGGAGGAACCCTTTGAGAAAAACCAGATCGGTTCCTCGGCCATGGCCTACAAGCGCAACCCCATGCGCAGCGAGCGCATCGCCTCTCTGTCCCGCTATGTGATGGTGGACGCCCTCAACCCCGCCATCACCTCGGCTGTGCAGTGGTTCGAGCGCACTCTGGACGACTCCGCCAACAAGCGGCTCTCCATTGCCGAAGGTTTCCTGGCTGTGGACGGCATTCTGGACCTGTGCATGAACGTGGTGGACGGCCTGGTGGTGTACCCCAAGGTCATCGAAAAGCGGCTGCGCAGCGAGCTGCCCTTCATGGCCACCGAGAACATCATGATGGACGCGGTGAAGGCCGGCGGCGACCGCCAGGAACTCCACGAGCGCATCCGCCAGCTTTCCATGGAAGCCGGCCGCAACGTCAAGGAGAAGGGCCTGGACAACAACCTGCTGGAGCTCATCGCCGCCGACGAGTCCTTCGGCCTGAGCCTGGAGCAGCTGCAGCAGACCATGGACCCCTCCCGGTACACCGGCTGTGCCAGCTGGCAGGTGGAGCGGTTCCTGCGGGAAACTGTGGAGCCCGCCCTGCAGCCCTATAAGGACCAGCTGGGCATGAAGGCTGAAATTTTGGTTTGATACAAACCGCATCGGCAGACGCTGCCGATAGAGGAAATGGGAAAGAAAGAAGGAAAATATCTATGGTAAAAGCAATCGTAGGCGCCAACTGGGGCGACGAGGGCAAAGGCAAAATCACCGACATGCTGGCGGCGGAATCGGATATCGTCATCCGGTTCCAGGGCGGCGCCAACGCCGGCCACACCATCATCAACAACTACGGCAAGTTTGCCCTGCACACTCTGCCTTCCGGCGTGTTTTACAGCCATGTCACCAACATCATCGGCAACGGCGTGGCCCTGAACATCCCGGTGCTGTTCAAAGAGCTGCAGAGCCTGGAGGAGCGGGGCGTGCCCCATCCCCATCTGCTGATCTCCGACCGCGCCCAGATGGTGATGCCCTATCACATCCTGTTTGACCAGTACGAGGAAGAGCGGCTGGGCGGCAAGTCCTTCGGCTCCACCAAGTCGGGCATTGCCCCCTTCTACTCGGACAAATACGCCAAGATCGGCTTCCAGGTCAGCGAGCTGTTCATGGACGAAGCCGACCTGCGGGAGAAGCTGGAGCGGGTGTGTGAGACCAAGAACGTGCTGCTGCGGGACCTCTACCACAAGCCCGAGCTGGACCCCGGCGAGCTGTACAACACCCTGATGGAGTACAAGGCCATGGTGGAGCCCTATGTGGCCGACACCTCCGCCTACCTGTGGGAGGCCGTGCAGCAGGGCAAGGAAATCCTGCTGGAGGGCCAGCTGGGCTCTCTGAAGGACCCCGACCACGGCATCTACCCCATGGTCACCTCCTCCTCCACTTTGGCCGCCTACGGCGCCGTGGGCGCCGGTCTGCCCCCCTACGAGATCAAGAAGGTCATCGTGGTCTGCAAGGCCTATTCCAGCGCCGTGGGCGCCGGCGCCTTTGTCAGCGAGATCTTCGGCGACGAGGCCGACGAGCTGCGCCGCCGGGGCGGCGACGGCGGCGAGTACGGCGCCACCACCGGCCGGCCCCGCCGCATGGGCTGGTTTGACGTAGTGGCTTCCCGCTACGGCTGCCGCATCCAGGGCGCCACCGACGTGGCCTTCACCGTGCTGGACGTGCTGGGCTATCTGGACGAGATCCCCGTCTGCACCGGCTACGAGATCGACGGCAAGGTCGTCACCGATTTCCCCACCACCCGCCTGCTGGAAAAGGCAAAGCCTGTGATCGAGACCCTGCCCGGCTGGAAGTGCGACATCCGGGGCATCAAGAAATATGAGGATCTGCCCGAAAACTGCCGCAAATACATCGAATTTGTGGAAGAAAAACTGGGCTTCCCCATCACCATGGTCTCCAACGGCCCCGGCCGCGAGGACATCATCTACCGCTGATTGTTCCCCTATGCAACAAGGGCGGGCTGCCGAATGGCAGCCCGCCCTTGTGCGGCTTTTATTCCGGCTCCACCAGCTGTTCCAGCTCCTGGTAGAGCTCGGGGCAGCGGCGCTTGAGGCTCACCGGCCGGAAGGTCTCGGCGTCCACCCAGGCATGGCGGGTGACGCCGGTGCAGATGGGCTGCTCCTCCCCTTCCCGCAGCACGGTATAGGCAAAGGTCATCTGGGCCTGGCTCAGCTTCACCAGCCGGCAGATCACCTGCAGCCGGTCCTCGTAGGTACAGGTGCGCAGATAGTGCACCTCCACCGAGAGCAGGGGCGACAGCAGCCCCCGTTTTTCCAGCTCGCTGTACGAGCAGGACAGCTTGCGGGTGTACTCGGTGCGGGCCTGTTCAAACCAGACCAGGTAGTTGGCGTGGTGGGCAATGCCCATGCGGTCGGTCTCGG
>DXDW01000079.1 GCA_019115305.1 Candidatus Anaerofilum excrementigallinarum
GGGGCAGCCTGATGGGCTCTATTCTCATCAAGCAGCAGCTGGCCGAAAACACCCCCGGCGCCCGGATTCTGGTGGTGGGCGGCTCCAGTGTTCCCTATTCCATCCAGTGTGAAGTGATCCAGCAGCAGACCGGCATGCCCTGCATCGCCATGGGAGCCACCGCCTACCTGGGTCTGGAGTATTACTTCTCTTTGCTGGAAGATCACCTGCATCAGGGGGATCTGGTGATCCTGGCCCCCGAGATCGTCATGCTCCAGGATCAGGTAAGCTATTCCACCACCTGGATGGCGGTGGAAAACGACCCCGGCTTGCTGGCGGCGGTCCCCCTCTCCTACTGGCCCGGCATGGTTTCGGGCTACTACACTTACAGCCGGCAAAAGCTGGACCTGTACCGGCAGAAGGGCGCTCCCACCCAAAGCCCTCAGGAGCAATACGAGGCTTTCGGCTTCGGCCCCTGGGGAGACATCCCCGGCCAGCGGGAAAGCCTGCTGGAATCCGGCTATGACAAAAACAATATCCTCACTTTGACCGGTGACGACCTGGCTCCCCGGGTACGCCGGGCAATAAAGGATTTTGCCAAAAAGGCCCAGGCCGCCGGAGCCCGGGTGGTGATGACCTGGGCGCCCTTCGACGAACTGGCCTACGCCGGCACCGCCGACCAGCTGGACGCCCTGCAGGCCCAGCTGGAGCAGCAGACCGGCCTTTCCTATCTGGGCAGCCTGGCCGAGTCCATGCTGCCGGGGGAGCTTTTTTACGACAGCAACAACCACCTCACCAGCCAGGGCGCCGAACTGCGCACCCAGATGCTGCTGGAAGATCTTTTTGCCGCCGGCTTGGTATGAGCCGGCGTTTTTTTGCATATCGGGCCTTGTTTTGGGAACACTGGCTGCAAACGCCCTTTACGGGCATGCAAAAAGGAGGTCTTCCCTGTGAAAAGCAAAAAAACGCACAACAACGTTCATCTTCCCGATCCCCACACCCCGCAGCAGCTGCCGGAACAGCAGCCCGCCCCGGGCACCCGTCTGCCTACCCCACAGCTCAACGCAGTGTCCGGTGCAAGGGCCAATTTCCAGGTCATGGAACAGGGCAGTCTGCGCCCTGCTCTGCACTACACCCAGCAGCAGGCGACCCCTTCGGTGCAGGGATGGGTGGAAAGCGAGGAAACGGTGCACAGCAAAGCCCGCAGCAAGCAAGAGTTCCCCCAGGGGTAATTTTTATGCCGCGGCCCTCTTGCAATCCTGCCGCCGATACAGTAGAATGATGGAAAGACTGTACCGAAAGGATGTATTGTAAGATGGCAGAATTCAAATATGAGATCACTGAACGGATCGCCGTGCTGAGCCAGAGCGCCAACGGCTGGGAACGTCAGCTGAATATGGTGAGCTGGAACGAGCGGGAGCCCAAATACGATATCCGTGACTGGTCCCCCGACGGCACCAAGATGGGCAAAGGCATCAGCCTGACCCACGACGAACTGGCCATCCTGAAGGGTGTGCTGGAAGAGCTGGAACTGTGATGGACCAGCGGGAAGAATTTTTGGACCTGTTCCGGCAGCATGTCACCCGGCCGGGAGCCGAAAAACTGCTGGAATGGCTGGATACCACCGACTTTTTCCGTGCTCCGGCGTCTACCCGGTTTCACTGTGCCTGTGAAGGCGGTCTGCTCCAGCACAGCCTGAACGTCTACCATGCCCTCACCGATCTGTTTTACGAGGAAGGGGAAAGCATGGAGAGCTATGTGATCTGTGCGCTGCTCCACGACCTGTGCAAGGCCAATTACTACAAGGCCGGCACCCGCAACGTGAAAAACGAGACCACGGGCCAATGGGAAAAGGTGCCCACCTTCCATGTGGAGGACGCCTTCCCCTACGGACACGGCGAAAAGAGCGTGTTTCTCATCGAGCGGTTCATGCGGCTGAAAACTGCCGAGGCAGTGGCCATCCGCTGGCATATGGGCGGCTTTGACGACGCGGCCCGGGGCGGCTGCTTTGCCATCAGTGAAGCCTACGACGCCTATCCCCTGGCTGTCAAACTGCATATGGCCGATCTGGCCGCCACCTATCTCTATGAAAAGGGCACCAGCCAGGTGCCCCGCCGATAACAAACAGGCGGAACGTCTGCCCCAGTGGGCGGCGTTCCGCCTGTTTTGTTATGCAAAAGAGTGCCGGCTGTCCCCTTTCAGGCCAGCACGGTTTGGTGCAGAAAGTTGGCGATTCCGTCCTCCCAGGAATTGCCGCAGATGTATCTGGCGGCAGCCTTCGCCTGGGGACAAGCATTTCCCATAGCCACTCCCCAGCCCACCTGGCTGAGCATTTCCTGGTCGTTTTCTCCGTCTCCAAAAGCCACACAGTCCTCCACGTCGATACCCTCCCGCTGCAGCACCTGGCGCAGACCGGTCATCTTGTTTACGCTGCTGTGGAACACATCGCATTCCGCAGGATCGTGGAAATACTGCACCTGCAGGTCCTCTCCCAGGTCGGCCAGCTTGTCCCGCAGGTCACAGGGACCCTTCAGCGTCACGCCCAAGGGCTGGTCCTGGCGGTGGTAATCCGCCTGGGGACAATATTTGAAATCCGATTCAGCAAGGCGGTTTCTCCAAAAACCGAAACCATCTCCTGCCATCCGGAATAAATGCAGTTGAACCGGTGGAATTTCAGCATCATGTGAATGCCCAAAGCGCCGGCCCTGTCGGCGACCCGCTGGGTCTGTTCCAGTGTAAACCGGACCAGCCGCAGAGGCTGTATGCTGCTGTCCAGCAGCTCATGGCCGTTTGCCAGCACATAATAGTCGGGATGGATGGAGTTCAGGATCTGCTGGCCCAGCAGCGCGCTGGACCGCCCCGAGGCAATGATGACGCGAATGCCCTGCCGGCGAAGCTGTTCAATAACCCGCACAGTGGAAGGCAAAACACGGTGGGTCTTGTAATCGTACACGGTTCCGTCAATGTCAAAAATAGCGGCCTTGATTTCCTGTTTCATTCCATTTATCTCCTTCCCAATTCTGTATTTTTGCACGTTTCCCCGCCCCGAAAGGGAGAGAGGAAGTGCTATTATATCGAAAATCCCGCCTCTTTGCAATCGTCATTTGCAATAAAAAAATACAAGTTTTTTGATTAAAATTGTAGAAACATTTGTATTGCAAGGAGAAAAAAGGCCGGAACCAAAATCGGTTCCGGTCTTATGCCTAAAGGCAGACAGCGTCAGCCGCAGTATTTCGCAATGGCTTCGCTGATCATAGCCGCGCACTGGTCCACCTTGGGAGAATCCTCCAGCACCAGCGCGGGCAGGGGCGGACGCACGCCGCCCAGTTCCAGCCCTTCTCTGCGGCGCATGATTTCCTTCATCACCGCATACAGATTGCCACGGCACTCGCACATGGCATAGATGATGCGGTCGCACACATACTGGATTTCCTGCGCCATGGGAATATTGCCGGCGCGGATATATTCGTCCATCTTCAGATAGAGCTCCGGCATCACCGCATAGGTGCCGCCGATGCCGCCGTCAGCGCCCATGCAGCGGCCGCCCACAAACTGCTCGTCCGGTCCGTTGAACACCACAAAGCCCTCGCCCCCGGCGTCCTTGAACATCTGAATATCCTGCACCGGCATGGAGGAGTTCTTCACCGCCACCACCCGGGGATTTTCCAGCATTTTGCGGAACAGAGGCATGGTGAGAGCCACTCCCGCCAGCTGGGGGATGTTGTAGATGACAAAATCCGTATCGGGCGCAGCCTGGGAAATGTCGTTCCAGTATGCCGCAATGGCGTGGTCCGGCAGATGGAAATAGATGGGCGGAATGGCTGCGATGGCATCCACGCCCAGAGCCTGGGCATGACGGGCCAGTTCCTGGCTGTCCCTGGTGTTATTGCAGGCCACATGGGCGATCACTGTCAGACGGCCCCGGGCCTCCTCCATCACATTTTCCAGCACCAATTTGCGCTCCTCCACGCTCTGGTAGATACATACGCCCGAGGAGCCGCACACATACACGCCCTTCACACCTTTGTCCGCCAGATAGCGGGTGAGGGCGCGCACTCTCTGGGGGCTTATCTCTCCCGCATCGTCATAGCAGGCATAAAAGGCCGGGATGACCCCCTGGTATTTGGATACATCACGCATATTTCAAACCTCCTTGTCACACCGCCGCAGCCTCTGCGCGGTCACTGCGGGCCGGCAGAGGGAACACACGGCGGCTGTCTGCCCAATGAAAAAGCTGTTTCCATTACAGGCTTACTCTTTCACCTTCACCACGATCTTTTTCACCCCTGTGGAGGTGCCGGTCCACAGCTTGGGGCAATGGGCGTCCTCGGAAAAGACAATCAGGAAATCTCCGGGGCGCAGGGTGCACATGGCACCGAACTCCCCTTCAAAGCCGACAAAATCCTCTTGTTCCCGGCGCTCGGTGGCGTGCAGCTGGGATACATCCGCCACACCCACCTTTTCTTCGCCTTCCAGCACCACATGAATGTCGGTATAGCGCAGGTGTCCTTCGGTAATGCTCTGGGGGACGGTGTCATAGTCAAAGCGGTTGACAAACACATTTTCCCCGTCCAGCTCGGTGGTACCCATAGGCAGGGCAGCAAAATCTCCGGTGCTGAGGAAATCCAGCGCCTTGTCCAAATTCTCCGACAGGCCCCGGTAGCGGTCCAGTCGGTCTATTCTGCCGTAGATCACAGCGTTTCTCCTTTCTGATCAGGGAGTGGGTGCGCCTTCATAATAGCGCTCCGCCTGCTGCACCAGCTCGCCGCGCAGAGCATACAGCCGGGTACGGGTAAAGCGGAAGATCAGACAGGCGGTGGCGATCTCCAGATCCATCAGTTCTTTCCCGCGGAAGCTCACGCGGGTGTAACCGTCCTCCTGGACAGTCAGCTGGCAGTCTTCAAAGCCAAAGCCCTCATAGGGAGCTTCCTTCCAGCTGGGCGCAATGGCCACGCTCCATTCGCCGCCCGGCTCCACCTCGGCCAGAACCGAAAGATAGTTGCCGTAGATGTTGAAGCGTCCCACCGGCAAGGTGGCGGAACGGTCGGTCTGCCGCTGCTCGTACCAGGCGAATTTGTCCTTTTCCAAAAAGCCCCGGGCAAAGGAGGTTTCCCGGAAATTGGTGTGCCGGCCATTGCCGCCCATGTAGTAGAAGCACAGCTTGTCCCCCATATCCAGCGGCGCGGCGGCATAGATGCACCCGCAGTCAAAATCGCCGGTGGGATAGCTGCCTTTGCCCCGGGGGATAATGTACTGATACGGGGCCACACGGTCAAACTTATCGGTGGTGGAGGCATAGGTCAGCTCACAGTCCACCGTGTCAAAGTTTTCTGCCGAGCGGTCACCCTCGTGGAACATGGAGGCCAGGCCCAGATAGACGCCGTCATACCAGAACACCGGCATGGAATACACCTGGGACTCAAAGCCGTCTCCCCGCAAAATCTCCCGAGGCTCGCTCCAATTGATAAAGTCCCGGCTGTAACAGATGGCGGAAATACGCACGCCGTTTTTCCAGGTGCGGGTAATCACCTTGAACAGCCCGTCCACCTTGTCCCGGAAGGGGAAGTTATGGGAATCCGCCTGGGGATTCCAGCGGGGCCACTGGATCATTTCGCCCCAGTGCACACCGTCTTCCGAAAAGTTCACCGCCATAAAGGTTCGATGGCCGGGATATTCCACCTTGGTCACCATTTTATAGCGTTTGGCGGGGTTTGTTTCCTCCTCGTCCAGGAACACCCCGGTGCCGTGGGCATAGCGGAACAGCAGGTTGTTGTCCCGGCTTCCCTCAAAGTCCACCAGCCCCAGATTGGGCTTGACCCAATGCACGCCGTCGTCGCTTTCGGCGTATCCCAAAGAGGCGATACGGGTGGGCGAGGGGCGATAATCCCGCTTTGTGCGCTCCTCCCGGGAGGCCGAGGCGGAATCCTTGTCCTTGGAGCAAAGGGTGTAATAGCAGCGGTACTTTTTGTATTTGGGATCGTAGATCACGTTGGGATAGGCGTTGTCATACCGGGGCTCCCACAGACGGGGCGGATCGCTGAAAAAGTCCTCATGGAACAGCGGATTGTTCTCCACATCCTTTTGAATCTGCGCCACTACCAGTTTGAGGTTGTCCATACCCTGGGGCTGCAGAATCCCGCGATTGAGCAATAAATATTTATCCATAATGAAAATCTCCCACTAGATCGTTCAGATACAGGGCGGTTCACTCCGCCTGTTTGCCATACAGATGACAGGCAGCCATGTGGTCGCTGTCCTTGTAGCTTGTCAGGGCCGGGTCCACCTTTTTGCATATCTCCATGCAATGGGGACAGCGGGGATGGAAGGCACAGCCCGTGGGCTTGTTGATGGGGCTGGGCACCTCGCCCTGCAGTACGATGCGCTTTTTCTCCTGGTGGATCTGGGGCACCGGCACTGCCGAGAGCAAGGCCTGGGTATAAGGGTGCAGCGGGGTATCGTACAGGCTGCGGGAATCGGCAACCTCCACGATCTTGCCCAGATACATCACCACAATGCGGTTGCTCATATACTGCACCACCGACAGGTCGTGAGCAATGAACAGATAGGTAAGGTTCAGGTCCTTCTGAATCTTTTTCATCAGATTCAGCACCTGGGCCTGAATGGAAACGTCCAGCGCCGATACCGGTTCGTCGCAGATCAGCACCTCAGGGCGCACTTCCAGCGCCCGGGCAATACACAGCCGCTGGCGCTGTCCGCCCGAAAACTCATGGGGATACCGCAGCAGGTAGTCCGGCTGTATGTTCACCATCTGCAGCACCTGCTGCATGATCTTTTCCCGTTCCTCCTTGCTGTGCACCCCGTGCACCTTCAAGGGCTCTTCAAATACGGTGTAGATCTTTTTCAGCGGGTTGAGAGCCGAATAGGGGTCCTGAAAGACCATCTGCACCTTTTTGCGGAACTGGAACAATTCCTGCGGAGTGAACTGGGTGATATCCTTGAACTCTCCGCCATAATTAAACAGCACCTGTCCGTCGGTGGGCTTATTGAGCATCATGATGGTCTTGCCCAGTGTGGATTTGCCGCAGCCCGACTCACCCACGATGCCCAGAGTCTCGCCCCGGTAGACATCCAGGGTCACGTCGTCCACAGCCTTCACATTGCCCACGGTCTTTTTCAGCAGTCCCTTCTTGATGGGGAACCACATCCGCAGGTTGCGTATCTGGAAGATGGTTTGCTTGTTTTCCATTTCAGACCACCTCCTGGAAGGAATCGTATTTCAGGCAGCGCACATAATGCCCCGCCGAAACCTCGTACTGGGGGATCTCCTTTTCCCGGCAGCGCTGCTGGCAGTAGGGACAGCGGTCGGCAAATTCGCAGCCCGGTCCCAGATCCGCCGGGTTGGGGGTGATACCGGGAATGGTTTCCAGCTCCTTGCCTTCCTCCATGCCCAATACCGGCACCGACCGCAGCAGCGCTTCGGTGTAGGGATGGGAAGGATGCTCGAAAATGTCCTCCAAAGAGCCAAATTCCACCACCCGGCCCATGTACATCACGCACACCTCGTCGGCCATTTCGGCCACCAGGCCCATATTGTGGGTGATGAGGATGATGGACTTGTGGTCGTTTACCTGCAGCGCCTTCATCAGCTCCATGATCTGGGCCTGGATGGTCACATCCAGCGCCGTGGTGGGCTCATCGGCGATGATCACCTCGGGATTGCAGATCATGGCGATGGCGATCACCACACGCTGCTTCATGCCGCCGGAAAACTGATGGGGATAATCGTTGATCCGGCGCTCGGGATCGGGGATGCCCAGTTTTCGGAAGACCTCCAGCACCTGCTCCATAGCCTCTTTTTTCTTCATGCCGGTGTGCTGCATCAAGCCTTCGGCCACCTGGTCCCCCACTTTATACACGGGGTTCAGGGAGGACATGGGGTCCTGGAACACCATACCGATCTCGGCCCCCCCCGCAGCCGGCGCATATCGGCGCCGTAGGGTTTCATCTGGTCCAGCCGGTATTCTTTGCCGTCCTTTGCCGAGCGGTAGATCACATGGTCTGCCTTGACGATGGCGTTTTGGGCCATCAGTTTTACAATGGAATGTACCGTAACGCTTTTGCCGCAGCCGGATTCACCCACAATGGCCAAAGTGCTGCCCCGGCGCAAACGCAGGGAAACATCCTTGATAATGCGGATTTTTTTGCCGTCAGAGACAAAGCTGGTATTCAGTTTTTTTACATCCAGAACAAAATCCTGTTTTCCCACAACTCTACCTCCTTTACTGCTGTTTGGGGTCCAGTACGTCGCGCAGGCCGTCACCGAAGAAGTTGATGGCCAGCACAAATACCGAGTTCACCACGCCGGGCACCGCCCACAGCCACCAGTAGTTGGTGACCACTTCAATGGACTTGGCCGCGTTGAGGATATTGCCCCAGGTGGGCACGGACGAAGGCACGCCGATGCCCAAAAAGCTGAGGCTGGCTTCGGAAAGGATGAAGCCCGCCACGTTTACCGTGGTGGCCACGATCACCGGCGACAGCACGTTGGGCAGAATCTGCTTGAACATAATGGCCGCCTTGGACATACCGAAGGCCTCACAGACCTGCACATAAGTCTCCTCCCGCAGGGCCAAAAATTCGTTGCGCACCATACGGAAGGTGGTCATCCAGCCGGTGATGGAAAATACCAGAATCAGATTTCCCACGCCCTGGCCCAAAATCGAAACCAGGATCATAATGAGGATCATTTCCGGGAAAGTCTGGAACAGCTCGGAAAGACGGATCAGCAGCGCGTCGATCTTGCCGCCGAAATAGCCGGCCACACTGCCCAGAACCATGCCGATCAGCGAGCCGCTCAGAGCGCCTACCACGCCCACAAATACTGAAATCCGTCCGCCGTACAGCACCCGGGAAAACACATCCCGGCCCAGCTTGTCGGTGCCCAGAATATGCTCGGCGCTGGGCTGCTGGGTCATTTCTCCCAGGCTGATCTGGTTGGGATCGTAGCTGGTGAGCAGGGGTGCCAGAACAGAGGCCGCGACAATAATGACCACAAAGGCCAGGCCGATCATGGCCAGCTTGTTGCGCACAAACTTTCGCACATTTTTGCGCAGTAGGCTGGATGCCTGTTTTTTGTTGGCCGCTTTCAATCCATTTGTTTGGTTACTCACAGTCTTTCGCCTCCCCTCTCCTTATTTATCCAGCCGTACTCGGGGGTCCAGAGCTGCCGTGACCATGTCCACCAGGAAGCTGGCAGCCAGCATAGCGGCCGCTACCATCAAGGTGGTAACCATGATCACCGGATAGTCGCCCGAGACCACCGACTGGGTGATGATAGAGCCGATACCCGGCCAGCCGAACACGGATTCGATCACAACAGAGCCGCCGATGAGCATGGGCAGCCGGAAGCAGAGGATCACCAGCACCGGGCGCATGGCGTTGCGGAATCCGTGCTTGATGTAGACCTTCCATTCAGGCAGGCCCTTGGAACGGGCGGTTTTGATGTAGTCACTGTTCAGCACGTCCAGCATGGTATTGCGGGAATAGCGCATCAGCACCGCACACATGGCCAATGTCATGGTGACCACCGGCAGCACAAAGTGCACGAACCGGTCGGCAAAATCGCCGCCGCCCGGTGAGACCCGGCCGCTGACGGGGAACCAGCCCAGCCGCACCGCAAACAGTTGCACGATGCAGATACCGAAGAAGAACTGGGGGATGGACTGACCCAGAACCGCAAAAACACGCCCCAGATAGTCCACAATGCTGTTCTGCCAGATGGCGGAGATGATGCCGATGCTGATACCCAGCACAGAGGAGAGGATCAGCGCGGCCAGCGCCAGTTCAAAGGTAGCGGGAAGCCGGGTGGTGAGCAGCGAAGAGATCGAACTGCCGTTCACGATACTGTACCCCAGATTGCCGGTGAGGATATCACCGATCCAGCGGAAATAGCGCACGATAAAGGGATCGTTGAGCCCCAGGCTTTCCCGCAAAAGCTCGATATTATCGGCGTTGGCGGCCATGTCCGGGGTGATCATATAGTTAATGGGATCGATGCCCGTTGCCTGCAGACCGGCAAACACG
>DXDW01000080.1 GCA_019115305.1 Candidatus Anaerofilum excrementigallinarum
ACAGACGCGCCTGTCCAAAACAGACCACCATTACACACCTGCGCAGGACGCAACAAGAAAGACCATGCCCCAAAAACGGGCAAGGTCGGCGTCGCTTGGTGAAAATACACTTTTATTATATAATGGTGTACAGGCTTTTTCAACCGGCCGCCGGGAAAAAGCAAGGAACACAACCCGGCCGGCGGCACAAAACGCAAAAAAAGCAAACCAGGGAGGAAACGGGATGCAAATTGCCGGAATCATTGCCGAATACGACCCCCTTCACGCCGGCCACGCCTGGCAGATCCGCCGGGCCAAGGAGCTGGGCGCCCAGGGGGTGGTCTGCGTCATGAGCCCCGGGGTGGTGCAGCGGGGCGGGTTTTCCATTCTGCCCGCCGGGGTGCGGGTAAAGGCCGCGCTGCTGGCGGGGGCCGACCTGGTGTTGACCTTGCCCGCCCCCTACGCCGCCGCCAGCGCCGAGCAGTTCGCCGCGGCGGGGGTGGCTTTGCTGGCAGGGCTGGGCTGTGTGGATACGCTGGTGTTCGGCAGCGAGACGGGGGAGGCCGCCCCGCTGCTGGAAGCTGCCCGGCGACTGGCTGACCCCCAGCTGCCCGCCCTTCTGCACCGGCAGCTGGAAAAGGGGCTGCCCTTTGCCGCCGCCCGGGCCGCAGCCCTGGAACAGCTGCATCCCGGCTGCGCCGAGGTGCTGGCCCGGCCCAACGACCTTTTGGGGGTGGAATACTGCCGGGCCATTCTGGCCCAGAAGGCCCCCCTGACCCCGCTGGCGGTTCTGCGGCAGGGGGCCGGGCACGGGGGCGCGCCCGCCCAGGGCTTTGCCAGCGCAAGCTGGCTGCGGAGCCGGACCGGCGGGGCCGCCCGGACAAACCCTGTCCAGGCGGTGGAAGGCTGGGCGGACTATGTGCCCTCCGCCTGTATGGAGCTGTACCGCACCGCCGCCGGGGAAGGGCTGCTGCTGGACCGCCGGGCCGCCGATATCGCCATTCTGTCCCGGCTGCGGGGACTGCGGCCCGCGGATCTGGAAGCTATCCGGGGCGTCCGGGAAGGGCTGGAATACCGGCTGCTGACCGCCGCGGGACGGGCCGGCAGTCTGGAGGAGCTGTATACCGCCATGAAGTGCAAGCGGTATGCCCACGCCCGGCTGCGGCGATTGGCTCTGGACGCGGCGCTGGGGGTGGAGGCGGATCTGCCGGCGCTGCCGCCCTACCTGCATCTGGCCGGCATGGGGCCGAAAGGCAAGGAGATCCTGGCCATGGCAAAGCCGGCGCTGCCGCTGGATTCCCGGCTGGCAAAGCTGGAAAAAACAGGCCCTGCCGCCGCCAAAGTGGCGGCGCTGCACGCGGCGGCGGAGGACCTGTCGGCGCTGTGCCGCCAGCGGCCCCAGCCTGCCGGCAGCGCCTATACCCGGCCGCTGATCAGATTGTGAAAAAATAAGTCCGCCTTTGGGCGGGATGCACAGTTTTTGAAGGCAGGGTGCAGGGACTATGTGAACAAGATGTAAATGTTTTGTTCTTTTGGTCTTTTTGGGCGAAGGGCGTATTGCGCGATTTTTAACAAAGCGATATAATAAAGCCAAATGGCAAACTTCTCGCCGCCCGGCTGAGAAGGGCGGCCAATTTCAGAAAGGATAGGTGTTTACAATGGCTTTAACCAATAACAAACACGTTCTGGACTGGGTCAAGGAGATGGAGGAGCTGATGACTCCCGATCAGGTGATCTGGATCGACGGCTCCGAAGCTCAGCTGCGTGCTCTGCGTGAGCAGGCTTTCGCCACCGGCGAGATGACCGAGCTGAACCAGGAAAAACTGCCCGGCTGTGTGCTGCATCACACTGCCAAGAACGACGTGGCCCGCGTGGAGGGCCGTACCTTCATCTGCACCAAGAACAAAGAGGATGCCGGCAGCATCAACAACTGGATGGATCCCGAAGAGATGAAGGCCAAGCTGATCCCCATGTACACCAACTGCATGAAGGGCCGTACCATGTACGTCATCCCCTACTGCATGGGTCCTGTGGGCAGCCCCTTCTCCAAGGTTGGCGTTGAGGTTACCGACTCCATCTACGTTGTGCTGAACATGGACATCATGACCCGCGTGGGTCTGGGCGCTCTGCGTCAGCTGGGCGACGAGTCCAACGATTTCGTCCGCGGCCAGCATGCCAAGGCTGACATCAGCGAGGAAGGCCGTTACATCGTGCAGTTCCCCGAGGAGAACGCCATTTGGTCCATCAACTCCGGTTACGGCGGCAACGTGCTGCTGGGCAAGAAGTGCTTCGCTCTGCGTATCGCTTCCTACCAGGGCATGAAGGAAGGCTGGATGGCCGAGCATATGCTGATCCTGGGCGTTGAGTTCCCCAACGGCGAGACCAAGTATATCACCGCTGCCTTCCCCTCTGCCTGCGGCAAGACCAACCTGGCCATGCTGATTCCTCCCGAAATCTACGCCAAGCAGGGCTACAAAGTGTGGACCGTTGGCGACGATATCGCCTGGATGCACATTGGTGAGGACGGCCGTCTGTACGCCATCAACCCCGAAAACGGCTTCTTCGGCGTTGCCCCCGGCACCAACGAGAAGTCCAACCCCAACGCTCTGCACACCACCATGAAGGGCACCATCTTCACCAACGTTGCCCATAACCTGGACGACAACACTGTGTGGTGGGAAGGCCTGGACAAGAATCCTCCCGAGAACGCTCAGGAGTGGACCGGTGTTCCCGTCAACGGCAAGGAGTACACCGCCAACGGCGGCAAGCTGGCTCATCCCAACAGCCGCTTCACTGCTCCCGCTGTGAACTGCCCCTGCCTGTCCAAGGAGTTCGACAACCCCAACGGCGTGCCTGTCACCGCTATGGTGTTCGGCGGCCGCCGCGCCAAGACCGCTCCCCTGGTTTACCAGAGCTTTGACTGGAACCACGGTGTGTATGTAGGCTCCGCTATGGCTTCCGAGACCACCGCTGCCGCCACCGGCGCTGTGGGTGTGGTCCGTCGTGATCCCATGGCTATGCGTCCCTTCTGCGGCTACAACATGGGCGACTATTTCGCTCACTGGGTCGAGATGGGCAAGAAGCTGGGCGACAAGGCCCCCAAGATCTTCAACGTCAACTGGTTCCGCACCGATGACGAAGGCCACTTCATCTGGCCCGGCTTCGGCGACAACATGCGTGTTCTGATGTGGATCCTGGCTCGCTGCGCCGGCGAAGTCGACGCCAACGAGACCGCCATCGGTTATGTTCCCAATGCTGAGGACATCAACATCGAGGGTCTGGACGGCATCACCCTGGACACCGTGAAGGGTCTGCTGGAAGTGGACAAGGACCTGTGGCTGGAAGATGTCAAGGGCGTGGAAGAGCTGTACGCTCAGATCGGCGAGCGCGTGCCTGCCGAGATGCACGAGCAGCTGAACAACCTGAAGGCTCGCCTGAGCAAATAAGGTTTTTCCCGTTTTATCCTGTCGGATTTGGCGGCTGCGCAGAAATGCGCAGCCGCTTTTTATTTTATTTTAGCCCTACATTTCGGCGGCAAAAAAGCAGGGAGCCCCGCCGCGCGGCATGCCGCGCAGGCAGGAGCTCCCTGCTTTTTTGTCCAAAAGTTTTCGTCCGCCTTTTTCAAAAGGCGGCGGGGGGCGGGGCAGAGCCCCGCATCATCTCTCCAGCACAAAGACCAGCCCGCCCATGGCAGGCAGGTCCATCTCCAGCCGGCAGGGGAAAGTCCCCCATCCCTCGGGCTGGCTCTGTACCGGCCCGGGCAGAGGCCCGGCAGTGCCGCCCCATTGCTGGTCCTGGCTGGCAATCAAAGGCCGCGCCACACAGGGGTAAGGCACCCCGATCCGGTATTCCTCCCAGTCCTTGTCCTGGGTGTTGAGAACCACCAGCAGGTCCTGTCCCTCGTCCCGGCGCAGATAGGCGTATACCCCCTGGGCCCGGTCGTCGCTCACCAGCCACTGGAACCGGGAGGTGTCATATTCCCCCTGATACAGCGCCGGCTGCTGGGTGTATATCGCCCCAAGAGCCGAGAAATACCGCCGGAAAGCATCGTGGAGGGGATAGGCCAGCAGACACTCGTCCAGCGCCTTCTCCTCGTCCCATTCCCGCCACTGGGCAATCTCGCCGCCCATGAAATTCAGCTTTTTCCCCGGATGGGTAAACATGTAGAGATACAGCAGCCGCACCTGGGCGAACTTCTCCTCATAGCTGCCCCACATCTTGTCGATGATGGTCTTTTTCCCGTGCACTACCTCGTCGTGGGAAAAGGCCGGCAGATACAGCTCGTTGTGGAAATACTGCATGGAGAAGGTCAGCTTGTGATAGTGAGCCGCCCGCTCCCCGAAGGGCGTTGCAAAATAATCCAAAGTATCATGCATCCAGCCCATGTCCCACTTGTAGTCAAACCCCAGACCGCCGTAGGCCACCGGAGCCGTCACCTTGAGATAGTTGGAGCTGTCCTCCGCCACCAGAATGGCCGCCGGCCAGCGCTTGTGCAGAGCCTGGTTCATCTGCTGCAAAAACTCCACGCCGCCTCGGTTGACGCCCCGGACCGGGTCCCCCTGCCAGTAGATGGCGTTGCAGATGGCGTCCATGCGGATGCCGTCGCAGTGGTAGACATCCAGCCAGAAGGCCGCCGCCGAGGCCAGAAAACTGCGCACCTCGCCTCGGTAGAAGTTGAAATTCCGGCTGCCCCACTCGCTGTGGCCCACGTCGCTGTCGTATTCGTAGAGGGCCGTCCCGTCGTACTCACAGAGTGCGTACCCGTCGGGCACAAAATGCACCGGCACAAAATCCATGATCACGCCGATGCCGTTCTGGTGGCACTTCTCCACAAAATACCCGAACTGGGCCGGGGTGCCGTACCGGCTGGTGAGACTGAAATATCCGCTGGTCTGGTACCCCCAGCTGCCGTCGAAGGGGTGCTCGCTGAGGGGAAGCAGCTCCACAAAGTTGAAGTTCATCTCCTTGAGATAGGGCACCAGCTGATCGGCCAGCTGGGCGTAGTTGAGCCAGCTGCCGTCGGCATTGCGCCGCCAGCTGCCCGCGTGGAGCTCGTAGATATTCAGCGGGCGGTCGTAGCATTTGTCCCGGCCGGACATCCAGCCCTCGTCCCGGATGTGCACCTCGGCCAGATCCCACAGCACCGAGGCGGTGCCGGGGCGCAGCTCGCTGCGGAAAGCATAGGGGTCCGCCTTGTCCCGAGATACTCCGTCTGCGCCGGTGATGCGGAACTTGTACATCTGCCCCTTGCAGGCGCCGGGGCAGAAGCCCGACCACACCCCCGAGGCATTTTTATAGAGGGGCTGGCCCTGCCAGCCGTTCCACTCGCCGATCACCTCCACCCACTTGGCCCCCGGGGCCCAGGTGCGGAAGACATAGCCCTCCCGGCCGTCCTCCCAGGCGGGGTGCGCTCCCAAAGTGCGGTAGGCGTCCAGGTCGCCGCCGGTGTGAAAGCTTTGGCTCATCAAAGGAAAATCCATATTCAAATCTCCTTTTCAACAAAAAAGACCGGGCCCCGGCCCGGGGCCCGGCTGCTGCGAATATTATACAGCATCCGGAAGGGGCGTTCAACGCCCAAATTGTAAACATTTTCCGCGGTTTTTCGCCCTTTTTCAGTTCTCCTTCTGGGCAAACCAGAGCCGGCAGCGGACCAGCAGTCCCGCCAGCAGAACCAGTCCCTGCACCCCTACACCCAGAATGGTGGCGTAGGCCGCGCCGTAGATGCCGAACCGGGCGATCAGGGGACTGCTCACGGCCAGAGCCACCAGACAGCCCGCCAGATTGCCCGCCAGAAGGGCCTTCATGGCCCGGGCGATGGTGAGCAGGTGGATCAGCACGCTGGACAGCACGGTGCAGACTGTGGCCAGCACCAGAGGCTGGAGCAAAGGCACATAGTCCAGCAGGGCCGGGGTGCTGGGATAGAGCAGATGCAGGCCCCAGCGGCCCAGCAGCGCCGCGCCCAGGCTGCCCGCCACCCAGAGCACAGCCAGACCCGCCACCAGGATCGCCAGCCCCTTGTAGTAGGCCAGCCGCTGGCGCTCGGCCCAGAGCCGGGCAAAGGTGGTGATGAAGGGCACAAACAGGTAGAGCACCGCCACCTGCAGCACCGCCACCGGCAGAAAAATGCTGGAAAAATAGCCCATGACGGTGCTGCCCAGCAGCCGTTCGCAGAAATACCGGGGCACCGAGGGGATGGCCGTATTCAGAAAAGCGCAGGCCGCCAGGGGCAGACACTCGGCCAGCAGCACCCAGGGCCCGGGGCCCTGCCGTTTGGCCAGATCCGCCCGCTTGCGGGCCAAGGGAATGTCCACCGCCAGTACATAGACCGCGTTGGCCACAAACAGCACCGCCAGCACCGGGATCAGGTTGCTGGTGAGCAGCAGACCCACCACGATCACCCCGGCGGTGAGCAGCCCCCGCACCCCGAAGCTGATGCCCACAATGTCCATGCGCTCGGCCTTTTGCAGGTAGCCGTGCCAGACGTCGGACCAGCTTTCCACCAGCCGGTAGCCGGTGTAGAGCAAAATGATCCACCGCTGCTGGCCCGAATAGCTGTTGGCCAGAGAAAAGCCGATGCAGCCCAGCAGCGCTCCCAGCAAGGTGATGTAGCGGCTGAACAGATAGGTCCGGTCGGAATATTTTCCCTCCAGATCGGATACCTGGAAGGTGCGCATGCCGAAGCTGGCAGCCGACAGGGCCACGTTGGAAATGGTCATGGCGGTGGCCAGCAGGCCGTTGGCTTCGGCGCCGGCCAAAGCCAGCACCAGAATGGTGATGGCCGACTGGCAGAAATAAAACAGCAGGCTGCCCGCCGTGTTGAAGAACAGGTTGCGGCGCATTTGCTCCATGGATATACCCTCCTTTTGGGGCCGTTACTTCACAAAGGGCCGGATGCGGGCCTCCATGGCCGCCACATCGGCGGGGGAGATGTAGGCCTTTTCCACATAGCCGTAGATCCGCTGGGCAAAATCCGCCAGGGGACGGCAGAAGAAAAATACCTTTTTGGGAGGCAGCCGCAGGGCAAACAGCATGTGTACCCCCAGCAGAGCCACATATTTCAGCAGGTTGAAATGGGGCCGGAAGGGCGGGGCGAAGGGATCGTCCCGGGGCGGCTCCTTGTACACCTGCTCCAGCAGATCGGCCATGCGCAGGTAGGCCGGGGTATCGCTGGCGTCGAAATAGCCCTCGATGATCTGGCTGTCAATGGGGAAGGGGGCGTCTTTTTCCGCCGCCGCCTTCTCAAACTCCTCATAGCTGGTGACGCAGCGGGCGTCTTTGTAGATCACCGGGTCAAACTGGTGCTCGATGGGCACCGGCCGCAGCACATGGCAGCTCTTGCGGGCAAAATATACCTCGGCAATGGCGGTGCTCATCCAGATGAAGATCTGGTCGGCGGCGGTGATCCACTGCTTGACGCTGTCGGCAAAGATGATGTGGAAATTGGGCCGCCGCTGGGCCAGCTGCTCCAAAGCGGCGCATTTCCACTCGCTGGGGTGCCGCCGGTAGACCAGCTGTTCGTCGGGGTGGGCTTCCAGATACCGGTCGAACCAGTCCAAAGTCTGCTCCATGGACAGCTTGTTGGTGCGGGCAAAGCCGGAAAAATCCTCCCCCGCCATGTCGGAAAGCTCCTTGACCTCCTGGTCGGTCATGCTGGCGTAGCCGAAGCTGGAAATGTAAAGCAGCAGCTTCTTGTCCGGGTCCAGGCCGTATTTCTGGCACAATTCCTTTTTGGAGAGGAAATATCCCTCAAATTCCGGCCGGAGAAAATCCATCATCACCGCTCCGGTGACCGGGCAGTTCTTTTTGTCCATGCCGTGGGCCACCAGCCGGTTCTGGGTCAGCTGACCCCAGCAGGTCTGGACGCAGCGCTTGGCGTTGCCGTTGAAGTTGAACCAGTCGCCTTCCTCCTGGGTGTCGCTGAGCATCTGCTCCCAGTGGAGGTTCACCACCTTTTTGCAGCGGCCCACGTTGTTGTAGACGTGGCTGTTGATGGCTTCGTCGTCGTACATGCAGCTGGATACCAGCACCCGGGGCTTTTTCCACAGGCGATAGGCCAGCTTTTTGCGGTCCAGCAGCTGGTGGATGGCCACCGAATAGCCCCGGCGTTCCAGTTCCAGTTTCAGCAGCAGGATGCTCTCGTATTCCCGCACCACATGTTCATAGAGGATGAGAAAATCCAGTCCCATGGTGTTCGCTCCCTTTCTCGGTCATGCCAGCCGGCCGAACAGCTGCCGGGTGAAATCCGGCAGGCCGTAGCTGGTGTCCAGGTGAAATCCGTCGAAAAATTGCCGGTCGTCCTCAAATTCCGGCCGGTCTGTCCATTCGTAGTCCAGCACCGCAAAACCGCCCTCTTCGGCGGCGGCAAACAGCCGGGGCAGCACTTCGCTTTCCATGGCGTCGGCAATGCCCAAGGGTTTGCAGACTTCTTCCAGCACGTTGTCGGCCATGGGGGGGAATACCACCGTCACCTCCACGCCCTTTTCTTCGCAGCGGGAGGCAAATTCCAGCAGCCGGTCAAACTGCTCCTGGTTCAGCTGCCAGCCCTGGCAGACCGGGTAGATGGTGGCGGGGTACTGGGCCAGCTTGGCGTGCACCGGGTAGAGACTGCCGTCGGGGGCGGTGTAGTCGGCGGGATACTCCCAGTCGCCGGTCTCCCGCTCCACCTGGGCCTGGGCCCAGGTATCCTGGGTGGTCCCCGCCAGCCGCTGCCGGGCCCAGATGGTCCAGTTGACAAAGGAGGTGAGGGTGTTGACGTTGTATTCCAGATTCAGCACATAGGCCGCCGGGTTGCGCAAAGTGGCCTGCAGGTCGCTCATGCGGTCGGTGTCGTAGCTCTGGTTGAGGGTGTAGAAGCTCAGCCCCAGTACCAGCTCTTTCATTTCGGGGTTTTGCTGGAGGGCATACTCGGCCAGGTCCAGAGTCTCCCGCAAAGAGGCCCCGCCGAAGGCCAGGTTCTGCCAGGATTTACCGCTGACTTCGGCGGCGAGGTCTATGTCAAAATGGGCCAGACGGCTGTCCCCCAGCAGCAGATAGTCCCCGGGGTTTTCTTCAAAAGCCCGCACCCGGGCGATGGGGGCGGTGGATGCCGCCCCGGCGCGCAGGCCAAAATAGTTGTTGGGCTCAAAGGACACAAAAAAGGCCAGGTACAAAACCAGGGGAATGGCCAGCAGAGCCAGCTTTTTCAGCAGATGTTTCATGGCGTCCCCTTTCAGAAGTTGGCGTAGGCGAAGCTCTGCCCCGCCAGGCCGCCGCTCTGGATGATCAGTCCCACCAGGATGGCGATGACCATGGCGTAGTCCACGGCCCAGCGCACCGCTGTTTTTTGGCCGGACAGCACCTGTTCCAGCGGCTTGTTTTTAAAGCGGAAGTTCCGCTGCCAGTCCATCCAGAACGCCAGGGCCAGACAGAGCACCACAAAGGCCAGCCAGCCCGCCGCCATGATGGGTTTGGCGTAAAAGCCGGCCTGTACGTCGGCCAGCCACTCGGAGGCAAACCGGACAGGGGAGAGCCCCCGGACCATGCCGGCCAGATAGCCGAAGCCGTCGGCAACGGAAAAACTCTTGCCCGCTGCCTCCGAGCCCATTTTGAAGAACACCAGGCTCAGGGTCCACAGGCAGAATACCCCCGCCCGCTTGGACCAGACCATCCAGGCCGGGGGGCGCTTGCGGGGCTTGCCCAGCTTCTGGTGGAGCAGTTCTTCCCCCACCCGGTAGGCCGCCTGGAGCAGTCCCCACACCACAAAGGGCAAGGTGCTGCCGTGCCAGAAGCCGGAGAGGAAAAACACCATGGCCACGCTGGAGATCATGGGGGGCTTTTCCACCTTTTTGCCGATGATGGGCAGGTGGCTGGTCCACCGTCCCCACACCAGAGGCATGAACAGATAGTCCTGCAGCCAGCTGGAAAGGGAGATGTGCCACCGGCTCCAGAAGCCGGAAAAGTTGGTGGAAAAATAAGGGGTCTTGAAATTTTCCGGCAGCTGGATGCCCAGCAGCAGCCCGGAAGCCCGGGCCATCTCGGAATAGCCCGCAAAATCAAAGTAGAGAACCAAAGAATATCCCACCGCCGCCGCCAGCAAGGACAGCCCGCCGTGGTTCTGGTAGCCGGCAAACACCTGGTCCACATACAGGGCCAGCACGTCGCTCACCGCCACTTTTTTGAACAGACCGGCGGCAAACAGACGCAGGGCCTGGCCGCACGCCGGGGCGCTGAACTTCCGGGGCGTTTTCAGCTGGGGCAGCAGCTGGCCTCCCCGGCAGATGGGACCCGAGGTGATGGTGGCGAAAAAGCCGGTGAACAGAAAGTAGTGGAGCAGATTCTTTTCCGGGGCAATATCCCCCCGGTAGACGTCGATGAGATAGCTGATGGCGGCGAAGGAATAAAAGCTGATGCCCAAGGGGAAGGCCAGCTTGACCAGAGTGGAGGGCCCCAGCAGTACCGGCAGCACCGCGTTGCAGTATTTGAACACAGCCAAAAGGCTCAGACACCCGGCCACACCCAGGGCCACCCGGGCTTTTTTGCTCCGGCTGCGGGGCATGCCCAGGGCCAGGAAATAGGTGAAGAGAGTCACTGCCGCCAGGGCTGCCAGAGGCACCAGCCGCTGGGGGCCGTCGGGAAGGTTGACCCAGAGAAACACCAGGCTGGCCGCCGCCAGAACCAGGTTCTGCCACCAGGCGGGGAGCAGATAATAGCACACCGCCGTCACCGGCAGCAAAGCGAAATAGCCAAGGGATGAAAGACTCATCTGTACGGCTCCTTTTTGCATTCTTGAATCCGGGAGACTTTCTCCCTCGTTAACCTTATTATTATAGAGGATTTGACCGGGGATGTAAAGCCGTGCCGGGGCCTTCTGCGGGCCGGGAAAAGGGGCGGTTGGTTGAAATTTAACGTCGATTATATTATACTGATTACATCCATAACCCATTGCCCGGGCAAACGCCCCGTGGCCAAACTGTTTGGCGCCTTTGGGGGCGCTGTGAAGGGAGACGCTTGAATTTATGGCGAATACTGTGCTTGTTACCGGCGCCGATGGCTTTATTGGCAGCCACCTCACCGAAGAACTGGTGAAAAAAGGAGAGCGCGTCAAGGCGTTCTGTTATTACAATTCCTTTGGCAGCTGGGGCTGGCTGGACACTTTGCCCCCCGAGATCAAAAACGAGATCGAAGTGTTCATGGGGGATATCCGGGACCCCAACGGGGTGCGCACCGCCATGGAGGGCCAGGACGTGGTGTATCATCTGGCCGCTCTCATTGCCATCCCCTTCAGCTACCACAGCCCCGACAGCTATGTGGACACCAACATCAAGGGCACTTTGAATGTGCTCAATGCCGCGAGGCAGGTGGGCACCAAGCGGCTGCTGGTGACCTCCACCAGCGAGGTGTACGGCACCGCCCGGTATGTGCCCATCGACGAAAACCACCCCTACCAGGGCCAGAGCCCCTATTCCGCCACCAAGATCGGCGCCGACCGTCTGGCCGAGAGCTTCTACCGCAGCTTCGGGCTGCCGGTGACCATTGTGCGGCCCTTCAACACCTACGGCCCCCGGCAGAGCGCCCGGGCCGTCATTCCCACCATCATCACCCAGCTGCTGGCAGGCCGCACCGAGATCCATCTGGGCAGCCTGACCCCCACCCGGGACTTCAACTACGTCAAGGACACCGCCAACGGTTTCATGACCATCGCCGGCTGTGAGGAGGCCATCGGCCAGGAGCTGAACATCGCCACCGGCCGGGAGATCAGCATCGGCCAGCTGGCCGAGGAGCTGATCCGCCAGATCAACTCCGAAGCCCGCATCGTCACCGACACCGAGCGGCTGCGCCCCGAAAAGAGCGAGGTGAACCGGCTGCTGGGCAGCGCCGAAAAGCTCCACGCCCTCACCGGCTGGAAGCCCGCCTATACCTTTGAGCAGGGCCTGGCCGAGACCATCGCCTGGATTCGGAACAATCTGGATCAGTACAAGATCGACATCTACAATCTGTGAGGCGCGGCATGAAACGACCCTTGGGCCCTTGGGGCCAAAAATGCAGCCTGTGGTTCCAGAAGCCTGTCGTCCGCTGGGCGGCGGGCTATCTGGCGTTGCAGCTGTGCATGGTCTGCCTGGTGTACTACTGGCGGGTCTTTTACGGCTACGCCGGCTCGGCCTTCAAGCTGACGGCGCTGTGCGGTCTGGTGGCCACGGTGCTGTTCGCCGGCGCGGTGTATATCGCCCGGTTTGCCAAAACCTTTGCGGTCAAAGCGGCGCTGGCGGTGTTTTTGTGCGGCGCCTGCTTCTGCTTTGCCAATCCGCCCCTCCAGGCCCCCGACGAAACGGTGCATTATCTGCGCAGCTACGCCATCAGCATGGGGCGGCTGGATTTTGACCACGACCGGGGCTATCCCGCCGACGTCAACGCCTTGGCGGAGGGCTTTCCCGGCGCCTGGACCAACGCCATCACCTCCTATTGGGCCGATGTGGACGAGACCACCGGCGAGGTGATCGACGGCGGCAGCAGCGCAAACTATCCCATCAAGGTGCGGGGAAGCCACCGGGAGTGGATCGGGCTGCAGTTTGAGGAATACCAGCGGCTGAAGACAGAAGATATGGACATCTGGAAAGAGCCGGTGATGTTCCAGATTTTGCCCTTTTTGCCCCAGGCTGCCGGCATGGCCCTGACGCGGCTCTTCGGGCTGGGCGCCCTGGGCTGCCTCTACGCCGGGCGGCTGGCCAATCTGGCGGTATACGCGGCTCTGTGCTGGCTGGCTTTGCGCAACTGCAAGCGGTACCAGACGGTCTTTGCCGCCATGATGCTGCTGCCCTTGAGCCTCTATCTGGGGGCTTCTCTCAGCTATGACGCCATGCTGCTGGGGCTGTATTACCTCACGGCCAGCTATTACTGCGCCGACGAGATACGCACCAAGGATCTGGGGGTGTTCTTTGTCAGCTTTGTGCTGATGAACGCCGTCAAGCCCTGGATCAGCCTTTTGTGGCTGGTGCTGCCGCTGGTACTGCCCAAAAAGGCATGGAACACCAAGATCCGCAAATGGCAGCTGGCTCTGGTTTCCCTGGCGGGCGCCCTGGCGGTGACCTTGCTGGTGGAATGGTACGGCGGAGCCTTCCGCTTCAACTATCCCACCATCGGCCGGATGCTGGGCGGAGCCGTCAACGGGGGACAGCAGCTGGCATTTGTGCTGCGCAATATCCCCCGCACCATTGCGGTATTTTTGGGCACCCTTTATGAAAACAACTTCTATCTGGGCCAGCTGGGCACCTTCGGCATGCTGGATTTGAATCTGCCGGTGGTGGGCATGGCCAGCCTGCTGGTGCTCTGCCTGGGCACTGCCCTGTCGGTGCACGAAAAGAGCAGCCTTTCCCCCAGATCCGCGGTGGGGCTGGGGGCCCTGGCCCTCTGCTATATCGGCGGGGTGATGGGGGCGCTGTATATCACCTACACCCCCGTGGGCATGGTCCGGGTGCTGGGAGTACAGGCCCGGTATCTGCTGCCGGCCTTCCTGATGCTGTTTGTGTTGGTCTCGGCCCTGCTCAGCCATGTGCTGGAGCCCCGGCTGTCCGGCGGCGGCAAGGCACTGCGGCTGCAGCTGTGGGTATCGGGAAGCACCGCGGCCATCAGCGCCGCCTTGCTGGCCCAGCACTACTTTATCGGCCCGGCCTATGTGATGCCCTGACCGCCAAATTTTCTTGAAAGGACGGGATGCCGCCATGACGGCTGTTCTGATGCTGCTGGTGCTCTGCGCCGTGGGCAGCCTGAGTATTCTGCTGGCCGGGCGCACCCGCTGCACCCCGGCCGCTGCGCCGGCGGTGGTGCTCTGCGCCGGTATGGTGTGGATGAGCCTGGCGGGCTGCGCCGGGCTGCTCCAGGCGGGAGGCTGGGTATTTTTTGCCGCAGCCGCCGCCAGCCTGGGGCTGGAAATCAAAAACAAGGGCCGGGGCCTGCGCCGAGCGCTGCAAAGCCCCGGCTTTGTGCTGTTTATGGCAGGCAGCGCCTTTTTCATTCTGCTGTTTGCGGCCCGCCGGCCCATGTTCTACCAGTGGGACGACTTCACCTTCTGGGGCAGCGCGGCCAAAACCACCTTTGAACACCAGGAGCTCTACTCCACCGCCCCCAGCAACATGGTTACCCGGGCCTATCCCCCGGGGCTGCCGGTGCTGGTGTATCTGTTTGAGTTTTTCTTTTCGGAATTTGCCGAGTGGGGGGCCTATGCCGCCTACGATATCCTGGCCCTGGCCTGCATGGCGGCGGTCTGCTCCGGCGAGGACAAGGCCAGCCGCCCCAAAAACATCCTGCTGCTGGGCTGCTGCGTGCTGCTGCCCCTCTTTTTCGAGGTGGGCGCCGCCAGCGGCGTGGCATCGGCGGTGTATCTCACCCTCCAGGCCGACCTGACGTTGGGCCTTTTGTGGGGCGGGGCGGTCTGTGTGTATTTTGCTTCGGAAAAAACCGCCGGGGACCTTATGCAGGTGCTGGTGATGCTGGCGGGGCTGAGCCTGGTCAAGGACATGGGCCTGGCTTTGGGCCTGGTGGCCGCCATGGTCATCGCCGCCGATCTGCTCTTTTGTGCCGGCCAGGGCCGGCGCTGGCCGGTGCGGCTGGGCCGGGCTGCCGGCTGGTTCGGCGCCCTGGGGGCCGTGGTGGCCGCCGGATGGCTGGGCTGGTCGGTGTATGTGGGCAAGGTGTCGGGACAGGACCGGTTCGATCTGGGCAACGCCGGGGACACCGAGAGCCTGGGCATGGCCCAGATGATGATCCAGGGCGTGAAGGAGCTGCTGGGCATCGGCCGCACCCAGGAATTTTCCGCCATGGGCAGCGCCATGACCGACGCCTTTTTCCACCGGCAGGTCTGCCTTCTGGGCAGCGGACTGGTGGCTTCGACCCTGGTGCTGGCGGTGCTGGCTGCGGCCTTTGTGCTGGGGGATAAGCTCCATCGCCGCCGGGTGGCAGTGTACACTTTGTTCAGTCTCTGTGGTTTTGCAGCCTTCTGGGTGTTCCACTGGTTTTTGTATCTCTATGTTTTCAAGGCTATGGAGGGCCAGGAGCTCAAGGACTACTCCCGGTACTTCCTGGGCTGGTATATGGGCTGGATGCTGGGGGCTCTGGGCCTGCTGGGCACCGCCGGCGGCCAGCGAAAGCGCCCCTGGGCGGGCCTGTGCGCCGGGGGACTGTTCTGCCTGCTGGGGGCCGTGATCCTCTGGCGTGGCCAGACGGTGAACAACTTCACCACCTATTCCGCCACCTTCTACGACGAGCGGCTGCAGGTGAAGGAGCGGGCTGCTGCGGTAAACGCGGTGCTGGAGGAATCCGACCGGGTCTATCCCATCTGCCAGGGCAACGACGGCACCCGCTGGTACTACTACGGCTACGAGCTGGACTGCGAGCTGGTGCAGATGTACGGCGGGGGCTACGGCACCGAAGCCGACCCCTACCAGCCCACCACCGCCGTCACCCTCACCGACGAGGCGACGCTGGGGGACCGGCAGTACGAGGTGGTGGCCGACGCGGAAGGTCTGCTGGGCTATCTCAAGGCCTGCGGGGCCACGGTGCTATTGGTGGACCGCAGCGATCCCTGGCTGGCGGGGCTGCTGCAGCCCTATACCAAGGGCCAGATGGAAAACAGCGCTCTGGACGCCCCGGCCCTTTACCGAATCAGTTGGCAGGGGGATGAACCGGTGTTTACCGAGATTCCCCTGGAAAATACCCTGCTGGGGGCCTGGGCGTCTCAGAATGACGCCGCGGCTTCCGCTGGGGGATCGGAGGTGGCCGCGCCATGAAACAAAGGCTGAAACAACTGGCCGCCCGGCCCCTGGCGGCGGCCTATCTGCTGGCTGTGCTGCTGTGGCTGCTCTTTGCCGCTGTGGGAGCCGCCAAAAGCAGCCTGTATACCCTGCGGGGACTGGGGGGCGACTGTGTCCTCTCTGCCGACCAGCTCCAGCTGGTGTCTTTGGTGGACCAGGAGCCGGGAGAAGGAGTGCCCGAAGGGGAATGGCTGGTTTCCAGCGACAGTGACCCCCAGCTGCGCTGGCAGTGCGGCGGGCGGTATCTGGAAAATGTGACTTTGGAGATGGAATCCCTCTGGCCCACCGGCGCGGTGGTGCTGTATTACCGGCTGCCGGGACAGGCGGATTTCTCGGCCACCCAGATGGTCTATGCCCAGACCCAAGGGGACGGGCGCTATACCTTCCGGCTGGGAGGAATACGGGCCGAGGAGATCCGGGTGGACCCCGCCAGCCAGGGCGGAGTGGTGCTGCGGGTGGAAAGCCTTTCCTGCACCACCATGGGCTGGTCCCGGCTGATCCCCACCTGGAAGCAGCTGGCCTTGCTGCTGGGGCTGCCGCCGGTGGCCGCGGCTTTGTGGCGGCTGGCCGCCGCTTTTGTGGGGAAAAAGAAGGACTGACCCCCTTTTTGCCAAATCCCGCTGTAAGGAGATGTGTATGGAGTATCTCGACGTTGTGATCA
>DXDW01000081.1 GCA_019115305.1 Candidatus Anaerofilum excrementigallinarum
AGACGGCCGCCTTGCTTTTTGCTGTGGTTTTGGTATACTGAAAAAAGCGCGTCCGGCAGGCAGGCCGGTGCGATCCAACGAGAAAAAAGGGAGAGAGTCATGCAAGGAAGTCAAAGACTGCAGCAGATGAAAACCGTGTTCGCACTGGCGGCGCTGTGCTGTTTTTTGTGGGGCAGCGCCACCCCTGCCATCAAGATCGGATACCAGCTGTTTTCCATCGACAGCGCCGATACCAGCTCCATCATCGTCTTTGCGGGAACCCGGTTCCTTTTGGCGGGCATTCTGGTGGTGCTGTTCCAGAGCCTGCTGCGCCGCCGGTTTCTGCGTCCCCAGCCCAAGGCGCTGCCTGCCATCTTTGCTTTGTCTTTGACCCAGACGGCGGTACAGTATCTGTTTTTCTACATCGGCCTGGCCCACACCAGCGGTGTGCGGGGAACCATTCTCTCGGGGCTGGGCGGATTTCTGGCCATCCTGGCCGCCAGCCTGCTGTTCCGGTACGAAAAGCTCACCGTCGCCAAGGTGCTGGGCTGTACGGCGGGATTTGCGGGCATTGTGATCATGAACCTGTCGGGCCAGAACGCCAGCCCTCTGCTGGACGTAACTTTGCTGGGAGAGGGATTCATGGTGTTTTCCCAGATCTCCTCTGCCCTTTCCAGCTCGCTGATCAAGCGGTATTCCGCCCGGTTTGATGTGGTGATGCTCAGCGGCTGGCAGTTCGCCCTGGGCGGACTGCTGCTCATCGCCGCCGGTCTGGCGGGAGGCGGGCGCATCCCTGCTCCCTCCACGCCCCTGGCTTTTGTGCTCCTGCTCTACATGGCCCTGATCTCGGCGGTGGCCTATACGGTATGGGGAATTCTGCTGCAGCACAACCCTGTAAGCCGGGTGACCATCTTCAACTTTATGACCCCGCTGTTCGGGGTGCTGCTGTCGGCGGTATTTCTGGGAGAATGGCAGCAGGCCTTTTCCCCGCGCACCCTCATTGCGCTGGTGCTGGTATGCCTGGGCATCTATGTGGTCAACCGCATGCCCCGGCAGAAAGAGCAGACGAAAACCGCCTGAATCCACAGCTTTCTGCAAATCCACCAAAAAGGCCGCCGCGGGATCGCTCCTGCGGCGGCCTTTGGTCTGTCCGGGCTTTCTTCACGGCAGTTTCTTTATGGGATGCCGGATGACTGTTTTCAGCCGCTGGGGGCTGCACCGGCGCACATCGCTGAGATAGATCTCGTGGTGAAACCGGCTCTCCCCAAAATCCGCCGCATACCCCTGGCTTTGGGCGTATTCCCTCATGGCGGCCACGGTGGCGGGCTCGTCGTCGTAGGGGCCGATGTGCATACACTGGACGCACAGCCCTTCCTCCCACCGAAAAAATTCCACCGGGGAGAAATCCTGCTGTTTCTTTTCCTCGGCTTTGCGAAGGGCCCAGGCAAAAACCTCCTCGGTCACAAATTCCGGCAGACGGATCAGGCTGATCCACTGAAAATCCCCTTTGCGGGTATAGTCCACCCCCTGCACCCCGTTCTGCCACCACAGGCCCTCCAGGGGCGGCACCACATAGTCAAAATACCCTTCCGGTTGGTCCTTGCCCATCTTGCTCATTTTGATGGTGAAGGCCACGGCATAGAGCATGCCCACCGCCTGTTTGTAGGCGCCGGCTTCCTCGTTGGGGTCGCCCTGGCCCCGCACCGCCAGAAAATGCATGGCGGGCAGCCGGACGATGCCCGGCTTTTTTGGCGGCAGATAGAACTCCTTATACTCTTTTTTGTAGTCAAAGGGCATGGTCATTTCCTCCGTTTCTTCTGGGGAAGGTTTTTCAGCGCCTCGCAGGTGACGCGCACCAGCTTTGCCAGCTGTTCCCTGTCCTCCACATCCTCCACCAGAAAATAGTCTCTCGCCCCCTCATAGGGCGGCGCCTTGGGCAGGTCCGGAAAGGCCGCCTGGCCCGCCGGGGTGATCTTGACAAACAGCTGGTCGCCGCAGATGACGGCAAAAAACACGCCGTCACAGTACAGGCCGTATTCGCCGAACATCCTGCGGCTGCGGATGACTCCCGCCTGCTGCATCTGATCGGCCACATAGTCTACAAAATCGGCATGGGACGCCATATCAATCCCTCCTATAACGGGCAGCCAGCGCGCTGGTCAGCTCTCCAAGGCGCCGGCGCAGCTGGTCCGGCTGCAAAAGCTCCGCCTTGTCCCCAAAGGTAAGCACCCAGCTGAGGGCGCTGACGCTGTCCAGACTGCGCAGCCCAGCCAGAATGGCCTGCATCTCGGGGGCGGTGAGCACTGTGCGGTCCACCCGGTAGCCCTCCATAATGGAGATGCCGCCCCCGGCTCCCTGGGCGGTGGAAATGGGAATGCCCGCCCGACAGAGGGATTCGATGTCCCGCTGTATGGTCCGGCGGGACACCTCAAACTCCCTCGCCAGCTGGGGCGCCGTGACCTTCTCCTGCTGGAGCAGAATAGACAGAATACCGATGAGACGTTCTGTTTTCATGGACTGCCCCCTTCCCTGTGTTTGGTGATGCGGCGGCTCACTGCCCTCTTTGACTGTCATTATATCACAGCAACCGGACAGCTGTCTGTCATGTTCCGGCCGGTCCGAATCACAGATTTTTGCCTGTCCGAACGTCATCCGGCCTTTGTCTTATTTTCCCGTTTTCAGAATCGTGGTAAAATAAAGAAAACCCCACATGCGGAGGGCGGAAAAATGGAGATTTTTTGCCTGTACGGCACAGATCGGAATGAAAAATTGCTGCT
>DXDW01000082.1 GCA_019115305.1 Candidatus Anaerofilum excrementigallinarum
GGTAAAGCAGCTGCTGGGCCGCACCTATGACGTGGCCCGTCCCGGCGTGGTGGCCGTATATCTCACCGGCAAACCGGTACCCGGCGTGGGTCCTCAGGACGTGGCGCTGGCCATCATCGGGGCCGTGTTCAAGAACGGCTATGTAAAAAACAAGGTGATGGAGTTTGTGGGCCCCGGCATTGCCGAGCTGGATGTGGAATACCGCAACGGCATCGACGTGATGACCACCGAGACCACCTGTCTGTCTTCCATCTGGTGCACCGATGAAAAGACCCGGGAATATCTGACCATCCATGGCCGCGGCGCCGATTACGCTCCGCTGGCTCCCGCCGATCTGGCCTACTACGACGGCCTGGTCGAGGTAGATCTGTCGGCAGTGCGTCCCATGATTGCCCTGCCCATGCATCCCTCCAATGTCTACTCCATTGAAGAGCTCAACGCCAACCTGGCCGATATCCTCCACAAAACCGAGGAGGACTGCAAGGCTCTGGTAGGGGACAAGGCTCCCGGTCTGGACCTGGTAAGCAAGATTGAAAACGGCCGTCTGCGGGTGGATCAGGGCGTGATCGCCGGTTGTGCCGGCGGCACCTATCCCAATATCTGCGAGGCTGCCCAGATCCTCAAGGGCGCCAGCTGCGGTGCAGGGGAGTTCTCCCTCAGCGTCTATCCCGCCAGCCAGCCGGTGATGATGCAGCTGATGAAGAACGGCGCTCTGGCCGATCTCATGGCGGCAGGCGCCACCGTACGCACGGCCTTCTGCGGTCCCTGCTTCGGTGCAGGCGACGTCCCCGCCAACGGCGCGCTGAGCATCCGTCACACCACCCGCAACTTCCCCAACCGGGAAGGTTCCAAGCCCTCCAATGGCCAGCTGGCCGGCGTGGCCCTCATGGACGCCCGCAGTATCGCCGCCACCAGCCGCAACGGCGGCATCCTGACCGCTGCCACCGAGCTGGAAGGTTACGAGCCCCAGGTACCGGCCTACACCTTCGACGATTCCAGCTACCGCAGCCGGGTATACATGGGCTTTGGCAAGGGCAGCAGCGAATCTGCCCTGCGCTTTGGCCCCAACATCAAGGATTGGCCCGAGCAGCAGCCCCTCAGCCAGCATCTGCTGCTGAAGGTGGCCAGCTTCATCACCGATCCCGTCACCACCACCGATGAACTGATTCCCTCGGGCGAAACCAGTTCCTTCCGCTCCAATCCTCTGGGTCTGGCCGAGTTCACCCTCAGCCGCAAAGACCCCGCCTATGTGGGCCGCGCCAAGGCTGTGCAGGCTGTGGAACTGGCCCGCCGCAAGGGAGACACCATGGCGTTGGAAGGCCTGCTCTGCGCCGCCCGCACCATTCCTGGCTGCGAAAACCTGCGCAGCCAGGATGTAGCCATGGCTTCCACCATTTACGCGGTCAAACCCGGCGACGGCTCCGCCCGCGAACAGGCTGCCAGCTGCCAGCGCGTGCTGGGCGCCGGCGCCAACATCGCGGTGGAATACGCCACCAAGCGTTACCGCTCCAATCTGATCAACTGGGGTATGATTCCCTTCCAGCTGGAAGGAGAGCCTCCCTTCGGCCTGGACGACGTGATTTTCCTGCCTAACATCCGCAAGGCCATGGAGGAAAACCGGCTGGAGCAGGTGCCCGCCTACGTGATCAAGGATGGCAAGGCGATTCCCTTCACACTTTCTGTGGCCGCTCTTACCGATGACGAGCGGCAGATCCTGCTGGACGGCTGCCTGATCAACTTCTACAAAGAGCACTGATTTTCCTTTGGATTTTCGAAAATCTATGTAAAGCGATATGACTTTACATATTTAGCAGTCGCAAAAACCGGCGTTGTTTCGTTTAATGGAAGCAGCGCCGGTTTTCTCATTCACTATTGACAGGAAAAAGGCCATGGAGTATGCTTATATTTAGAAATTATTCTAATTGAAAGTCTATTGGTGTATTTTCATTTAGAGCAGGCAGGTGAACTGTATGAAAAAATGGCATTTTGCAATCAAAGTCCTTGCGGCGGGAATTCTGTGTCTGCTGCTGGCAGGCTGTCAGGCAGCCGCTGATCTTACTCCGGAACAGGAAGAGCAGCTGAAGCAGCAGGCGAGCGATGTGTTCTCGCAGCTTCAGCAGGGAGAATACCAGCAGGTGGCAGATCAGTTCAACACCACCATGGCTTCCTCTTTAGATGCAGCCCAGCTGCAAACCGCCTGGGAGCAGACCATCCAGCCCCTGGGGGAATACGCAGGCTTTGTATCCAGCGAGATCACCCAAAGCAGCGCCGGCACCACGGTGATTCTGGAGGAAAGCTATGAGAAGCAGGGGCTGGAGCTTCGGGTGACCTTTGATAAAGAACAGAAGATTTCCGGACTGTGGATGACCTATACCGATGCAGCCTCCACGGTGCAGACGCCACCCGAAGGAGTAGTGGAGGAGGAAATCAGCTTCGCGGCGGATAAAAAATTCCCCATTTCCGGTGTGCTCGCTTTGCCGGAAAATCCGGAGGGAAAGATTCCGGTGGTGGTTTTGGTTCAGGGCTCCGGCCAGAGTGACCGGGACGAAACCATCTACGCCAACAAGCCTTTCCGGGACATTGCCTGGGGACTGGCCCAGCAGGGAATTGCCACCCTGCGGTACGACAAACGGTTTTACACCTATTCCGAAGAGGGCCAGAAGATGGCTTCGGACATCACGGTACAGCAGGAGATCACCGATGATGCCCTGGCGGCGCTGGCCCTGGTACAGCAGGATGAGCGATTTGACGCAAGCTTCCTGCTGGGACACAGCCAGGGCGGCATGCTGATGCCGGCTATTGCCCTGGAAAACGGACAGCTGACCGGTGGAATTTCTCTGGCCGGCAGCCTGCGGCCCCTGTGGGAGATCAGCTACGACCAAAATCTGGCCGCCGCAGAGGCAGCCCGGGATACCGTAACCGAAGAAGAGTACAACCAGATTCAGAACCAAATGAAACAGGTAGAGCAGCAGGTGGAGCAGCTTCGCCAGCTGGACACCCTGGACCTCGCCGATGACGATCTGCTGCTGGGGCTTCCCGTGAAATACTGGCGGTCGCTGCAGCAAATGGACGCCATGGAGGCGGTGGAACAGTTGGATATTCCGCTGCTGATTCTCCAGGGCGACGCTGATTTCCAGGTATACCCTGACAAGGACTACACTCTTTGGCAGCAGACCCTCCAGAGCAGGGACAACGCGGAGTTCCATCTCTATTCTGGACTCAATCATCTGTTCATGCCCACCCAGGGCAAACAGGATGTAAGCGAATACGCGGTACAAAGCCAGGTGGACAGCCAGGTGATCACCGATATCGCCGCCTTTGTGCAGCAGTACGCCAATTGAAAAGAAATAAAAAACAGTCCGGCCGGAGCAGAAATTTCCTGCTCCGGCCGGGCATTTTTGTGCTTGCCGCTTATTTTACGATATATTTGTCAGCTAGCTGCAGCAGCTGCTGGCGATTTTCGCCGATCCAGGCCGCATAGGTGGTATTCTGGGCAGCAATGGTTTTGCCCAGTTCCACCATAAAGGCGGGAATGCTCTCTTCCAGCATAGCGCCCAGGTTCTGGCCGAAGGTTTCCTGACCCTGGTGGTCGTCGCCGCCCAGCATCACGGTAAAGGCAGGGTGGGGGACCTTGTCAATGATCTTGACGCCGCCCACAAAGCCGATTTCGCCCACCTGATGGCAGCCACAGCTGGAGGGGCAGCCGGAAATCCGCACCCGGGGCAGAACACCGTCGGCAAAATTCTCAGGCTGCACCGCCTGCAGCATAGCCTGCAGCAGACCCTGAGAGTCCCGCACACCGTGCTGGCAGATGGAAGCGCCGATGCAGCTTACGCTGGTCTCAAACAGGGTATTGGCGCCATCGGCAGTGGCAGCCAGAACCTGTTCCGCCTCCTTGCCGGTGAGGTTGACAATATAGATGGTTCCGCCGGGAGCAATGCGGATCTCGGCCTGCTCCATATCCGCCAGCAGATTGTGCAGCTGACGGGGCTTGCCGGCAGGCAGATTGCCGCCCAGGGGATGATAGGAAACAGCATAGAGCCCCTGCTGCTTCTGGGCAATCACCCGGGCGCCGCTGACGGTGCCGTCGGCAGCCTTTTCAATGGGCATGTCCGCCGGATGAATGCGGAGATCCGCCGCAGCCCGGGACTCCTCCAGCGCCTGCCGGAAAGCCTGCTGCAGACCCTCAACACCCAGAGTGTCCTGGAGATAACGGGTACGGGAACGGGCCCGGTTGGTGTAGTTGCCATGGGTGGTGAATACCCGGATCATGGCGTCGGCATAGTGCAGCACATCTTCGGGCGCAGCTTTCTCTTCCACGCAGACGCCCAGCTTGGGGTTGGGTCCCAGACCGCCGGCGCAGTAGACGCGGAAACCGCCGTCGGGCAGGGCTACAAAGCCCAGGTCCCGGAAGGTAGCATGGGTTTCGTTGTCAGCGCCGCCGGAAAATGCCACCTTCAGCTTGCGGGGCATGTGCAGCTCGTCCACCCGGCCCAGCAGATACTCGCCGCAAGCCATGGCCCAGGGGCGCACGTCCATATATTCTCCGGGCAAAACGCCGGCCAGGGGACTCATCATCACATTGCGGGGATTGTCTCCGCCGCCGCCTTTGGTAAAGATGCCGTGATCCATGGCCGCTTCCATGATATAAGCGGTTTCGTCGGCGGAAAGATTGTGCAGCTGCAGGGTCTGGCAGGTGGTGAGCTTGAGCCGGTCGATGTCAAAACGCTCCACCATATCGGCCACAAAGCCCAGCTTGTCCAGATTCATCACGCCGCCCGGCATGCGCAGCCGCAGCATGTTGCCTTCGCCGCGCTGGGCGTAGCTGCCAAACTTGCCGGAAATTCCCTTGTAGTCCTTGCGGTCCAGCTCACCGGCCTCAAAACTGCGGGCCTGCTGGGCAAAATACTGGATATTTTCCTTTTCCTTCTGGTAATTGATCGGCTCCATCGAGTCGTTCTCCTTTCAGCAATTCAAACTCTGTCTATATACAATAAAGCGCCGCGAAAAAGCCCCACAACCTTTGCTACCGGGGATTTCTTCGCGGCGGCAGTATTATCAAAAAGTCGGCATCAGGCCAGCAGACCAGCCTTTTTCAGCGCCGTGCGCAGGGTGTCCATATGCTCCGGGCTCAGCCGGTCCAGGGGAAGGCGGCATTCGCCGGCCTGATATCCCAGCATATTCATGGCTGCCTTGACGGGAATGGGGTTCACATCACAGAACAGCGCACCGCACAGATCCATCATATCCAGCTGCATCTGCAGGCTGGCCTGGGTGTTTCCCTCAAACCACAGCCGGCAGATGTCGTGGGCCTGGCGGGGAGCCACATTGGACAGCACCGAAATCACACCTTTGCCGCCCAAAGCCAGCAGGGGAACGATCTGGTCGTCGTTGCCGGAATAAATGGCCAGTTCATCGCCGCACAGATGGGCGATCTGGGCCACCTGGGCAATGTTGCCGCTGGCTTCCTTGATGGCCACGATCCGGGGATGCTGGGCAAGGATCTTGCAGGTGGCCGGCGTGATGTTCACACCGGTGCGGCTGGGCACATTGTACAGAATAATGGGCGCATCCACCGCATCGGCAATGGCGGTAAAATGGCGCACCAGTCCGCTTTGGCTGGTTTTGTTGTAGTAAGGGGTCACCTGCAGAAGGGCGTCCGCACCCCGGCGCACCGCCTCCTGAGAGAGCTTAATGGCATGGTTCGTGTCGTTGGAGCCGGTACCGGCCACCACCGGAATACGTCCCGCCACCTTTTTCACGGCGTACTCAATGCAATCCAGATGCTCCTCGTCGGGCATGGTAGAAGCCTCGCCGGTAGTGCCGCAGATCACGATGGCATCGGTACCGCCGGCGATCTGGTCCTCGATGATACGGCCCAGCTCCTCATAATGGATGGACCCGTCCGGCAGCATAGGGGTAATGATCGCCACGGCAGCGCCGGTAAAAACAGTCTTTTTCATAATGCCAAAAGCTCCTCTCTAACAAACCAGGTGGGTCTTGTCAGTCCAGATACCCCTTGGCAGCCAGCAGCTCGGCCAACAGCACGCCGCCGCCGGCAGCGCCCCGCAGAGTATTATGGGACAGACAGACAAACTTATAATCGTACTGGGTATCCTCCCGCAGCCGACCGATGGAAACAGCCATGCCGTTTTCCAGGTTGCGGTCCAGCTTGGTCTGAGGACGGTTGTCTTCCTCGAAGTAATGCAGGAACTGCTTGGGAGCGCTGGGCAGCTGCAGCCGCTGCGCTTCTCCCGAGAAGGACGCCCATTTTTCCAGGATCTGCTCCTTGGTGGGCTTTTTGTCAAAGCTGACAAACACCGCTGCCATGTGGCCGTCGGAAACAGGGATGCGCAGACACTGGGCAGTGATGGCAGGGGAGGTGGCGGGAACGATCTGGTCGTTTTCGATGTGGCCCCACAGCTTCAGGGGCTCCTTCTCGCTCTTTTCTTCCTCACCGCCGATGTAGGGGATGCAGTTATCCACCATCTCAGGCCAGGTCTCAAAGGTCTTGCCGGCGCCGGAAATGGCCTGATAGGTGCAGACCAGGCACTTGGAAACGCCGAAGTCCTCCATCAGGGGATGCAGGGCAGGCACATAGCTCTGCAGCGAGCAGTTGGACTTGACGGCGACAAAGCCGCGCTTGGTGCCCAGACGGCGGCGCTGGGATTCGATGATGGCGATGTGATCGGCGTTGATCTCAGGCACCACCATGGGAACATCGGGGGTGAACCGATGGGCGCTGTTGTTGGACACCACCGGGCACTCGGCCTTGGCGTAGGTCTCCTCCAGCGCTTTGATCTCCTCTTTTTTCATGTCCACTGCGCAGAACACAAAGTCTACCTGGGCGGCCACCGCTTCTACATCAGCAGCGTTGAGCACAACCAGCTTTTTGGCCTGCTCGGGCATGGGGGTAGGCATGGCCCAGCGGCTGCCCACTGCTTCCTCGTAGGTTTTGCCGGCCGAACGGGGAGAGGCCGCCACCGCTGCCAGATGGAACCAGGGATGGTTTTCCAGCAAAGACACAAAACGCTGGCCTACCATTCCGGTAGCGCCCACTACACCAACACGATACTGTTTCATTCCCTTCAGATCCTTTCCCACAAAAATCCATTACAATTGGCCGGAAGATGAAAAAAACCGGCTTGAAAACCGGCAGCATATGCAATATAATATATGATTGCATATTGCACAGCGCACCACAGGAGGAACTCCCGTGACAGTTCCAGACCTTTCGGCGATTGGAACCAAGCCGGCCGCTTGCCGATTGGCCGACTTTCGGCGGCGATGCCCTTTTTCGCCTTCGCTCCTTGCGGCGGGCGACCATACGAAGGGATACTGATGCATTCCGCGCCTCTGTGCATTTTTTCTACATCCCGCCTGTGCGCTGCGCCCTGCCAAAGGGCACAATGTCCGGCCGGAAAGTAACAGTGTGTTACTTTTGTTATACTATACCATCTTGCCATTGCCGCTGTCAATGGACGAAAGGGAAAACTGACCATGCTGAAACACGATTTTTGGTACGATTTGCCCAAAGAACTCATCGCCCAGGAACCCTGCCTGCCCCGGGACGCCGCCCGCCTGCTCTGCCTGGGCCGACAGGACGGAAGTATCCGCCACCAGATCTTCAATCAGCTTCCTTCCTTATTATATCCGGGGGACCTGCTGGTTGTGAATAATTCCAAGGTGCTGCCCGCCCGGCTCATCGGCCACAAGGCTGAAACCGGCGCCGTCTGCGAACTGCTGCTGCTGCGGGAAGAGCGCAAGGACGAATGGGAATGCCTGGCCCGCCCGGGCAAAAAGCTCAAACCCGGCATCCAGGTGATTTTCGGCGACGGCACCCTCGTCGCCACCATTCTGGAGACCCGGGCCGACGGCAACAAGCTGGTTCGGTTTTCCTACGACACCGACACCCTCTATGAAAAGCTGGATGCCTTCGGCAAAATGCCTCTGCCCCCCTACATCACCAAACAGCTGGAGGACGGCAGCCAGTACCAGACGGTATACGCCAAGGAGCTGGGCAGCGCTGCGGCCCCCACGGCGGGACTGCACTTCACCCCCGAGCTGATGGACCAGCTGCGGGAAAAGGGCATTGAATTTGCCGAGGTCACCCTCCATGTGGGACTGGGCACCTTCCGCCCGGTGAAGGAGGAAAAGGTGGAGGACCACGAGATGCACACCGAATGGTACTCCATCAGCCAGGAAACCGCCGACGCCATCCGCCGCACCAAGGAGCGGGGCGGCCGGGTAATCGCGGTGGGCACCACCAGCTGCCGTACCCTGGAAGCAGCCGCCGGTGCTCACGACGGCGAGATCTGCGCCTGCAGCGGCGACACCAACATCTTTATCTATCCGGGATACACCTTCCGGTGCATCGACGGACTCATCACCAACTTCCACCTGCCTGAAAGCACTTTGATCATGCTGGTATCCGCTTTCTGCGGCTACGAAAACACCATGCACGCCTACCAGGTTGCGGTGCAGGAAAAATATCGGTTCTTCAGCTTTGGCGACGCCATGCTGATCCTCTGATCCCGCGCCATGGGCAGCGGCTGTCCGATTATGGGCAGCGGCTGTCCGATTATGGGCAGCCGCTTTTTTCATACACAAAAGCGGTTTTGTCAACCTTCTTTCACAGGATTTTACTGGAACTTTACACCCCCCTGTGCTATAATGTAAGCTCATATGGGGTCTGCGCTGCAAACCCCGGGAATGGAGCGTGTAGGCAGATTTGGAACAGACGATCGTTGAAATACATCACAAACGAAACAGCCTGCCCAAAAGGCCCAGGGGCAGCCGCCGGGATCGCATTGCCATCGCAGTGCGCACAGCAGCCACTTTGCTGGTGCCGACGGTGGCACTGGTGTGCTGCGAGTGGATTCACCGGGGCAGTCTGGACAGCACCTTCTGGACAGACAATTTTCTGAAACATTCCGGCAGCTACTATCTGTCCTGGCTGCTGCTGGTGGGAATCTATCTGTTTTTCAGTCATCTGTTCGGCCGGCACAGCCCGGCCGTGCTGGCAGTGGGGGTATTTTCCTGCATTCCCGCCGCCATTACCAAGCTCAAATTGGATTTCCGGGGCGAACCCTTTCTGCCATGGGACATTTCCCAATGGAAGGAAGCCATTAGCGTGGCGGGAAAATCCAACCTCAAGCTCACGGTGCCTATGTGGTGGAGCCTGGGGATTTTCCTGGTTCTGGCGGTGCTGGGCTGGTTTCTGCGGGTTCCCCGCAAGGGTCAGCGGCCCTGGGCCCGGCGGCTGCGGATCATCGGCACGGCATCGGGGGCAGGACTGGTGCTGGTCTGCATGGCTGTCTATCTCAGTCCTGCCGCCACCCAGATGCTGGGCATCTATTCCGATATGTGGATGCAGAACCGCTACTATCGCAACTACGGAGTGATCAGCGGCTTTTTGACCAATCTGCAGCAGCTGGACATTGACGAACCCGAAGATTACAGCGAGGAGACCATGGCCCAGCTCAAACAGGAGATGGAGCAGCTGGAGGATTCCCACCAGGCTCTCTGGCCCGAAAGCCCCGCAGCCCTGGACACAGCATACGACACTCCTCACATCATCTATGTGATGGCCGAGGGTTTCTGGGATGTCACCGAACTGGAAGGCGTCAGCTTCACCGAGGACCCTCTGGCCAACTACCACGCCCTGCAGGCCGAATCCATCTACGGCCGCAACTACTCGCCCAGCTTTGGCGGCGGCACCTGCGATGTGGAGTTCGAAGCCCTCACCGGTTTCAGTGTGGAGCCGCTGCCCATGGGCTGCAAGCCCTTCCAGCAGCATGTAACCCATCCCATGTTCTCGCTGCCCAACTATCTCAGCGAAGTGCTGGGATACCAGACCAAGGCCATCCACTGCTACTACGGCAAATACTGGAGCCGGGACCGCGCCTACCCCTATCTGGGTCTGGAGGATTTCATCACCATCCAGGATTTTGTGGCGCCCGAGAAAAAGCGGCCGGTCTACTGGTCGGGCGGGCTGGTGTCGGACGACGCCATGGCCGATATGATCATCCAGCAGTTTGAAAACCGCCAGCCGGATACGCCGCTGTTTATCCATGCAGTGACCATGGAGGGGCACTCCACCTATTCGGAAAAGAATTTCCCCGAAGAGGAGCTGGTGAAGTTCACCGCTGTGCCGGAATCTCTCAGCGGTGAAACGGTGGGCGCTCTGCGGGATTTCGCCACCTGTATGCGGGATACCGACGCCATGCTGGGCAAGCTGGTGGAGTATTTCCGGCAGGTGGACGAGCCGGTGATCCTGGTATTCTGGGGCGACCACTACAATCTCGTCGGCAGCGGTTACGAATTGTATGAGGAAACCGGATACATAGAGAAAGGGGATACAGAAAGCCCCCGTCTCCACGGCACCCCGCTGCTGATCTGGAGCAACTACCAGAACGTATCCCTGGACATCGGCACCATCGCATCCTACAACATCTCGCCGGCAGTGCTGGAGCTCTACGGCATCGACCAGCCCCTGTTTTTCCAGCTTCACCTCTCCGAACTGCAGCTGATGCGGGCCCGCAGCCGGGGCATCACCATCCAGCGGGACGGCACCGCCACCGAAGAGATGACCGACGCCCAGACCGAGGCCTTCAGCAAGCGCTGGCTGGCTCAATACGATCTGATGTTCGGAGAAGATTACCTGCAGATGAATCCGGACCAGGAATAAAGCAGCCGAAAGAGGGGAAAATCAAAAAAGAAGTTTTTGCAAAAAACACTTGCATTTCCTTTTGGGTTGTGGTATGATTAATCGGCAAAACGCACGCATTGTTTTACTTTGTCGGTGCCCGCAAGGGTGGCAAAGGGGCTCTGCAATGCGGAGGCAAACAAATTTTAGGAGGATTTTATTATGGCAGTCGTATCTATGAAACAGCTTCTGGAAGCCGGCGTACACTTCGGTCATCAGACCCGTCGGTGGAACCCCAAAATGGCGAAGTACATCTTCACCGAGCGCAACGGCATCTACATCATCGACCTGCAGAAGACCGTTAAGAAGCTGGACGAGGCTTACAACTTTGTTCGCGAGGTTGCTTCCGAGGGCGGCGAGATCCTGTTCGTCGGCACCAAGAAGCAGGCTCAGGAGTCCATTAAGGACGAGGCTACCCGCTGCGGCATGCACTATGTAAACGCTCGTTGGCTGGGCGGCATGCTGACCAACTTCCGCACCATCCGCAAGCGCATCGACCGTCTGGAGCAGCTGCGCCAGATGAGCGAGGACGGCACCTTTGATCTGCTGCCCAAGAAGGAAGTTGCCAAGCTGGAGCTGGAGATCGAGAAGCTGGAGAAGTTCCTGGGCGGTGTGAAGAACATGCACGGCCTGCCCAAGGCGATGTTCATCGTTGACCCCCACAAGGAGCGCATTGCTGTGGCTGAGGCCCGCAAGCTGAACATCCCCATCGTAGCTATCGTCGACACCAACTGCAACCCCGACGAGATCGACTACGTGATCCCCGGCAACGACGACGCCATCCGTGCTGTTAAGCTGATCGCCGGCGCTATGGCCGACGCCGTGATGGAAGGCCGCCAGGGCGAGCAGAACGCCGCCGAGGAGACCGCTGAGGCTGCCGAGGCCTGAGCACCCACCATTTTCCACCGATAACGAAAGGGGATAATCAAAATGGCTTTTACTGCACAAGACGTTAAGAACCTGCGTGAGCAGACCGGCTGCGGCATGATGGATTGCAAGAAGGCTCTGACCGAGTCTAACGGCGATTTCGAGAAGGCTGTTGAGTACCTGCGTGAGAAGGGCCTGGCCGCCGCTCAGAAGAAGGCTGGCCGCATCGCCGCCGAGGGCATGGTTTACGCCACTGTCTGCGGCAAGGTGGGCGTTGTGGTTGAGGTGAACGCCGAGACCGACTTCGTTGCCAAGAACGACATGTTCCAGACCTTCGTAAAGGACGTTGCTGGCGTTGTTGCCGAGCAGAACCCCGCTGACGTGGACGCTCTGCTGGCCTGCAAGATGGGCGAGGACACCGTTGAGGCTGCTCTGAAGGAGAAGATCCTGGTCATCGGCGAGAACATCAAGATCCGCCGTTTCGAGCGCTTCGAGGGCATCTGCTCCGCTTACATCCATGCCGGCGGCACCCATGCTGTTCTGGTTGGCTTCGAGACCAGCGAGGAGATCGCTGCGAAGCCCGAGTTCGAGGCTTACGGCAAGGACATCGCCATGCAGATCGCCGCTGCCAACCCCGGCTACCTGTGCGAGGCCGACGTGCCCGCTGAGGTGATCGAGAAGGAGAAGGAGATCCTGCTGGCTCAGATCGCCAACGATCCCAAGAACGCCAACAAGCCCGACGCCATCAAGGAGAAGATGGTTCTGGGCCGCATCGGCAAGTTCTACAAGGAAAACTGCCTGGTGGATCAGGAGTTCGTTAAGGACAACGAGCTGACCGTTGCCAAGTACACCGATAAGGTGGCCAAGGAGCTGGGCGGCGAGATCAAGATCACCAAGTTCGCCCGCTACGAGAAGGGCGAGGGCCTGGAGAAGAAGTCCGACGACTTCGCTGCCGAGGTTGCCAGCATGATGAAGTAAGTCGATTCCGACTTACCCGCGCCCATTGCGGCGCAGATCATTCGCTTTCATCCTGCCGGTGCGGTGCTGGTCCCGTTTTTGTGGGCGAAAGCCTTTGGGAGAACAGACGGGGCTGTGTGCAGCCCGGCGATCCGATTGTGAATAGAAGGCTTCGGCCCGGCGTTCGCGGTGGTTTTAAGTCGCACACCGCGAAACAGCGCACAAGGGCCGACAAACAAGCCGTAAGGGGCGGCGCTCAGAACGAGCGCCGCCCTTTTTCTATGCTCTTTTCAGGGCTTGATTACAAAGGCAGGCAATGAGCCACAAGCGCGCAAAAAACAAGCGGAGCATGCTCCGTTTTGCGGAATTTGAAATGGGAAAATCTTGGGCTTTGGCGTTTCAATGGAGTTTTGATCGTATGGTTTTGTCCTTTTGGTACATACACATTGTTCCAATGCACTAATTTGCAATAATAAAGTGGTAATTCGACCAAATCGCTTGCAAAT
>DXDW01000083.1 GCA_019115305.1 Candidatus Anaerofilum excrementigallinarum
TTTTTTGCCCCTTTGGGCGGGAGTACGTCTATACAAACAGCCGCCGATGGTCTATAATAATGTATTATTGCCGGGGCTGTTTCCCCGAAAAAAGAAAGGAGGATGTCCCCATGCGCACCGGCCTTGTCTGCGCCCTGGCGGCACTGCTGGCTGTGACTTCTGCCGGCTGCTCGGGCGGCGGATCGGCACCCGCGTCCGTTCCCGCGTCGACCCCTGTCACCGCGACCTCCTCCTCTGTTTCCGCCGCCCCGGAACAAAGCTACCAGGCCCCCGCCATGGCCACGGTGGAATTTCACCCCGACGCCGCCGTGGGAGAGGGGGATGTGCTGGTGGACCTCTCCTGCACCGCCCAGGGGTATGTGGGGGTATCGGCCAAAAGCGACAAGCGGCTGAAGTTCCGCACCCAGATCGGGGAAATCCAATACACCTACAACCTGCCCAACGACGGCACCCCCACCTTTTACCCCCTCCAGAGCGGCGACGGGGACTACACCTTCATCGTCTTTGAGAACACCCACGACACCAACTACATAAAAAAGTACACCACCCAGGCTGCGGTGGCCCTGGAAAGCGAATTTGCTCCTTTTTTGCGCTCCAGCCAGTTTGTGGACTACACCGCCGATTCGGCCTGTGTGGCCAAGGCCGCCGAGCTGGCCTCCTCCGCCGCCGACCAGGCAGGGGCGGTGGCCAACATCTACGACTATATCGTCGGCCACATCGCCTACGACTACGACAAGGCCCGCACGGTGGAAAGCGGCTATCTGCCCACCCCCGACGAAACCCTTTCCACCGGCAAGGGCATCTGTTTTGACTATGCGGCCCTGGCGGCTGCCATGCTGCGCAGCCAGGGAATCCCCGCCAAGCTGATCACCGGCTATGTCTCCCCCAACAATGTCTACCACGCCTGGAACATGGTGTGGCTGGAGGAAACAGGCTGGATCACGGTGGAATTCAAGGCCCCGGCCAACCAGTGGAGCCGGGTGGACATGACCTTTGCCGCCAGCGGCACCGACGCGGACTTTATCGGCGACGGCAGCAACTACACCGATTATCTCACCTACTGAACAAGGAGGATATGTGCAATGGCTACTACCAGCAAATCCGGCCAGACGCGGCTCAACAGCCTGGAGGTAAGCGCCTTCTGCGAAAGCCTGGCCATGATGCTGTCCGCCGGCATTCCGGTGGAGGAGGCGGTGGGCCTTTTGGGCGAAGACGCCGCCGAAAATGATTTCAAGGACGCCGCCGGCGCCCTTCACGACGCCCTGCTGGACTGCGGGGTGCTGTCCCAGGCGGTGAGCCAGTGCGGCATCCTGCCCGAATACGCCGCCTCCATGATTGCCGCCGGCGAGAGCGCCGGCCGCACCGAGGGAGTGCTGCGCAGCCTGGCCCACCACTACGGCGCCCAGGCCCGGCTGGAACAAAAGCTGAAAAGCGCTTTGGTCTATCCCCTGGGGCTTCTGGGGCTGATGGCGGTGATCCTGGCGGTGCTGGTGGCCACGGTGCTGCCGGTGTTCGGCCGGGTCTACCAGAGCCTGGCCGGGGATCTGGCCACCTCCTCCTACGGCTATCTCCGCTTCGGCCAGGCCGTGGGCTGGGTAGGCCTGGGTCTGACTCTGGCGGCAGCGGCCTGTCTGTTGGTGTGCCTGGTGCAGAGCCGCACCCCCGCCGGACGCCGCCGTCTGGAAACTTTGTCCGAGCGGCTGCCTTTGACCCGCAAGGCGTCGGCCAGCCTGGCGGTGGCCCGGTTCACCGGGGCGCTGTCGGTATTTCTGGCCAGCGGCGTGAATGTGGATTCCGCCATGGAGGCCGCCTGCAACATGGTCACCCACCGGGACACCGCCCGCAAACTGGAAGCAGCCCGGGCCCGGATGGAAGCCGGCGACGGACTGTGCACCGCCATCTACGAGGAAAAGCTCTTTGAGCCCCTCTATGGCCGGATGCTGCTCTCCAGCGCCCGGGCGGGCAGCGCCGAGGCCACTCTGGAGCAGCTGGCTCAGATCTTTTCCGAGGACAGCAACCGGCAGATGGACCGGCTCATCGACTCCATCGAGCCCCTGCTGGCGGGCTTTCTCACAGTGGCAGTGGGGCTGACGTTGCTGTCGTCCATGCTGCCCCTCATCGGCATTCTGGGCTCCATCGGATAAGGGGGGCTTTGTATGTATCACGATCGTCCCCGCCGCTCGGTGCGGCGGATAGTGGCCGGTATTTTGGCCGCCTTGGTTTTGGCGGCGGTGCTGGCCGGGGGCGGCCTGCTGCTGGCCCGCCGGATACAGAAGGATCTGGCGGTGCAGGGCGCCCAGGCGGTATATACCGCTGTCATGGACCAGGCTTTGCAGTGCTATGCCCTGGAAGGGGCCTGGCCCTCCAGCCTGGAATATCTGGAGCAGCACTACGGGCTGCAGATCAACCACAACCGCTATATTGTGGCCTACGAGGTTTTCGCTTCCAACCAGCCCCCCGCCGTCACGGTGCTGACGGTGGAAGGCTGACGGCGCCGGAAAGGAGTGCTTTGCTGTGAAATCTTCTGCTTCCCGGCCCAGCGCCCTGCCGGCTCTGGCCCTCTACTCCATGCTGCTGGCCTGCGTGTTCGGGCTGGTGGTGCTGGGGGGCGGGCTGTACAGCCGGCTGGCCGACAGCCAGACCCGGAACGGTGAGCTGCGGGCGGAGGTGTCCTATCTCTATGGCCGGGTGCGGGCCGCCGACAGCGCCGGGGGCGTGGCCATCGGCCAGGGTCCCGAGGGCCCCAGCCTGGTGCTCACCGACCCCGCCGCCCCCGAATATGCCACCCGCATCTATCTCTACCAGGGCAGCCTGGTGGAGGAATACGCCGAAGCCGACAGTCCCCTGCAGCCCGACCAGGCCCTGGCCATCGCGGCCAGCGACACCTTCCAGCCGGTGCTGGAAGGCAATCTGCTCACGGTAGAAACCAGCCAGGGCCGGCTGCAGGTGGCCCTGCGCGCTTTGCAAGGAGGCTGAGCCCATGAGACCAAAACGCAGTACCGCCTTTTACATTGAGGCCCTGGTGCTGGTTGTGTTTTTTCTGGCCATGCTGGCGGTGCTGGTGCAGATGTTCGCGGCGGCCCGGCAGGTGAGCCGCCAGGCTGCCCAGCGCAACGACGCCGTCTGCGCCGCCCGCAGTCTGTCCGAGTGCTTTTCCGCCGCCGACAGCGCCGAGGAATTCTGCCGGCTGGCGGGGCTGGAGGAGCCCTCCGGCAGCCTGACAGTGGACAGCCAGGGCCAGCCCGCCCCCGACGGGGCCTACACCGCCCGGCTGGCCTACACCCCCGGACGCCTGGCCTCTTTGGAAATCGAGATAGAAAACGACCGGGGAGAGATTCTCTACTCCCTCACCACGGAAAAATATCAGGACTGAAAGGAGGCCGCCGGTATGCACAAAACGGAATTTTCCCAGGCACTGCCCCCTCTGCGGGCGGGAATGCTCACCCTGCTGCTGACGGTGGCCATGATCTGTCTGGCAGTGCTGTCGGTGCTGTCCCTGGAAACGGCCCAGGCCGACCTGCGCCTGGCCGACCGGGCCGCTTTGGGCCTGACCCAGACGGTGGAAGCGGACAACCGGGGCCAGGAATTTCTGGCTCAGCTGGACAAAACCCTGGACGTGGGGGGTTCCCCCGCCGATCTGGGCGCTGTGGCTGACGAAAACGGCGGCTGGAACATCCAGCTGGACTGCGGCGAGGCCGGCAGCCTGTCCATCGGCTTTGTGCTGGAAGAGGACGGCTGGCGGGTGACCCTCTGGCAGCTCCAGCGGCCCTGGCAGCCCGACCAGCAGCTGGACCTCTGGACCGGACCCTGAATCACAACCGAAAGGAGAGCACATATGCAGCCTGAAGAAATCCTTCGCCGGGCGCTGGAACGGGGCGCTTCGGATATATTCGTCATCGCCGGTCTGCCCCTGACCTACAAGATCAACGGCCGCCAGCAGCGGGAGGGTGAGATGCTCCACCCTGCCGACACCGCCGCCCTGATCCAGGGCATCTACGCCCTGTCGGGCCGGGACCCCGGCCGCTGTGCCGCCGACGATGCCGACGACGACTTTTCCTTTGCCATCCAGAACCTGGGCCGGTTCCGGGCCAATGTGCTGCACCAGCGCGGCAGCCTTGCGGCGGTGCTGCGGGTGATCCAGTTCGGTCTGCCCGACCCCACGGCTCTGGGCATCCCCACCCAGGTAATGGCCGCGGCCCAGCGGCTGAAGGGACTGGTGCTGGTCACCGGCCCGGCAGGCAGCGGCAAATCCACCACTTTGGCCTGCATGATCGACGCCATCAACCGCAGCCGGGAATGCCATATCATCACCATGGAGGACCCCATCGAGTATATCCACCGGCACAACAGGGCCATCGTCACCCAGCGGGAGATCGGCAGTGATTCCCCCAGCTATGTGTCGGCTCTGCGCAGCGCTTTGCGGGAGAGCCCCGACGTGATTTTGCTGGGAGAAATGCGGGACCTGGAGACCATGGAGGTGGCCATGACCGCCGCCGAGACCGGCGAGCTGCTGTTCAGCACGCTGCACACCACCGGAGCCGCCAGCACGGTGGACCGCATCATCGACAGCTTTCCCCCCAACCAGCAGGCCCAGGTGCGCATCCAGCTGTCCATGGTGCTGCAGGCGGTGATCAGCCAGCAGATGGTGCCCACCACCGATGGAGGCCAGACGGTGGCCTTTGAGGTGATGATCACCAACCCCGCCATCAAGAATCTGATCCGGGAGGCCAAGACCCACCAGATCGACAACGCCATCGCCGCCGGCAGTGCCGAGGGCATGTGCACTATGGACTCCAGCCTGCTGAACCTGTTCCAGAAGGGGCGCATCACCCGGGAGACGGCCCTGACCTATTCCGTCCACTACGAAGCGCTGGACAAACGGATGCGGATGCGCTAAACCGCTTTGTCCGCAGCGCGAAAGGAGAACACTATGTCCGCCTGTCTGCGCGCCAAGCTGCTGGGAGGTTTTTCGGTATACTGGGGGGATGTCCCTCTGGTGGAACCCGGCAGCCGCATCAACAAAAACGTGGAACTGCTTGCCCTGTTGCTGGTGGGAGACAAGCAGCCTCTGGATAACCAGCAGCTGATGGAAGCCCTGTGGGAAGGAGAGGCCGCCAACCCCGCCGGAGCGCTGAAAAATGCGGTCTATTCCTTGCGCCGTCTGCTGGAGCAGGCTGCCCCGGGGGTATCCTTCATCCGCACCGCCGGCCAGCACTACCAGCTGGAACCGGGGCTTGCGGTGGAGCTGGACACCGCCGAATTTTCCCGCCAGGCCGAGGCCGCCCTGGCCGACGGCCTGCCCGACGCAGAAAAGCTGGCGGCCTGCCGCCGGGCCCTGGAGCTGTATACCGGGGAATTTGCCCCTGCCCTCTCCTCCCGGCCCTGGGCCAGACAGTGCGGCCTGCAATTACAGCAGCTGTATTTCGCCGTGGCCGAACAGGCCGCCGGACTGCTGCTGGACACCGGGAGCATCGACGACGCCCGGCAGGCCTACGACATCTGCGGCCGGGCCCTGCTGCTGCAGCCCCGGCAGGAGGGGCTGTACGCCCCCCTCTTTGCCAGTATGCAGCGGCTGGAGATGAAAAGCGCTGTCCGCAGCTGCTACCCGGTGGTGCTGGAACTGTTTTACAACCAGCTGGAACGCCCCCTGCCCCGGCAGGTGCGGGCGGCCTGGCGCTGGGCCTGCGACGGCATGCCCACCTGCCAGGAGGATCTGGCCCGCATCCGCAAGGATTTTGCGGTGATCCGCCAGCAGGAACAGCCTGCGGTGGGGCCCTATCTCTGCGATTACCAGAACTTCCGCTCCCTCTATCCCCTTCTGTCCCGGGCAGCCCGGCGCAGCGGCGGCAGCCTGGCGGTGGGGCTCATCACCCTCTCCCTCCATGGGGAGGTATCCGACCGCAAGCAGCTGGACGCCGGCATGCAGTGGCTGGTCCAGGGCATCCGCAGCACCTTGCGGCGGGAAGATGTGGTCTGCCGCTACGGCCGGCGGCAGTACGCGGTGATGATGATTCTGGCCGAATACGAGGACGTTTCCACGGTGGAGCAGCGGCTGCGGGAAAACCTGGCCCTGCTGCCCGGCGGCGGTGAACACGGCTTTGTGCTGGAAACCGCCTTTTTCCCTCCCGATCCGGTGTGCTGAGGGCCGCCGGGTCCTTTTTTACCCCTTTTTATCCATTATCCGAGAGGAGGATCACATCCCATGCATCGGGACCTTACATCCGGCCCCATCACCCGCACCATGCTGCTGTTCGCTCTGCCCATGACAGCGGGCAATCTGCTGCAGCAGCTGTACAATCTGGTGGACACCCTCATCGTGGGGCGTTTTCTCGGCGCCGGCGCCCTGGCGGCGGTGGGGTCGGCCTATTCCCTTATGACCTTTCTCACCTCCATCTTTCTGGGGCTTTGTATGGGCAGCGGCACCATCTTTGCCATCCGCTGGGGTGAAAAGGACACCGAGCGGCTGCAGAGCAGCATCTACGTTTCCTTTGTGCTCATCGCCGGCATCACCATAGCCCTCAACGTAGGGGTGTTCGTGCTGCTGGACCCCATCCTGGCTTTGCTGCGCACCCCCGCCGAGGTCTGGCCCCTGCTGCGGCAATATCTGCAGGTGGTGTTTTTGGGCATCGGCGCTTCCTTCCTCTACAACTATTTCGCCTGTCTGCTGCGGGCGGTGGGGGATTCGGTGACGCCTCTGGTATTTCTGGCGGTGTCGGCGGTGCTGAACATCGTTCTGGACCTGGTACTGGTGGTGGTCATCCCCTGGGGTGTGGCCGGGGCCGCGGCAGCCACCGCCTTTTCCCAGTGGGTATCGGCTCTGGGGCTGCTGATTTTTGCACGGGCGCGGTACGCCTTTCTCTGGCCCCAGGCCCGCCACCGCCGGATGCGCCGGGAGCTGCTGGGGGAGATCAGCCAGTTTTCTCTGCTCACCTGCGTGCAGCAGTCGGTGATGAACTTCGGCATCCTCATGGTCCAGGGTCTGGTGAACAGCTTCGGCACCGTGGTCATGGCCGCCTTTGCCGCCGGGGTCAAGATCGACTCCTTCGCCTATATGCCGGTGCAGGATTTCGGCAACGCCTTCTCCACCTTCATCGCCCAGAACTACGGAGCCGGCAAGTCCGACCGCATCCGCCGGGGCATCCGCAGCGCTGTGGCGGTGGCGGTGGGCTTTTCGGTGGCGGTGTCGGCCCTGGTGTTTGTTTTCGCCGGACCTCTTATGGGCATTTTTGTGCCCGCCGACCAGCCCGACATCATCGCCGCGGGCATGGACTACCTGCGCATCGAAGGCGCCTTTTACGCCGGCATCGGCTGTCTGTTCTTGCTTTACGGCTACTTCCGGGCGGTACAGCGGCCGGGCATCTCGGTGGCGCTTACGGTGATCTCTCTGGGCACCCGGGTGCTGCTGGCCTACGCCCTCTCGGCTCTGCCGGGAGTGGGGGTCACCGGCATCTGGTGGTCGGTGCCCATCGGCTGGTTTTTGGCCGATGCCGCCGGGCTCATTTTCTACCGTCTTACCCGCAAAACCGCCAAAATTGGATAACGCTTTTTGTGCAAAAAGCCGCCGGGTCAGCTTTCGGGCTGCCCGGCGGCGTTTTTTCTTTATTCGGCCCGTTCCACCGCCCGGGCCAGAGCCTCGGCGGCGGGGGCGATATCGGCAGGGGGCAAAGCGCCGTAGCCTGCCAGCAAGGTGGCGGGGCCGGGGCGGGCGGCGACGCAGTATTCCCCCAGCCCGCTGATGCGGATGCCCTCCCCCCGGGCGGCGTCCAGCAGGCTCTGCTCCCGGCGGCCCTCAAACTCCAGCAGCAGGTGCAGCCCGGTGTGCTGGCCCCGGATCTTCACCCCGGGCCCCAGCCGGGCGGCCAGCTGGCGGCGGAACTCCTCCATCCGCTGGCGGTAGGCCCCCCGCTGCCGGGCCAGATGCCGGGCCAGATGGCCCTGGGCGATAAACCGGCAGAGGGTCTGCTGCTCGAACCGGGACACGGTGCAGGCGTAGCCCCCGTACCGCTCCCGCCAGGGCTGGAGCAGGCAGTCGGGCAGCACCATGCAGGCGATACGGATGGAAGGGGCCAAGCTTTTTGAAAAGGTGCTCACATATACCACCCGGCCGCTCTGGTCCATGCCCTGGAGGCTGGGCAGGGGCCGGGTATCGAACCGGAATTCCGAATCGTAGTCGTCCTCGATGATGAACCGCCCCGGCCCGGCGGCGGCCCAGGCCAGCAGGGCCGCCCGGCGTCCGGCGGGCATGGTGACCCCCGAAGGGAACTGGTGGCTGGGGGTGACATAGGCGGCGGTGGCTCCCGAAGCCGCCAGCGCCCCCACCGAAAGGCCCCCGGCGTCGATGGCCACCGGCCGGCAGGGTACTCCCTCGTTGGCAAAGACCCGCCCGGCCCGGGAATAGCCGGGGTCCTCCACCGCCAGCACCGCCTGTTCCCCCAGCAGCCGGGCCAGCAGGCCCAGCAGATACTCGATGCCTGCCCCGATTACCACCTGCCGGGGCCGGCAGCGCACACCCCGGTACTGGCGCAGATGGTCGGCCAGCACCGCCCGCAGCTCGGCGTCTCCCTGGCCGTCCCCCCGCTCCAGCAGCTGGGGCTGGGAATAGAGCAGTTCCTTCTGAATGCGCCCCCAGGTGCGGAAGGGAAACAGCTCCCGGTCCACCCCGCCGGTGCCCAGGTCAAACCGCCACTTGGCCGGGGCAGGCTCGGGGGGATCGGCGGCGGGCTGAGGGGGCGGGGCGTGGAGCCCCTCCACCGCCAGCACATAGTACCCCGACCGGGGCCGGCTTTCCAGATAGCCCTCGGCGGCCAACAGCTGGTAGGCGGCGTCCACCGTGTTGACACTGATTCCCAGCTGCCCCGCCAGGCTGCGCTTGCCCGGCAGCTTTTCCCCGGCGGCCAGCTGGCCGGAGCGCACCGCCCCGGCCAGGCCCCGGTAGAGCTGCTCGTACAGGGGCAGACTGCTGCCTTGAAGGAGGATACCGGTGAAATCCATCATGTTTTTCCCCTCCCCTTTGCAAACTGATACCATAAAAAAGATGCATTCTGGATATTTTCATGGATTCAGATTGGATTATAATGATAACCATACCGCAGGCGGCGGCGGGTTGTCAAGCCCCCGGCCGCCGGGAGGGGAAGGAAGGAATTGACTATGCAAAACAAAAAATCTATGGACGTGCGCACCATTGTGGCCATTGGCCTCATGGCGGCGCTGGTATTCATCTTCAGCAAGTTCCGCATCGACATTCCCAGCCCTCTGGGCAAAACGGGCATCCACTTCGGCAACATCATGTGCCTGCTGGGCGGGCTGCTCTTCGGCGCAGTGCCCGGCGGTCTGGCCGCCGGCATCGGCAGCGCTCTGCTGGATCTCACCGACCCGGTCTACGCCCCCGAGTTCTGGATCACCTTTCTCACCAAGTTCGCCATGGGCTTTGTGGCGGGCTGGCTGGGCCGGCAGGCTGCCCTGCAGGGCCGCCGGGTGATGGTATGGGTGGCCGCGGCGGCGGGTTCCCTCACCTATGTGGTGCTGTACGGGCTGAAAAACATTCTCATGGGTCACTTTGTCCAGGGCTTTACCTGGGCGGCGGCCATCGGCGAGACCATGACCCTCAAGGTGCCGGTCTCGGTGGGCAACGGCATCATCGCGGTGATCTGCGCGGCCCTGCTGGCCATGGCGCTGGCGCCTTCGCTGCACAAAGCCCATCTGCTGGAACAGTGACCTGCGGACAAAAATTGTGAAAACCGGCAAAAGGGCCCCTTTTGGGGCCTTTTTTCTTTGCATCCCGTCCCCAAACATGGTAGAATAGTATGAATCATGTTTTTTCTATTCTATACCGGGCTGGGCCGAGCCGGATGTGGGCCGGACGTCACAGCCGACAGCAAAACAAAAAGGAAGAATGCAATGAAAAAGCTGAAACGACCTCTTTCTCTGGCGGCCGCGGCGGTTCTGTGCGCGGCGCTGCTCACCGGCTGTCTGTCCAGCCACGCCCAGGAGGAATCCTCGTCCGGCTCCGACGCCTCAGGCCAGCAGACCGCCTGGAGCGAGCCGGAAGCCGATCAGGAATACGACGCTGAGCAAGGCAAACTGGACAAGGATCAATACGGCTCCACCGTGCTGGCCGAAACCGAAGACGCCGGCCAGGAATACCTGGACGAGACCCTCTTTATCGGCGACTCCAACACGGTGCGGATGATGGCCTACGGCCACACCACTTTGTCCAACACCATCGGCGTGATCTCCATGGGCATCCAGCATGTGCCCACCAAGAAGTGCGCCTACTTCACCGACCGCAGCGGCGCCGTCAGCATTCCCGAGGCGGTGGCTATTATGCAGCCCAAGCGCATCGTCATCACCTTCGGCACCAACAACACCATCGGCTGGAGCAGCGATGTCTTTGCGTCGGAATACAAGGAGGCCCTGGAGGCCATCACCGATGCCTGGCCCTATGCCGATATCATCATCAATGCGGTGCCCCCGGTGGATAAGCTGCGGCAGAACACCGGCATCACCATGCAGACCATCGACTCCTTCAACCAGGCCCTGGCGGAAATGGCCGAGGAACTGGGCTACAAGTTCCTGGATTCCAGCGAGGCTTTGAAGGACGAGGATACCGGTTTTGCCAAAACCGACTACACCATCTCGGACGGCGTACATCTGAGCAAAAAAGGCATGCAGGCCCTGTTTGACTATGTGCGCACCCACAGCTACGAAACCGAGGACCGCCGGCCCAAGCCTCTCAAGACGGTGCCCGGCCGCAAGGAAACCCCTCCCGACATCATCACCGAGGACCCCCTGGCAGTGCGGGGCAGCGCCGGTTCCATGGAAAGCTCCTCCGACGAGGACGAGGATGCGGACAGCTACCAGGTGACCTATGTGGTCCACAAGGACAGCAGCGGCATGGGATACCTGGAAGGTACCCTCACCCAGACCGGCGCCATCGGCCACCAGTGCACCAGCGTCAAGGCGGTGGCCAATCCCGGCTATGTGTTTGATTCCTGGGGCTGTACCGTGGGCCGCATCAACGATGTGAAAAACCCGGTGCTCCAGTTCTACATTCCCGGCAACGTCACCGAGGAAGGGGTGCAGGTATTCGCCAAGTTCAAGCGGGCCGCCTGCACCTGCACCACCAAGTGCACCGAGAACAGCAAAAACACCAACTGTCCGGCCTGTGCGGGCAATATCAGCTGGTGTGAGGGAACGGCAGCCACTCCCAAGCCCACGGCTACCCCGGCTCCCACTGCCACGCCCAATGTCACCCCCAAGCCCACCGCCACTCCCGCCCCCACAGCCACACCGGTTGTGACGCCGGAGCCCACGGCCACTCCTGCACCTACCGCAACGCCGGCGCCCACTCCCACCCCTGCACCTACGCCGGAGCCCACCCCTGAGGTGACCCCGACGCCCGACACCGGCTCTTCTGCTGAAGGCTGATTTTGCTTTGTCCCCGGTCCCTACCGGCCGGGGATTTTCTGCGGCATTTATCCCTGTACATCCATCTGCATAGGAGGAATCCACCCATGGAAAAAAACGAAACCAAACAGCACACACTGGGTCTGCTGCGGCGGTTCTGGCCCTACATGGCCCGCTACAAGGGCATTGTGGTCTTTGACCTGTTCTGCGCCGGGCTCACCACCATCTGCGAACTGGTGCTGCCCCAGATCATGAAATACATCACCAACGCAGCTATGGGGGGCGCGGCCACCCTCACCGCCCAGGTGATTTTGCAATTAGGCGGACTGTATCTGGTGCTGCGGCTCATCGACGCCGCCGCCAACTATTATATGGCGGGCATCGGCCACATCATGGGCACCCACATCGAGACCGATATGCGCCGGGACGCCTTTTCTCATCTGCAGCAGCTGAGCCACACCTACTACTCCAACACCAAGGTGGGCCAGATCATGGGCCGCATCACCAACGACCTGTTTGACGTCACCGAGTTCAGCCACCACTGCCCCGAGGAATTTTTCATCGCCGGCATCAAGATTCTGGTCTCCTTCGTCATCCTCTGCCGCAGCAGTGTGCCCCTGACCTTGATTCTGTTTGCCTGTGTGCCCCTGATGATCCTCTGCTGCGTGCCCTTCAACCTGCGTCTGCGGGCGGCCTTCCGCAGCCAGCGGCGGCAGATCGGCGAGCTGAACGCCCGCATCGAGGACAGCCTGCTGGGCGAGCGGGTGGTGAAAGCCTTCGCCAACGAGGAGATGGAGCAGAAGAAGTTCGAGCGGGACAACCAGAGCTTTTTGGACATCAAAAAGGTCACCTACCGCTCCATGGCGGCCTTCTCCACCACCACCCGGCTGTTTGACGGTCTGATGTATCTGGTAGTCGTGGTGGCCGGCGGTCTGTTTCTGGTAAACGGGCTCATCGAGCCCGGCGATCTGGTGGCCTACATGCTCTATGTCACCACCCTCATCGCCACCATCCGCCGCATCATCGAATTTGCCGAGCAGTTCCAGCGGGGCGTCACCGGCATCGAGCGGTTTTACGAGATTATGGACGCCGATGTGGACATCTTCGACGAGCCCGACGCCGTGCCCCTGGGGGATGTGAAGGGCGAGATCCGGTTTGAAGACGTGAGCTTCGAGTACCCCGACGACCACAACCAGGTGTTCCAGCACATCGACCTCACCATCCGTCCCGGCGAGCGGCTGGCTCTGGTGGGCCCCTCCGGCGGCGGCAAGACCACTTTGTGCAACCTGATCCCCCGGTTTTTCGACGCCACCAGCGGCCACATCACCATCGACGGCAAGGATGTGCGCAAAGTGACCCTGAAAAGCCTGCGGGGCGCCATCGGTATGGTGCAGCAGGACGTCTATCTGTTCAGCGGCACCGTGATGGAAAACATCCTCTACGGCCGGCCCAGCGCCACCCGGGAGGAAGTCATCGAGGCTGCCAAGCTGGCGGGTGCTCACGAGTTCATCACCCAGCTGAAAGACGGCTACGACACCTATGTGGGCGAGCGGGGCGTCAAGCTGTCGGGCGGCCAGAAACAGCGCCTGAGCATCGCCCGGGTATTCCTCAAAAACCCGCCCATCCTGATTCTGGACGAGGCCACCAGCGCCCTGGACAACGAGAGCGAGGCCCTGGTGAGCCAGAGCCTGCAGAAGCTGGCCATCGGCCGCACCACCCTCACCATCGCCCACCGGCTCACCACCATCCAGAACGCCGACCGCATTCTGGTGCTGGGCAGCGACGGCATCGAGGAGAGCGGCACCCACACCGAACTGCTGGCCAAAAAGGGTGTTTACTACCATCTGTGGAACACCGCCGCCTCTCTGGACCGCCCCATGTAAAACTTCCTATTTGTATTTTTTGCTCAACAAATACAAATAGTATAATAGCATCCGGCAAAAGGGCCGGCCTTCTCCCCTCCTCCGGGGCGAAAAGGCCGGCCCTTTTCTTTCCAAAAAAAGAAGCCCGCCCCTTCCAAAACGGAAAGAGCGGGCTTTGTTTGTTTTGGGAACGGATCGCTTACAGCTTGAAGTAGTCCACGCCGCCTTCAAACAGGGGCTGGTACTTGTTGCCGGGCACGTTCTTGTAGAGGTTGTCGGCGCTGCGCTCGGTGTGGCCCATCTTGCCCAGCACACGGCCATCGGGGCTGGTGATGGACTCGATGGCCCACAGGCTGCCGTTGGGGTTGAACCGGGTGTCCATGGTGGGCGCGCCGTTCAGATCCACATACTGGGTGGCGATCTGGCCATTGGCAGCCAGCTGATCCAGCACCGCCATGGGGGCCACGAACCGGCCCTCGCCGTGGCTGATGGCCACGGTGTAGACATCGTCCACCTTCATGCGGCTGAACCAGGGAGACAGGTTGCTGGCGATGCGGGTGCGCACCAGCATGCTCTGGTGGCGGCCGATGGTGTTGAAGGTCAAAGTGGGGCAATCGGCATCCATATCCCGGATCTCGCCGAAGGGAACCAGGCCCAGCTTGACCAGAGCCTGGAAGCCGTTGCAGATGCCCAGCATCAGGCCGTCCCGGTGCTTGAGCAGGTCATGGACGGCGTCCTTGACTGCGGGAGCCCGGAAGAAGGCGGTGATGAACTTGGCGCTGCCGTCGGGCTCGTCGCCGCCCGAGAAACCGCCGGGCAGCATGACGATCTGGCTCTTTTCAATGCTGCGGCAGAGGGCGGCACAGCTCTCGGCCACGGCGGCGGGAGACAGGTTGTTGATGACAAAGATCTCGGCCTCGGCGCCGGCCCGCTCCAGGGCCCGGGCGGTGTCGTACTCGCAGTTGGTGCCGGGGAATACGGGGATCAGGGCATGGGGACGGGCAATGCCGATCTTGGGAGCCGCCTGCTTTTCCACGGTGTGGCGCACCACCGGCAGCTTTTCGCCGCCCTTGCAGATGCGGTAGGGCATCACAGGCTCCAGCTTGGCCTCCCAGGCCTCCTGCAGCTCGGCCATATCCATGACCTCGCCGCCCAGGCCCAGCTGGTACTGGCCGCTGGTCTCACCCAGCACGGTGCCCACCACGTCGGCCTCCTCGGCCAGCTCCAGGATCAGGCTGCCGTAGGCGGGGCGCAGCAGGGATTCGGGGTCGATGCCCGCAGCCAGCTTGAAGCCCAGACGGTTACCCAGGCCGCTCTTGAACAGCTGCTCGGCAATGCCGCCGTAACCCGGGGTGGAAGCAGAGAGCACCTTGCCGGCGGCAATGAGCTCTTCGGCCTTGGCAAAGACGGCCTTCAGGCTGTCCACGTTGGGCAGCAGGGCGTCGTCGTATTCCGGCTGCAGCAGCACAACCTTGCTGCCGGGCAGCTTGAACTCGGGGCTGATCACCTTATCGGTGTTGCCCACGGCCACAGCGAAGGATACCAGCGTGGGGGGCACGTCCAGGCTCTCAAAGCTGCCGGACATGGAGTCCTTGCCGCCGATGGAACCCACGCCCAGGTCCAGCTGGGCCTGGAGAGCGCCCAGCAGAGCGGCCAAAGGCTTGCCCCAGCGCTCGGCCTTGACGCCCAGACGCTCGAAGTATTCCTGGAAGGTGAGG
>DXDW01000084.1 GCA_019115305.1 Candidatus Anaerofilum excrementigallinarum
GCTTTTAGCTTTTGCCCCAATTCTTTTAATGGTGTCATAGGCACTATCGTCTCCTCAATAACATTCTATCGTGCCTATTTCCTGGCAGGAAGAACCTTATCGGAGGTGATAATAAGCACAATAGCGCCTATTATATTCTGAAACTTATGAGATTCAGAGATTTATGTCGACCTTGTCCAGCCAGATGATTGTTGAGGGGCTAATTACCTAAGTAAATATTTTAGAAAAGAGCATCCGTTTTCCCAGGGGAAAGCGGATGCTCTTTTGCTGTTCGGTCAGTGCTCGTAGCAGATGGCGGCCCGGATGCCGGCGGCTTTTTCCTCGCCCTCCAGCATGGCCAGCAGCTCCAGCCCGAAGGGGATGGCCGCCCCCAGGGCGCGGCCGGTGAGCAGATTGCCCTGGCGGACAAATTCCGCGCCGGTGGTCTCGGCCCCGGCCATATCCTTTTCAAAGCCGGGGTAGCAGGTGGCCTGCAGGCCTTTCAGCAGTCCCAGGTCCGCCAGCACAGTAGGGGCGGCACAGATGGCCGAAACCACCTTGCCCGCGGCGGCAAACTCGGTTGCCGTCCGGCGCACCAGGGCGTTTTCCTTCAGGTGCAAGGTGCCGGGCATGCCGCCGGGCAGGAAAACAGCGTCAAAAGCGGAAAAATCCAGCTCCTGGGCCAGGGCGTCTGCCTGGACCGCGATCTTATGGGAGCCGGTGACCATCCGGTCGGCCCCCACGGCGGCGATGGTCACATCCACGCCGCCCCGGCGCAGGATATCCACCACCAGAAGCCCCTCACATTCCTCAAAACCAGGGGCGAAAAAAGCGCAAAGCTTGCTCATATGCAGTTCCTCCTGTATATTTTTTCTCCAGCCGGTGCACAATGCCAGTATGCCCGCATATATAGATAGCAAAACCCGGCCCCCAGGCCGCTCCAAGGAGGACGCGTATGAAGGTGTTTTTGCTGCTGCTGGTGCTGCTGGCTTTGGCGGTCACCTTGCTGGTATGGGCCTGTCTGGCGGTGAGTTCCGACCAAAACCGCTGACCGGCCCCTTCTCTTTTCAGTATAATTCCCCCGCGCAAGGTTTGCAACCGACAAAAGCCGCCGGGCATACAGCATCCGGCGGCTTTTTGGTGTAGGAGGAATGGAAAAAATGTCGGTATTTTATACAGAGCGTATATATTCCGCGGCGGCCAAAGCGGCGGTTGCGCCGTCGGAAGCGGCGGTGACCAGCTGGCGCACCGTCTTGGTGCGGCCGTCACCGGCAGCAAAGACGCCGGGGGTGCTGGTGCGGCAGTCCTCGCCGGCCACCACATAGCCCCGCTCGTCCAGCTCTACCAGGCCCCGGAAGGCCTCGTTCTGGGGGATCTGGCCGATGGCCACAAACAGGCCGTCCACAGCCAGGGGCTCTTCCTGGCCGGTCTGCAGGTCCTTGATCACCACAGCCTGGAGGGCGTTGTCCCCCTGCAGGGCGGTGATGGTGCTGTGCAGCCGGAACTGGAGGTTGGGCAGCTTGCGCAGCCGCTCCACCTGGTGCTGTTCACCCCGGAACTCGTCCCGGCGGTGGATCAAAGTCACGCTTTTGCAGATGCCGGCCAGCACTTCGGCGTCCTCCAGGGCGGTGTTGCCGCCCCCCTGCACCGCCACGTCCTTGCCCTTGAAGAAGGAGCCGTCGCAGGTGGCGCAGTAGGAGATGCCCCGGCCGGTGAGCCGCTGTTCCCCTTCCAGACCCAGGGGACGGTTCTTGGCGCCGGTGGCCAGGATCACGGCCTTGGCGTCGTATTGAGAGGCGTCGGTGTGCACGGTCTTGTGGGTGGGGTGGTTTTCCACCGAAATGGCCGTCTCAAAGGCGAACTGCGCTCCCAGGGCCTCGGCCTGCTCGTACAGGCTCTGGGCAAACTGGGCGCCGGACACCGAGGCGATGCCGGGATAGTTTTCCACCGTGGGGGAGACGATGATCTGCCCGCCGTACATGGCGCCTTCCAGCACCAAGGTGGACAGCCCCGCCCGCATGGCGTAGATGGCGGCGGACAGACCGGCGGTGCCGGCGCCGATGATCACAAGATCGTACATGGAAACTCCTCCTGTCCTGTTTGGTTTACTTCAGCAGGGCCATCACAGCGGCCTTGGGCTTGACGCCCACCGAGTTGGCGGCCACTTCGCCGTTCTTAAAGACCAGCAGAGTGGGGATGGTCATGATGCCGTAGCGGGCGGCCAGCTCAGGCTGCTCGTCCACATTCACCTTGCCCACCTTGGCGCCGGTGATTTCCTCGGCCACCTCGTCCACAATGGGGCTCAGCATCCGGCAGGGTCCGCACCAGGAAGCCCAGAAGTCCACCAGGACGGGCACATCGCTGCGCAGCACTTCCTTTTCAAAGTTTTCCTTGGTAATGGTGATAACAGACATAATCAAACGCTCCTTTTTATTTGTGTGATGCCGGGCCTCGCGGGTCCGGTTTGTTTTTGTATCCGATGGTTTTATTATACGCGGCAGCAGACAAAAAATCCGTTGTTTTTGCAACCAAAACAACGGATTTTTTCAATTTTTGGTTTCCGGCTGCCGTCGAGAAGAAGAATAGTCGGCTTTTCGCAGCCGCACCCAGCCCCAGATCGCCCCCGCCAGATCCAGGCAGAAAAGCAGCTGCAAGGCCGTGCAGACTCCGGCCGCTGTCAGGGAAAGACTGCCCTGCCGGCGGCCGGCCCAGAGGGCCCGGATGCCGTAGAGGGAGGTGGACAAAAGCAGCAGATAGTCCATAAAAGCCATAAAGGGCAGCAGGGGGATGATCATAACGTTGAGCAGCACCCCCACGGCAAAAACCAGCAGGTAAAAGGGGATGTGGCAGATTTTGAGCAGCATAGCCCAGAAAGCCAGCTGCCGGGCCGAAAAGCCCAGCCGCCCCGCCAACAGGGCCCAGACAAAGTTGAGCAGCACCACGCCTGCGAAAATCCCCGCCGTCAGCTCCAGGCAGGCGGCGGAAAGCCCCTGGCGCATCACCAGGACAAGGACCAGATAGGGCATACCCAGCAGGGCCAGCAGGGGAAGCTTTTTCACAGGGCGTCACCTCTCTTGCAACAGGGATTATTTTTTGCAGCAGCCGCAGGTGTCGGGGAAAAGATGAAAATCGCTGCGGTGGTAGTCCAGCAGCCCTTCCTCCTTCATGCGGGAAAGCTCTTTGGACAGGGCGCTGCGGTCCACGCTGAGGTAGTCGGCCAGTTCCTGGCGGCTGAAGGGGATGGTAAAGCGGCAGTTTTCCGCCAGCCGGGCCTGGGTGGTGAGGTAGCCCAGCAACTTTTCCCGCAAGGTGCGCCGGGACAAAAAGGACATCTTGCGGGACAGCTCCAGCGCCCGCTGGCTGGTGATGAACAAAAGATTTTCCAAAAGCTGCCGGTGATAGGGCCCGGCGCAGCCGCCCTTGCCCAGCAGCCGCTGCTGGTCGATGAACAGCACCTCGGCGGGGCGCACTGCCACGGCGCTGACCGGGATCAGGGACTGGTCGTTGCAGGCGTATACCTCCCCGAAGATCTCCCCGGGGAGAAAGCGGTTGTGGATGCTGCGGTTGCCCAGAATATCTTCCTGCCACAGCTGCACCTCCCCTTCCAGCACCAGGGCCACCTGGGTCACCGTCTGGCCGGCCCAGAAGATCACCTGGTTTTTGGTAAAGCTGCGCTGGGATGCCTGCAGGCATTGCAGCATGGCGGGCAGCTGGTCGGCGGGGATATCCCGGAACAGCTGGCTGGAGGCGATAACGGCGGAATAGTCGGACATACAAAGGCTCCTTTTGGGTTCTGCTGCAAAAAACGCCGCGGCCAGGGCCGCGGCGCCGGTGCAGAGGGATGATTCAGAAATAACGGATGGTTTCTTCCGGGCTGCGCCGGGGCGGCATGTCGGGGGCAAGATCGCTGTATCCAATGGCGATCACACCCAGCACCGTCTGGTCGTCGGGGATCTCCAGCCGCCGGCGCAGAGCGTCGGCATCCCGGATGCCCATTACCAGAGTGGAAAGCCCCAGTTCGGTGGCCTTGAGCAGCAGGTTCATGTGGGCCAGGCCGCAGTCGTAGCAGCCCCAGCCGTCCCCCAGCTCGTTGGTGGCTTCGCCGCTGCGCTCAAACCCGGACCGGTGGCTGACCATGGCGCAGACCACCAGCACCGGGGCATTTTTACAGCTGTCCCGGTTGAAGGCAGGCAAAGCCGCCCGCACGTCTTCCACCGCCTGGGGGCTGGCGGCCACATAGTACCGGGCCACCTGGCTGTTTTTCCAGCTGGGGGCCAGGCTGGCCGCCTGCAGCACCGCGGCGATCTTTTCGGGTTCTACCGGCCGGGGCAGGTATTCCCGGACGCTGCGGCGGGTCTCCATTGCCTGCTGCAATTCCATATAAAACGCTCCTTTGGGCCCGGGGCAGGGGGGTTACAGCTTGGAATATCCGAAGCCGTTTACCAGCGCCTCGATGGGCTGGCCCGCCTTGCACATGGGGCATTTGTGATAGTTGAAGGACTGGTAATCGGGCACGTCGTCCTTGCGGAAAACGGCGTTGATGTGGTAATCGTTGACCTCGTCGATGGCGGAGAAGATGGCGGAAATGCCGGCCACGGTGCCGCCGTAGTAGAGGATGGCTTCGATGGCCTTGTTGATGGTCAGGCCGGTGGTGACCGACGCCATCAGCAGCAGCACATGCTTGCCGCGGATCATGGGCTGGAGGTTGTCACGGAAGATCATCTGGCTGTTGGAGTTGTACTCCGGGGTAACCACATAGATGGTCTGGTGGCTGTTGATGCTCATAAAGCCGGTGCGGGTGAGTTCCTGGGCCAGATAGGCGCCCACAACCTGGGTGCCGTCCAGGCAGACGATGGTATCCACGATGGTGGTGGACACATACTTCTGCACCAGATTTTTCGCCACGGCCATGGCCTCGCTCTCACGGGTTTTCAGGGTGGTGATGTCGATGTAGTAGTTGATGTGGGAGTGGTTGGTGGCGAAATGTCCGGGAATGACCTTGAGGGTGACGTCGTTGGTGCCCTTGGCGCGCAGCTTGATCATGCGATTTTCCATAAACAGTTCCTCCATTGCCAAAGGCGCTTCGCAGCCTGCCAGCTGCAAAACGCCTTTTTTTTAAAATAGCATATTTTTGAATAG
>DXDW01000085.1 GCA_019115305.1 Candidatus Anaerofilum excrementigallinarum
ACCGATTTCTGCTGGGCCTCGGCGTAGGTATAGACGCTGAGATAGACCAGCAGGGCATCGCCGGTGGTGATGGAAAGGGACTGGCCGTTTTTGGCCTCAAAGGCTTCCTTGAACCGCTGGTACACCGAGAACATCATGGAGCGGTCGTCATCGTTCCACTTCTCCCCCGCCTTTTTGCCGGCGGCACGCAGCAGCGCCGCAAACCGGCCCAGCTCGGAAAAGTAGAGATAGTTGATGCCGGTGACCTGGTAGAAATCCAGAAATTCGTAGTAGATGCGGTTGGGCTTGCTGTCGTTGCGGCGGGGCACCAGCCGATAGACCCGGCCGGGAATGGTCACCGCGTCGAAATATTTCAGCACGCTCACCCGCTTGTTGCCCTCCTGGACATAAAAGCGGTTGAGGAACTCATAGGCCAGGATGGGGTCCCGGATGCCCTCCTGCAGGTGGGCGTTGCAGAGGGTTTCCCACTTGCGGGCAAACTCGGTGTTTTCCCCCAGCAGGGGCATGAAGTTGCGGGCAAAGGCCGTCTTGCGCCCCTCGGTGCGGGTACCCACGATCTGGTCAGCCGGGATGCTCACTACCCCCAGATCCACCGTGCTGATGATGTCGGTGTTTTCCAGAATATCATCCAGCACCTGCAGATACGGGTAGATTCCCTTGGACACACAGTTGCGGAAATAACGCTTTGCCTTTCCATTCGCCTTGTGGTATTCTTCCAAAGCCATACTGGCGCTCGCCTCACTTCATAAAACGCCCCTTGCGGGCTGCAGTCGTAATGTGTACAGTCAACTGCCTTTAGTTTACCCTGTCAACGACAAAAATGCAAGGGCGAGACCCTCTGCGCCAAAATTTTGTTTTGGGGGACTGTCAGGCCGTTTCCAGCTCCTGCAATGCCTCCCGGGTGTTGTCGGCGGAAAAAAGGAATCTGCCGGTTTTGTCATATACCTCCACATGTCCGCCTACCTGCCGAATCTCCACTGCCATATTCCTTCCCGCCTTTCTGCTGTGCTTTTCTGTCTGCGGAGGACTTTTGCCCTCCCTTTGTCTTTACTATACAAAATGCAATGTACAATAAAAAGGATAATCGCAGTATTAAAGAACAGAGAAAGTACAATAAAAAGGATATATAATTTTGCAGGCAGCAAAAAAGGCAGGCGCTCTGAAAAGCGCCTGCCCGGGGCAAAATCTGATTTTACTGGGAATCGGCCAGGTAGATCTTTTCGATCTCGGCCACATACACAGTGTGGTAGTCCTTTTCGGGATACCATTTCTGGTCGTGCTCCGTCTCCAAAAAGCAGGCGGGGTCCAGCTCCTGGGCGTACATGCTGCGGCAGAGCAGGGCGATGCGGGCCTGGCTGAACACCGGCTGGCCATCCAGCTGTTCCACCGTCAGGCCGCTTTTGGCGATCTTGTCCTCGTTCCGGCCGCTCACGCTGCCCAGGTAGCCCAGGGCCTTTTTGTATTCGCCGTCAAAAAAGGTGAGGGTGAACCGGCCCGCCTGGTCCACGAACTCCTTGGTGTAGCGCTGGGGGCGCAGAAAAACAAAGGCAACATTTTTGCCCCACAGTACCCCCATGCCGCCCCAGCTGGCGGTCATGGTGTTCACCGAGCCGTCCGGCTTCTGGGCAGTGACCAGCATCCACTGGCTGCCGATGAGGTCAAAGGGACTGACGGAAAAATCCTGGGGCTGTTGCAGTTTCCAATTCATACAATGATTCTCTCCTTCTGTGGTATGGGTAAACGATCAGGACACGCTGGCCTCGGCACAGACGCGGCGGCGGGGCTGCTCCTCCTTTTTGTAGCGATCGTAGCAATACTGGATGATGTCCTTGCGCTTGATGATGCCGATAAAGCTGTTTTTGTCGTCGATCACCGGCACAAAATTCTGCCGCATGGAGGCGGTGACCAGTTCGTCCATGGTGGTGTCCACCCGCACCGCGCAGTTGTCACGCTTGCGGGGCAGGCTCATCACCGGGATCTCCTCGGCGTCCGACAAAGACAGGTCATACTGGTTTTTGATGCCCCAGAGCAGATCCCCCTCGGTGATGGTGCCCACATATTCCCCTTTGCGGTTGAGGATGGGAATGGAGGAATAGCGGTGATATTCCATCTTTTCCAGCGTCTGGCGCAGGGTGAAGTCGTCGTAGATAAAGGCCACGTCCTGCTTCGGTGTTAAAAAAAACAAAATATTCATATTTTTTTCGTTCCCTCAATTCTCGATGCTGCCCACGGCGCGGGCAAGAAAAAAGCCATGAGCCTTCTCATGGCGGCAGATCCCGCAACAGAACATTCGGCTGCCGAAAGCTGCCGGGCCTGCGCCGCTTTGGTTTTCGTTGTCATTATAGCACAATTCCCGGCGCGAATATATGAATTTCCTGTAAAAAATAAACGTAAATTTTGGCGAAGAAGCTCCCGCATCCCCAAAACATGACTTCCCTGCCGTTTCGTGGTACAATAGCGGCAGCGGGGCAGTCTCTGGCGCCCCAGCCTGTACAAGCAAGGAGAAAAGGCCATGCCCTTTGGTATTTATTTTCATATTCCATACTGTCTTTCCAAATGCCGCTACTGCGACTTTTACTCCCGCCCCGCCAGCCGCCAGGTGCCGGAAGAATACGTCCAGGCCCTGCTGGACCGGCTGGCCCAGTTTCCTCGCGACCGGGCCCACACGGTATATTTCGGGGGCGGCACCCCCAGCCTGCTCTCTCCCGGCCAGCTGGAACGGCTCATCAAAGCCGCCGATCCTCTGGATGGGGCCGAGATCACTTTGGAGGCCAATCCCGAGACCCTCACCCTCGATCTTCTCCGGGACTTCCGGGCCGCCGGGGCCAACCGGCTCTCTCTGGGGGTGCAGACCGCCAGCGACCAGAGCCTGCGCACCTTGGGCCGCCCCCACACCGCCCGGGAAAGCCGTCTGGCCTTTGAAATGGCCCGGGCTGCAGGGTTTGACAACATCAGCGGGGACATCATGCTGGCCCTGCCCGGCTATTCCCGGGCCGAGTTCGACGACACCCTGGCCCTTATAAAGGAAGGGGGGGCGCGCCACATTTCGGCCTATCTGCTGAAAATCGAACCCGGCACCCCCTTCGGCCGCCGCCCCCCCGCCGGCCTGCCCGACGAGGACGAGGCCGCCGACTTCTATTTGTATGCAGTGGAACAGCTGGAAAATGCCGGTTACCGGCAATACGAGATCTCCAACTTCGCCAAGCCCGGCTGGCAGAGCAGCCACAACATGATCTACTGGAACTGCCACGACTACCTGGGCCTGGGCCCCGCCGCCCACAGCTGCATAGACGGGGTGCGGTATGCCTTTGGCCCCGACACCGACGCTTTCATCGCCGGCGCTCCCTGGGAGGTCACCGGCGACTGCACCTGGGAGGACTATGTGATGCTGCAGCTGCGGCTGCGGACCGGGCTGGACCTGGGTCTGCTGCGGAAGAAATTCGGCATGGAGTTCTCCCCTGCCAAGCTGGCGTTTCTGGAAAAATGCGAAAAAAACGGCTTTCTCATCTTGGAGCAAGACCGGGTGCGGCTGCTGCCCCGGGGCCTGCTGGTGGAAAACGCCATTCTGGGGGAGCTGCTGGACTGACACCCGCCATACCGGCGGCAGGGGCAAAAGTTGACACAATCAACGATTGATTATACAATACTTGTGTTATTCAAAATTTTTCCAGCAAAAGAGGTGCCCTATGCTTTCCCGGATTTTTTCTTACATCCACGGCTACAAAAAGTACCTGTGGATCGCCATGGCCTGTATTCTGGCCGAGTCGGTCTTTGAGCTGATCGTCCCCCTGCTCATGGCCGACATCGTCAACGTGGGGGTGGAGACCGGCGACCGGACCTACATCTTTTTAAAGGGCGGAGAGATGCTTCTCTGCGCCCTGGCTGCTCTGGTCCTGGGAGTGGGCAGCGCCCGGTTTTCGGCGCTGGCCGGCCAGGGACTGGGAGCCGAGCTGCGCAAGGCGGAATACCAAAAGCTGCAGCAGTTCTCCTTCTCCAACATCGACCATTTCCGGGTGTCCTCGCTGGTCACCCGGCTCACCAGCGACGTGGCCAACGTACAGAACGCCCTGTCCAGCGGCCTGCGCCCCGCCTGCCGGGGTCCGGTGATGCTGGTGATGGCCACCGCCATGGCCTTTGTCATCAACATCAAGCTGGCTTTGGTGTTTCTGGTGGCCCTGCCTGCTCTGGCTCTGCTGCTGTTTCTCATTGTCAAGAACGTCCAGCCCCTCTATTCCCGGATGCAGGGCGCCATCGACCTGGTGAACCGCATCATCCAGGAAAACCTCACCGCCGTGCGGGTGGTGAAGGCCTATGTGCGGGGCGACTACGAGGTGGAGAAGTTCCGCACCGTCAACGACAACCTGCGCACCCATTCGGAAAAGGCCTTCCGCATCGCCACCCTGAACATGCCGGCCATGCAGCTGGTGATGTATTCCACCATTCTGGCGCTGCTGTGGTTCGGCGGGCAGATGATCCGGGCGGGCACTATGCAGGTGGGCGATCTCATCAGCTTCCTCAGCTATGTGCTGCAGATTCTCAACTCCTTGATGATGATCTCCAACGTCTTTCTCATGCTCACCCGAAGCATGGCTTCGGCCAGCCGTATCCTGGAAGTGATGGACGAGACCCCCGACATCGCCGACCGCCCCGCCGGGGCTCTGGAGGTGGCCCGGGGCGAGGTGGAATTCCGGGACGTTTCCTTTAAATATAAGCCCCAGGCGGCGGAATATGTTCTCTCCCACATCTCCCTGCACATCCTGCCGGGGCAGACGGTGGGCATCATCGGCCGCACCGGCAGCGCCAAAACCACTTTGGTGCAGCTGATCCCCCGCCTGTACGAGGCCACCGAAGGCCAGGTACTGGTGGACGGCCGGCCTGTGGCGGACTATCCCCTGGAGCATCTCCGGGACGCCATCGCCATGGTGCTGCAGAAAAACACCCTCTTTTCCGGCACCGTGCGGGACAACCTGCGGTGGGGCAAGGAGGACGCCACCGACGCCGAGATTCTGGAAGCCTGCCGCATCGCCTGCGCCGATGAATTCCTCGACCGGCTGGAAAAGGGCCTGGACACCGAGATGGGCCAGGGCGGCGTGAATGTGTCCGGCGGCCAGAAACAGCGTCTTTGCATCGCCCGGGCGCTGCTGAAAAACCCCAAGGTGCTGATTCTGGACGACTCCACCAGCGCCGTGGACACCGCCACCGAAGGGCTCATCCGCCAGCGGATGGCCGAAAAACTCCCCGGCCTCACCCGCATCATCATCGCCCAGCGCATTTCCTCGGTCTGCCACGCCGACCAGATCTTTATTCTGGAAGACGGGCATCTGGCGGGCTGCGGAACCCACCAGCAGCTGCTGGCGGAAAATACCATCTACCAGGAAATCTATGCGTCCCAGCAGGAAGGAGCTGATCTGTAATGGCGCGCTATATGGGCTACAAACGCCCCCAGAACACCCGCAAGGTGGCGGGCCAGCTGCTACACTACCTGGGCGGCTGCAAATGGAATCTGCTGCTGGTGGCGCTGCTGGTGCTGATCAGTGTGGCGGCCAGCATTGCCGGCACCTATCTGCTGAAACCCATCATCAACCAGTACATTCTCCCCGGCGACCTGCCGGGTCTGGTGCGGGCGCTCATCGGCATGGGCATCATGTACCTCTGCGGCGCTCTGGCCACGCTGGGCTACAACCAGCTGATGATCCACACCTCCCAGCAGGTGATCCACCGCATCCGGGCCGACCTCTTCGCCCATGTGCAGAAGCTGCCCCTGTCCTATTTCGACGCCCACACCCACGGCGAGCTCATGAGCCGCTTTACCAACGATGTGGACACCCTCCAGGAGGCCATGAACAACAGCTTCACCATGCTGGTGCAGAGCTTTCTGACTTTGGCGGGCACCTTGGTGATGCTGGTGGTGCTCAGCCCCCGGCTGTCTTTGATCGTGGTGGTGTTCCTGGTCATCATGTTCTGGTTCATCCAGTTCAGCAGCCGCCGCAGCCGCACCTATTTCCAGGCCCAGCAGGCCCAGCTGGCCAGCATCAACGGCTTTGTGGAGGAAATGGTGGCGGGCCAGAAGGTGGAAAAGGTATTCAACCACGAAAAGGCCAATTTTGCCGAGTTCTGCCGGCGCAACGAGAGCCTGCGGCTGGCCTCCACCAGCGCCTTGACCTACGCCGGCATGATGGTGCCCACCAATGTGAGCCTCTCCTATGTCAACTACGCGGTGTCGGCCTGTGTGGGCGCCCTGTTCACCCTGGCGGGTCTCTTCGATCTGGGCAGCCTGTCGGCCTATCTGGTCTATGTGCGCCAGAGCGCCATGCCCCTGAACCAGTTCACCAACCAGGTGAACTTTTTGCTGGCGGCCCTGTCGGGCGCCGAGCGCATTTTCGACATGATGGACCAGCAGCCCGAAGTGGACGAAGGAGACGTCACCCTCTGCCGGGTCACCAAGCAGCCCGACGGCACCCTCACCCCCGCCGACCACTACACCGGCTCCTTCGCCTGGAATGTTCCCGACGGCCAGGGCGGCCGCCTGGTGCCTCTGCAGGGGGATGTGCGGTTTGACCGGGTGGACTTCGGCTATCTGCCCGGCCGGCCCATTCTGTCGGGCATCAGCCTCTACGCCAAACCGGGGCAGAAGATCGCCTTTGTGGGCTCCACCGGCGCGGGCAAAACCACCATCATCAATCTCATTAACCGCTTTTACGAGATCCAGGGCGGCCAGATCACCTACGACGGCATCGATATCCGCCGCATCCGCAAGGCCGATCTGCGCCGGTCCCTGTCCATGGTCATCCAGGACACCCACCTGTTTACCGGCACCATCAGCGAAAACATTCGCTACGGCCGGCTCAGCGCCACCGACGAAGAGGTGCGGGCCGCCGCCGTCACCGCCGGAGCCGACTCCTTCATCCGCCGTCTGCCCCAGGGCTACGACACCATGCTCTACGGCGACGGCAGCAACCTGAGCCAGGGCCAGCGCCAGCTGCTGTCTATCGCCCGGGCGGCCATCTCCCAGCCCCCGGTGCTGGTGCTGGACGAGGCCACCAGCTCCATCGACACCCGCACCGAACGACTCATCGAAAAGGGCATGGACGCTTTGATGGAAGGCCGCACCGTATTTGTCATCGCCCACCGGCTGTCCACCGTGCGCAACGCCAACGCCATCATGGTGCTGGAAAAGGGCCAGATCATCGAGCGGGGCGACCACGACGACCTTCTGGAGCAGAAGGGCCGCTACTACCAGCTCTACACCGGCCAGAGCGAGCTGGACTGACAGAAAAAGGAAGTGTTTTTATGATGCAGCATCCCATGCGCCGCGCCCTCCACCGGCTGGACCACGCCCGCCGCAAACGGCTGGGCCCGGCCTTCACCGCCCTGGGGCTTCCCCTGGGCCAGGGCCAGCCCCGCATCCTCTGCGAACTGCTGGACGGCCAGCCCCTCACCCAGAAGCAGCTGGCCGACCGCTGCGAGCAGGACGCCGCCGCCATGTCCCGCACTTTGGACAAGATGCAGCAGGCCGGGCTGGTCCAGCGGCTGCCCCACCCCGAAAGCCGCCGCTGCTTTCTCATCGCCCTTACCCCCGAAGGGGAATCCACCGCACGCCAGGTGCAAAAGCTGTTTGACGACCTGGAAAAGGACCTCTGCCGGGGCTTTTCCCCCGACCAGCAGGAGCAGCTGCTGGCAGCTCTGGACCAGATGCTGCACAATCTGCAGCCGGAATAAACCCGCCCCGTCCGCTTTGCCGCGGGCGGGATTTTTTATCCCTTTCCCGGGCGGCTCTTGCCCCTGCCGGCCGGGTGGACTATAATAAGGACAGAATGATATATGCCCCGGCCCCTATGCCCTGGCGCCGGCGGCAGACGGAGGATTTTTATTATGCAGCTTATCCAAGAGATCCAGGCCATTGCGGCCCAAAAGGAGCCGGTCATCCAGGCCCTCAGCCAGCAGATCTGGCAGTACGCCGAGCTCAACTGGCAGGAGCAGCGCAGCTGCCAGGCCACCATCCAGGCCCTGGAGGCCGAGGGCTTTTCCATTGCCCCCTGCGCCGCCGGGCTGGATACCGCTTTTGTGGCCCACTACGGCGACAAAGGGCCGGTGATCGGCTTTCTGGGGGAATACGACGCCCTGGCCGGGCTGAGCCAGCAGGCCGCCCAGCCCACCCAGCAGACGGTGGAAGGCCACGCTGCGGGCCACGGCTGCGGCCACAACATGCTGGGGGCGGGCGCCTTCGGCGCGGCGGCGATCCTCAAGGAGCTGGTGGCCCGGGGCCTGGTGAATGCCCAGGTGGAGTTTTTCGGCTGTCCCGCCGAGGAGGACGGCGCCGGCAAGGCCCACATGGCCCGGGCCGGGCTGTTTGACCACCTGGACGCCGCCTTCTGCTGGCACCCCGACGGCACCAACCAGGTGATCGGCACCGGCACTTTGGCGGTGATGGGGGTGAAATATGCCTTTACCGGCATCACCGCCCATGCGGCTGCCGCCCCCTATGCCGGCCGCAGCGCCCTGGACGCCGCCGAGCTGATGAACGTGGGCTGCAACTACCTGCGGGAGCACATGATCCCCGACGCCCGGCTCCACTATGCCTATCTGGACACCGGCGGAGCCGCCCCCAACGTGGTGCCCGACCACGCGGCGGTGCACTATTACATCCGCGCTCCCCGCACCAGCCAGATGCTGGAACTGTTTGAGCGGGTGAACAAGGTGGCCCAGGGCGCCGCCCTGATGACCGAGACCCAGATGGAGTACACCATCCTGGACGCCTGCAGCGACTTTGTGCCCAACCGGCCTTTGAGCCAGCTGCTGGCCGACTGTCTGGCCCAGCTGGGCGGCCCGGATTTCGACGAGGCCGACCGCCAGCTGGCCGCCCAGTTCCAGCAGACCATCCCGCCCCGGCAGCGCCAGGACAATCTGGTGAACGCCTGCCTGTCCAGCGGGCTGCACCAGGCCGACTATGCACCCCTGGTGCTGGACGACCACACCCCGCCCTACCTGCACCAGCCCTGGGTGGCCGAGATGGGCAGCACCGACCTGGGTGACGCCAGCTACTGCGCCCCCACCGCCCAGTGCTACATCGCCTGCGCGGCTCTGGGCACCGGCGGCCACACCTGGCAGATGACTGCCCAGGCCAACAGCAGCATCGGCCGCAAGGGCACCATCCGGGCCGCCATGGTACTGGCGCTGGCCGGAGCCCGGGCTGCCGGCGACCCCGAACTGCTGCGCCAGGCTCGCCAGGCCTTTGAGGAGGATGTTCCCAACGGCTATACCTGCCCCCTGCCGCCCCGGCAGTGAACAGGCAGACACAGAAAGGAGAAAACGGCATGAACACCATGGTCATCGGCATCGCCGGAGGCACCGGCAGCGGAAAAACCGCTCCTTGACCCGCCGGCTCAAGGAGCGGTTCGGCCAGGACGTGAGCGTGATCTATTACGACAACTACTACAAACGCCACGACGAACTCACCTACGAGGAGCGCTGCCTGCTCAACTACGATCACCCCGACTCCTTCGACACCGATCTGTTTGTGGAGCACATCAAGGAGCTGAAGGCCGGCCGCTCGGTGGAATGTCCGGTATACGACTACACCATCCACAACCGCACCGACGAAACGGTGGTGGTCCGTCCCGCTCCGGTGATCATCGTGGAGGGCATCCTGATCTTCGCCAGCCAGCAGCTGTGTGATCTCATGGACATCAAGGTGTTTGTGGACACCGACGCCGACGTGCGCATCCTGCGGCGGATCGTCCGGGACGTGAACAAGCGGGGCCGCACTCTGGAGAGCGTGGTGAACCAGTACCTCACCACTGTCAAACCCATGCACGAACAGTTTGTGGAGCCCAGCAAGCGCCGGGCCGACATCATCATCCCCGAGGGCGGCAAAAACCAGGTGGCCCTGGAGATGCTGGTGCGCCGGGTGGCCAGTCATCTGGGAGAGAGCGCTGAGGCCACCTCGGTGTGACCGGCTCTTGTCTGTGCCCTGCCCGCAAAAAGCATAGAAAAACAGCCGCCCGCCGGCGGGGTCCTCAGGGAACCTTGCCGGCGGGCGTTTTTTACCTGACCCGATCGAGTCCTTTTATTCTTCTTCGGTTTGCTCGGGGGCGGCCACCGGCTGGGTCTTGCTCACCAGAGCGTAGACCACACGATGGTTTTCCACCTGTTCCACCCGGATGTGCAGCCCGAAGCCGTCGCAGACCAACTTTTCCCCGTTTTCGGGGATGCGGCCGGCCAACTCGTAGATCAGGCCGTTGAGGGTGTCGTGTTCCTCGGTGGGCAGCTCCATTTCCAGCGCTTCTTCCAGGTCTGTGAGGGTGGTCATGCCGTCCACACGCCAGACGTTTTCGGCAATGCGCCGCACCGGGGCCTCGGTGGCGCCCTCATAGTCCAGATCGCCCACCAGGGCCTCCAGCAGGTCGTGGAGGGTGATCATACCATAGAGGCCGCCGTGCTCATCCACCAGCAGCGCCAGACCCTGGTGCTCCCGCTGCAGGGCATAGAACACCCGGTTGGCCTTCATGCTTTTCAGCAAAAACAGGGGTTTGGAGACGGTCTTTTCCAGCACCTCCTGCCGGTTGGTGCGATCCTTGAGGCGGAAGTACTTTTTGGCGCTGAGGATGCCCACCACATCGTCCTTTTCCTCCTGGTACACCGGATAGTAGGTGTAGCGGCTGCCGCGCAGCAGCTCGTCCCAGCGGTCGAACTCGTCCAGATCCAGCATCAGCAGATCGGTGCGGTGGGTGCACAGCTGGTCGGCGGTGATGTCGTCAAATTCGAAAATGTTCTGGATCAGCTCGTCCTCATGCTGCTGGATCACACCCTGGGCGCGGCCCTGGGCCAGCAGCAGCAAAATCTGATCCTCCGACACTTCCTCCTCGTTCTGCTCGGGATCGATACCCATGAGCCGCAGCACCCCGTTGGTGGAGACGGTGAGCAGAGCCACCAGCGGCGCGGCCACCTTGGCCACAAAGTACAAAAGGCCCGACAGGGCAAGAGAGAGGGATTCCGCCCGCTTCATGGCCACCCGTTTGGGCACCAGCTCGCCGAAAATCAGGTTGAAATAGGCCAGAATGGCGGTGATGATCACCAGTACCAGAGGCCGCAGCACCGTTTCCGGCATGGTCACCCCCATCCCCAGCAGCCAGCTGGTGAGGGGACCGGCGAAGTTCTCGGCGGCAAAGGCGCTGCTCAGCAGGCCGGCCAGGGTGATGGCCACCTGAATAGTGGACAAAAACCGGGCGGGCTGCTCGGTGAGGGAGAGCAGGCGCTTTGCCCGCTTATCTCCCTGCTCCTCCAGCTGACGCAGACGGGCCTCGCTGGTGGAGATGACGGCGATTTCGGCGCTGGCAAATACCGCGTTGGTGGCGGTAAGGCAAACCAGCAGGATAAATGAGCTGATCATACTAAAATTCCTTTGTTCCTTTCTTTTCTTTATAACAAAATGTATTTCTGGCAGACAGCGGAAAACAGCTTTCCCGCAAAGACACAAAAAGGCATGCCCCGCTCTTCCCGCTGGATGGTCCAGGGGAAAAGCAGGTCATGCCTTTATCTATCCAAAACTGTCGCACGGGGCGGATATCTGTACGGGCTGCGCCGGGTCAGGGCCTTCGTCCATCTGTGCTTTCGCTCTTCCTTTCCTGTTCAAAATGCCCGCCGCGAGGCGGAAAACATATGGATATTGTACCATAAAAACCGCCGCTTTGCAAGAGCGCTCCCCTGTCCGTCCCCTGCACAGGCAGACCTGCACGAAAAAATACAAGAAAACTTGGCAAAAACTATTGCCAAGTACACTTGGTAATAGTATAATAAAGCCACGACAAGAAAACTTGGCATACTCATGGGGAGGCTTATAGTATGAACAGAGAAGAAATTCTGGCCAAAGGCAGAGCGGAAAACAAAAACAAAGATCTCTACGAGCAGGAAATCCTGAAACAGGCCAGCCGGATCGCCGTTATGGTGCAGATGATTTTGGCGGC
>DXDW01000086.1 GCA_019115305.1 Candidatus Anaerofilum excrementigallinarum
GGCAGCAATCCAACGCAGAAAGGATCGTTTTGCCATGAAACAAGCCCGCCCCTGGCCCGCCTTTTCCGTCACCGCCAAGGCCCAGCACAGCCTGGAATCCGGCCACCCCTGGGTATATGATACCGAGATCACCGCCGCCCCCGAGACCCTGCCCGCTCCCGGGGATATCGTGGACCTGTTCGGGCCCAAGGGGGCCTGGCTGGGGGCCGGTTTTTACAGCCCTTCCAGCAAGATCCGGGTGCGGGTGGTCTCCCGCAACGCCAACGACAAGCTGGACGCTGCCTTCTGGCGCCGCCGTCTGCAATACGCCTGGGACTACCGCAAGGCCATTCTGGTTCCCGCCGAGCTGCGCTGCTGCCGCATCGTCTTTGGCGAGGCCGACAGCCTGCCCGGGCTGACCATTGACCGGTTTGAGGACGTGCTGGTGGCCCAGGTGCTGTCGGTGGGCATGGAAAAGCTGCAAGCGGTGCTGTTTGAGCAGCTGGCCGAGATTCTGGCCGCCGACGGCCTGCCGGTGCGGGGCATCTATTTGCGCAACGACGTGGCCCTGCGCCAGCGGGAAGGGCTGGAAGAGGGCAAGGGCTGGTATCCCCTGGGGGGCAAAACCGATTTCGGCCCCACCGTCACCGAGATCTGCGAAAACGGGGTCCGGTATGCTGTGGACTTTGAAAACGGCCAGAAAACCGGCTTTTTCCTGGACCAGAAATACAACCGCCAGGCAGTGGCCCGGCTGGCCCGGGGCAAGCGGGTGCTGGACTGCTTCACCCACACCGGCAGCTTTGCCCTCAACGCGGCCTACGGCGGCGCCGAGCATGTGACGGCGGTGGACGTGAGCCAGGCGGCGGTGGATATGGCCCGGGCCAACGCGGTGCGCAACGGCCTGGAAGACCGGATGGATTTCGTCTGCGAAAACGTATTTGATCTGCTGCCCCGGCTGGAAAAAGAGGGCTGCAACTACGATTTCATCATTCTGGACCCGCCCGCCTTCACCAAATCCCGCAAGACCACCCAGAACGCCCTGCGGGGGTACAAGGAGATCAACTACCGGGCCATGAAGCTGCTGCCCCGAGGGGGATTTCTGGCCACCGCCAGCTGCAGCCACTTTGCCACCGAGGAGCTGTTCCGCAAGATGCTGGCCTCCGCGGCGGCCGACGCCCACCGCAGCCTGCGGCAGATCGAAGCCCGGCAGCAGTCCCCCGATCACCCCATCCTCTGGAACGTGGAGGAGACCGATTACCTCAAATTCTTCCTGTTCCAGGTGGTGTGATTGTTTCCCCGATTCAAAAAATCCCGCTTTTCCCCAAAGGAGAAGCGGGATTTTTTCTGCTGCGGCAAAAACCGATTTATAGCTGTTCCAATTCGTCGGCGATGATCCGCAGCTGGGCCGCCGCCGAATCGGTCACTGCCAGGATCTCGTCGATCCGGGCCTGAAGCAGCGCCAACTGATCGGCACAGCTGGTATCCACAATCAACCGGGTGCGATCGGGCAGCAGAGCGGTCCACCACACCGCACCCTGGTATTGGAAGGTCACCCATTCAAAGCCGTTGTAGCTGCCCATGCTGCGGCTCAGGGCCGGATAGATGCCCACCGGCAGCCGCCCGGCGATCTGGCTGACATCGGGACCGGTGAAATATTCGGTGTTGGCCTCTCCGAACACCTCCAGCCGGGCGTCGGTGAGTGGCTCCATCTCGGGGCCGGGGGTAAAGCCGTTGTATCCTCCGGCGATGATGGCGGGCAGAAAATCCACATAGCTGTAGCTCAAATCCACATTGCCCGCAATGCCGTCCACTTTGCCCGCCGAGGAAAACTGCCACATTTCGTAGGGGCCTTCGTAGCCCACATAGCCCCGGTAATCGGCGATGAACAGCGGAAATCCCGACAATTCCGCCATGTTCAGGTAATTTTGCGCAAAGAAGGTGTAGGTATACAGCCCCGCGTACCACCCCTTCTGGTCCAGCACATTCATGGCAAACAGGGCCAGCCGGGTGGCCTGCTCCCGGCCCAAGGCCGCGATGGAGCTGTCCTCCACATCCACAAAGATGGGGTACTGAGGCAAGATACCCTCCTGCCGGATCATCTCCAGCTGGGGCAGCAAAGTATCCAGTTCCCGGATGGCCTGGGCTTCGGTGGTGGCGTAGGTGTAGTAATACACCCCCACCCGCAGCCCCGCCGCCGCGGCCTGCCGGATGTTCTGTTCAAACAGCGGGTCCACATAGGGGGCGCTGCCCCGGATGGACACCGCCCGTACAATGGCATACTGCTGCCCGGCGGCCTTCACCTTGTTCCAGTCGATCTGCCCCTGGTAGCGGGAGACGTCCACACCCCGCTGAAAAATCTCGGCCATAGAAAAACACCTCGCTTCCTCTGGGCCATAGTATGCGCCCGGAAAACGGGGTGTTCCTTTTTATGGCAGAGAGCGGCTCACACCACCAGCCCGCCGTTTACCCCCAGCACCTGGCCGGTGATGAAGGCCGCCTGGTCTCCGGCCAGAAAGACCGCCGCGGCGGCCACCTCCTCGGGCCGGCCCAGCCGGCACAGGGGCGTTTCTTCGGCCAGGGCCTGTTTATCGGCGGCGGAAAAACCGGCCATCATGTCGGTCTCCACCACACCGGGGGCGATGCAGTTGACGGTGACGCCGCTGGGGCCTTCCTCCTGGGCCAGGGCCTTGGTGAGCCCGATGAGCCCCGCTTTTGCGGCGGAGTAGTGTACCTCGCAGCTGCCCCCCACCTGCCCCCACATGGAGCTGATGTTGATGATGCGGCCCCACTTGGCCCGGATCATGGCGGGCAGCGCCGCCTGGCAGCAGTAGAAGGGGCCGTCCAGATGCACCGCCAGCATCCGCCGCCACTCGGCGGGGGTGATGTCGGTGAACAGCTTCTGCTGGGCGATGCCGGCGTTGTTCACCAGCACCTCCGCCGGCCCAAAAGCCTGTTCGGCCTGCCGGAACAGGGCCGTCACCTGGTCCCGGTCGGCCACGTCGGCCTGTACGGCCAGGGCCCGGCCTTCCCACCGGGCGCAGAGGACCGCGGCCTGCTCCTGGCTGTGAAGATAACTGAATACCACCCGGCAGCCCGCCGCGGCAAAGGCCTCCACACAGGCGGCCCCGATGCCCCGGCTTCCCCCGGTGATCAGCACTGTTTTTTCCATGGCTGTTCCCCCTTTGGCCGGCGCTTGCGTTCCTCGCGCAGCCAGATAAAAAATTCCTGCAGCAGCTGGCTGCACTCCTCTTCCCGCAGCCCCTTTTCCACCGCCGGGCGATGGTTGAAGGGCATACTGAACAGATCGGTCACCGAACCGCAGCAGCCGGCCTTGGCGTCGGCTGCGCCGTAGACCACCCGCTTGATGCGGCTGTTGATGATGGCCCCGCTGCACATGGGGCAGGGCTCCAGGGTGACAAACAGCTCGCACTGCCACAACCGCCAGCCCCCCAGGGCCTTGCAGGCGGCGTCGATGGCCAATAACTCGGCGTGGTGGGTGGCGTTTTTCTCGGTTTCCCGGGTGTTGTGGGCCAGGGCGATGGGTTCGCCGTCCTTGGCGATCACCGCCCCCACCGGCACCTCCCCCAAAGCGGCGGCCTTTTTGGCCTCCTCCAGCGCCAGACCCATGAGTTCATAATCGGTCAAGGTTTTTCCTCCTTTTTGTCACAGTCCCAGCCATTGCAGCCAGAGCAGCAGCACAAAGGCCACCAGAGCCGGGGCCGCAAAGGGATGGTCGGTGAGCTCCCGCCAGCCCGCGCCCCCGGCCCGGGGCAGCCACCGGGAATGCCGCGCCAGCTTGTACAGCCCCGGCAGCCCCAGCACCAGCAGCGCCGCCGCCGGCCAGACCCCTGCCCCCAACAAGGCCAGCAGGTTGTTGGCCAGATGCACCGCCGCGGCCCAGCCGGCCCCCCAGCGCAAAGCCACAAAGCCCAGCACCAGCCCCGCTGCCAAAGCAGAAGCTGCCTGGGCGGCGTCGCCGTGGAGCAAGGCAAACAGCACCGCCGAAGCCAGCAGTGCCGGGCGCTCCCCGGCGGCCAGCAGACGGCCCAGTATCTCCTTGCGGAAGATAGCCTCCTCGGCCACAGCCGGCAGCAGCACCGACAGCACCAGCTGTCCCGCTCCCTGCCAGCCCGGTTCCAGGCCTGCAGATGCAGGGGCCTGGTACCCTAGAGGGGCCAGACACACCGCCGCCAGGCTGTACACCGCCCCGCCGGCCAGTATGGCCAATCCCGCCAGACCCGGCAGCGCCGCCAAAGTCGGGTGCCGGGCGGGACATTTCCAGCCTATCTCTCCCCGGGGCCGGGTGCGCCAAAGCAGCAGCAAAGGCGGCACAAAGCCCCCCAACCGCACCAGCAGACCCTGGGCAAAATCCAGCCAGCCGGCTTCGGGAAAGACCCGGCCCAGCCCGGCGGCCAGCCACAGGCCGCAGCGCTGCCCCGTCAGCAGCAAAAGGGCGGCCGCCAAGCACACCGCCCCATTCCGGCCCAGCCGGTGGTTTGCAGATGGCATGGCCGCCGCCCTCCTTTTTTGTTGTTATACCGCAGTTTTTTGCTGAGCTTGTCGCCGCAGACGGCGCTGCAGCCAGCCGCCCTTCCAATAATACAGCACAAAGGCCCCCGCCGTGAGCACCCAGGTAACGGGATAGCTGGTGAGCACTGTTTCCAGCTCGGGCCACAGAGGCACCGCCAGCCACAGCCAGGCAATTCGCACGGCACAGACACCGATGCAGCAGATCAGCATGGGCGCTACCGCCTCCCCCGCGCCGCGCAGAGCGCCCGAGAGGATCTCCACGCAGACGTAGCTCAGATACCAAGGAGCCAGATACCACAGAATCCGCACCCCGTATTCCAGCACCACCGGGTCGCTGGTGAACATGCGGAAGAACCACTGTCCCCCTGCCATCAAAGCCGCGGTGACGAAAAAGGTTGTGCCGAAGGCCATGCCCAGGCAGACCCGCACGCCCTTTTTCATCCGGTCGTAGAGGCCCGCGCCGTAGTTCTGGCCCACAAAGGTGGTGATGGCGATGCCGAAGCTGTTGAGGGTCATCCAGAAGATGCAGTCGATCTTGCTGTAGGCGGTCCAGGCGGCCACCACATCGGTGCCGAAGCCGTTGATGCTGGCCTGGATCAGCACGTTGGAGATGGAGTACATCACCGACTGCAATCCCGCCGGCAGGCCGATGCGGATAATGTCGGCCAGCATTTCGGGGGCAATGCGGATCTTGGCCAGCTCCAGCTGGTAGACAGCCCCGGGCTGGCAGAGGGCCCGCAAGGTGAGCAAGGCGCTGACCAGCTGGCTGATGATGGTAGCCAAGGCCGCACCGGCCACTCCCATACCGAAACCGCCCACCAGCAAAAGGTCCAGCACGATGTTTACCAGACAGGAGGCGATGAGGAAGTAGAGGGGACGGCGGGAATCGCCCATGGCCCGCAGCACGCCGGAACCCAGGTTATAGATCAGGGAGGGGATGGTGCCGATAAAATAGATGCAGAGATACTGCCGGGCCAGGTCAATGACATCGGCGGGGGTATTCATCCATTCCAGGGCCAGGGGGCCCATGGTGAGGCCCACCGCCATGAGGATCACGCCGCCGGCGATGGCCATAGCCACCGAGGTATGTACCGCCCGGCTCACCTGCTTGGCGTCCCGGGCGCCGAAAAACTGGGAGATGATGACGGTGGTGCCGGAGGACAGGCCCACAAAAAAGCCTACCAGCAGGTTGATGAGGGTGGCGGTGGAGCCGCCTACCGCTGCCAGGGCCTCTTTGCCGGCGATGTTGCCCACGATGATGGCATCGGCGGTGTTGTACAGCTGCTGAAAAAAGGTTCCCAGCAGAATGGGAAAGAAAAAGAGCAGAAGCTGCTTCCAGATTACGCCTTGGGTGATGTTGTTTTCATGGCTGGTCGTTTGCATGGCTGCACCTCATTATAAATTATAAAAAGGCGGAAAGTGTCAGGCCATCCAGGTGAGGGAAGGCCAGTAGCGGAAGATCACCTTGCCCAGGATCTTTTCCTTTTTCACACAGGTATTGATCCAGGCGCGGCTGTCGTTGGAATTGTTGCGGTTGTCGCCCATCATAAAATAGCATCCCTCGGGCACGGTCCAGGGACCGCTGTCCTGGTTGGGCTGTTCCTTTATGTAGGGCTCGTCCAGGGGCTGGCCGTCGATGAGGACAAAGCCGTCCTTCACCTCCACCGTCTCCCCCGGCAGACCGATGACCCGCTTGACATAAAACTGGGTCTCGTCGTCGGGATAGCGGAAGATCACCATATCCCCCCGCTGGGGCTCGGAAAAGAGATAGCTCAGCCGAAAGCCCACAATGCGGTCGCCGGGATTGATGGTGTCCTGCATGGAGCGGCTGGGTACCACGGCGCTGACGATGATAAACTGGGTGAGCAGGATACCCGCCACCACAGCGCCGGCCAGCGCCACCAGCCACTCCCTGATTTCTTTTTTCCAGTCCATAGTTTGCTCCGTTTCCTTTTGTCTGCCCCTCGGCTCAGGCAAAATACACGATGTCCTCTTTTGGAGCCTCGGCGTCGGTCACCTCCAGAGCGGTGAGCACCGGACCCTCCCCCCGGTAGATGGGGTGATATTTCACATTGATCTTGGCGGTGACCCAGATCCAGGCCCGCTGTTCCAGCCGGGCGCAGTCGTCGTATTTGCAGATAAAACCCACAAAGGTGATGTCGTCCACGCAGCAGGTCATGGCAAAGCGGCCGGGCACAAAACAGCCCTTGCCCGCCTTGGGGGTCTGGCATACCTGGGCCTTGAACCGGATGGTCTTGCCCTTGTACTTTTCGGGGGTCTCGCTGGCGTCCATATACCACAGGCCGAACTCGTCGTCCTTGAGCTCGATCACCGGGGCGTTGATGTCGAAGGGCAGTTCGTCCTTGATGTCGTCGTAGGCCACGCTGCCGTCGGCGTATTCGTAGGCGATGTCGCAGCGGCGGCTGGCCTGGCGCACGGCCTTGTGCACCGCCATCTTGTCGGTGATGGCCTCGGCCCGGTTGATCACCACCAGCTCGCTGGAGGCGAACTTGTCCAGCATCAGCTGGCGCATATTGGCAAAATAGCTGTCAAAGGTGGTGCCGTCGGCGGTCATGATGCACTGGTAGATCATCCAGTCCCCGGGCAGGGCATTGGCCAGATCCTGCAGCATCCACATGCCGTTGTACTCGATGAGCACCCGCTCGGCGCCGGTTTCCTTCTGCCACCGTTTCAGGTTTTCCACCGTCAGCTGGCTTTTGTCCTCCAGGGTGACGATGGTATTGTTGCGGCCGGCGAATTTCTCCGGCTCAAACTCGTTTTCTCCCTCTTCGCAGACCAGCAGCAGCGTCTTTTCGCCGCTGTCGAACTGGGGGTCCTCCATGGTTTCCTGGATAAAAGCGGTCTTGCCGCTTTCCAGCATACCCACAAACAGATAGACCGGAATGGCCATATTTTCTCCTCCTTCCGGCTCAGTTGAGGCCAAACAGCCCCTCGATGCCCTTTTCATCCAGCCCCGAGCCGATGACGCAGAGCCGGCCGGTGACGTCGGCGGCGCCGGGGCGCACATTCACTTCGCCGGGCACATAGTCGAAATAGAGCCAGCCGTCCTGGCCGGGCAGGATGCCCTTGGCCCGGAGCACAGCGCCGAATTCTCCGCTGTCCAGGCTGTTCAGGGCAAATTCCAGCTCGGCGGCGGTGTACTTGCGGGCGGTCTCCCGGCCCATGCTGGTGAACACCTCGTCGGCGTGGTGGTGATGGTGGTCATGGCCGCAGCCGCAGCTGCACTCCCCGTCATGGTCGTGGTGATGATGCTCGTGGTCGTGGCCGCAGCCGCACTCCTCATCGTGGTCGTGATGGTGATGCTCGTGGTCGTGACCGCAGCCGCACTCCTCGTCATGATCGTGATGATGATGCTCGTGGTCGTGGTCATGGACATGGCCGCATTCGGGGCAGACCTGGGTCTCGGCCAGCAGCTCGGCCACCAGGTCGGGGCGCTGCTCCATGGCGCTGAGGATCTGCTTGCCGTTCAGCTGCTCCCAGGGGGTGGTGATGATGGAAGCCTTCTGGTTGTGGCTGCGCAGCAGCTCCAGGGCGGCGTCCAGCTTGGCCTGGGGGATGCTCTGGGTGCGGCTGAGCACAATGGCTCCGGCGTGCTCGATCTGGTCGTTGTAGAACTCGCCGAAGTTCTTCATATACATCTTCACCTTGCCGGCGTCGGCCACGGTGGTGAAGCTGTTGAGCTGCACGCCCTCCAGCTCGGCGGCCACGCCGTCCACAGCCCGGATCACGTCGCTGAGCTTGCCCACGCCCGAGGGCTCGATGAGGATGCGGTCGGGGGCGTACTGCTCGATGACCTTGTGCAGGGCCTCCTTGAAGTTGCCCACCAGGCTGCAGCAGATGCAGCCGGAGTTCATCTCGGTGATCTCGATGCCGGCCTCCTTGAGGAAGCCGCCGTCGATGCCGATCTCACCGAATTCGTTTTCGATGAGCACCAGCTTTTCGCCGCCGTAGGCTTCGGCGATGAGCTTGCGGATCAGAGTGGTTTTACCGGCTCCCAAAAAGCCGGAGAAGATATCGATTTTGGTCATAAAAACAAAGACCGTCCTTTCCTGCCGCCCGGTTTCGGCGGCTATATACTGCGCTGCCCCGGCACATTTTACAGACCGCACCGGGGCAAATAGGCATAGTTCCTCACATACCCTATTATACTCCCTTTGTCAACTGGTATCCGGGGCAAAAGCAGCAAAAAAGTGCCGCCCTTTTTCAAGGACGGCACAGCAAAAAACACGGTTTATTTGGGCAGCCGGCCGCTTTGCTCCGGCAACCGGTAGAGGGTGGGCTGCAAAGAAAATTGCTCCATCACCCCGGTGACCTCGGCCAGATAGCGCCGGCGGCTGGCCGCAGGCATGGCGGGGCGTTTGGCCGCCCGGATCAGCAGGTTTTTGGGGGTGTGGGACAGGTCTACAAATTCCAGCAGCTGGGCCGAATAGCCGCAGGCCTGGAGCAGATTGGCCCGGATGGCGTCGGTGGTCAGGGCCGCCAGACGCTCCTGGACGATGCCGTACCGGCCAAAAATGGGCAGGTTCTGGGTGTCCATCTGGCGGTTCAGCTCGTGCTGGCAGCAGGGCACCGAGAAGATCATCTTGGCCCCCCACTCCACAGCGTTGAACAAAGCATAGTCGGTGGCGGTGTCGCAGGCGTGGAGGGTGACCACCATATCCACCGCAAAGGGGGCCTTGTAGCCGTTGATGTCCCCCAGCTCGAACCGCAGGCCCTCATAGCCGTATTTTTGGGCGGCGGCATTGCATTTTTCGATGACGTCGGCCTTGAGGTCCAGCCCCACCATCTCCACCCGCATCTTTTTCACCTGGGTGAAATAATAATACAGTACAAAGGTGAGGTAGGATTTGCCGCAGCCGAAGTCGATGATATGCAGCGTGTCGGTGTCCAGCTTGCCCGCCTCGTCCTCCACCAGTTCCAGAAACCGGTTGATCTGGCGGAACTTGTCGTACATGGCCCGCACCACCCGGCCGTCGGGGGTAAAAACCCCCATATCCACCAGGGGCGGGATCACCTGGCCCTCGGCCAGCAGATACCGCTTTTGCCGGTTGTGGGCGGCGGGAGCGGCCTCCGCCGAAGTCCCGTCGGCCTGGCGCTTGAGGGTGGCCATCCCCTTTTTGGAGATGAGCATGCTCCATTGGGCCCCCTGGCTCCAGCCGTTGAGCTGGCCATAGGCCGCCGCCAGCTGTTCCAGGCGGGGTCCGAAGGCGTCGGGGTCCAGGTTTTCGTGGAACACCTGGGTATCGGTGTAGCAGGCCAGCTGCCAGCCGGTTTCCAGCCGGCGCACCTCCACCCGCCGCCACTGGGCCGCCGGCCGGGGCTTGCTGAGGATCAGCCGGCGGGGCTGGGCCGCCAGCAAAGTTTGGATCGCCTCGTTGAGTTGCTGCATGGTATCAGTCCTTTGCTTTTGCGTAGTAGATGCGGGACGCGTCGTCCCCAAACAGACGGATTCTCTCGTTGTAGCCGGTACCGGCAAACTGGTCGGGCAGGGGCAGACCCCAGCCGCAGAGCAGATCGCCCCCGGCCCGCAGCCGCTCCTCGTTCATCTCCAGGCTGTACTGCCCGGCCAGCAGGGCCTGGGCCACGCCGCCATGGCGCAGCTTCACCGGGAGCACCCGGTTCACCAGCTCGCCCAGAGCCGCCAGTTCCAGATATTGGGGACGGCCGGTGACGATGTATTCCTTTTCCGGGTCCAGGCCCGCGAAGGGCAAGATCTCCTGGGGCCGCCCCGGGGTGACCTGCTGCTGGTAGAGCATGGCCGCGGCCTCGCTGCCATCGGGGGCCGCCGCCACCCAGACGGTCTTGCCCGGGTCCTGGCCGGCCCGCAGCCGGTAGAAATCCCCGAACTGCAGCAGCTGGCGGTGCTCTTTGTACCAGGCGATCTGACGTCGCACCGCCTGTTTTTCCACCCGGCTCAGCCGGGACAGGTCCAGCTCGTAGCCAAAGGCCCCGAAGGCCGCCACGTTGAAGCGGGTCTCCAGGGGGGTGCTGCGCAAAGAGATAAAGTTGGGGCTGGCCGACACATGGGCCCCCATGACGCTCTGGGGATAGCCATAGCTGGTGCCCTCCTGGATGGCCAGCCGCTGGCGGGCGTCGGTGTCGTCGCTGGTCCAGATCTGGGGCATATAGCAGAGCATGCCCAGATCGAACCGGTTGCCTCCCGAAGCGCAGCTTTCAAAGAGGATGTCGGGAAAAGCCGAGGTCACCTGTTCCAGTACCCGGTAGAGACCCAGGATATACCGGTGGAAAAACTCGCCCTGCCGCCCGGCAGGCAGACCGGCGGCGTAGAAATCGCTGAAATTGCGGTTCATGTCCCATTTCACATAGGAGATGGGAGCCGAAGCGAAAAGAGTCTTGAGGGTGGTGATGAGATATTCCTGCACCTCTCCCCGGCCCAGGTCCAGGATGTACTGGTTGCGGCTCTCGCTGGGCAGACGGCCGGGACAGGCCACCGCCCAGTCGGGATGGGCGCGGTAGAGGTCGGAGTCGAGGCTGACCATCTCGGGCTCCACCCACAGGCCGAAATCCAGACCCAGCTGCCGCAGCTTGCCGGCAAAACCCGCCAGCCCCGAGGGCAGCTTCTGGACGTTGACGGTCCAGTCTCCCAGCGAGCAGTGGTCGTTGTTGCGCCGGCCGAACCAGCCGTCGTCCAGCACAAACAGCTCCACCCCCAGATCGGCGGCGGTCCGGGCCATCTTCAGAAGGCTCTGTTCGGTAAAGGAAAAGCCGGTTGCTTCCCAGTTGTTGATGAGGATGGGCCGGGGCCGGTTTTTCCAGCTTCCCCGGACGATACAATTATTTATAAAGCGGTGGAAGTTCTGGGACAGGCCGTTCAGCCCCTTATCGGAGCAGCTGAGCACCGCTTCGGGGGTCTGAAAGGAGTCCCCCGGCGCCAGCTGCCAGCCAAAGCCGCTGGGATTGATGCCGGTCAGCAGCCGCACCTTGCCGGTGTAGCTGGTCTCGCAGTATTCGGCGTGGCTGCCGCTGTACACCAGATTGCAGCCGTAGCACAGGCCGTGGCTCTCGTCGGCGTCCCGGTGGCGGAGAATCACAAAGGGATTGTGCCGGGCGCTGGAGTGGCCGGTTTTGGAGTCGTTGAGCACCGTGCCCGCCGAAAGGGGATGGCTGTGCACGATCCGCTCGTTGCCCCACATGCCGTCGAAGGTGAGCAAGGTGTAGGGCCCGCCCTCCATGTCCAGCTGGGCGCTGAGCAGCCGCCGGATGGTGATGGTTCCCGACCCGGCGTTGCGCAGCCGGGCGCTGCGGGCGATGACGTCGTATTCGGTGAAGGCGGAATAGCAGAGCACCAGCTCCACCTTGAGGGTGGCTTCGTAGAGCAGAATCTCGGTAGTCTCGCAGTCGCCGTAACTGGAGGGAAGCCCCGGCAGCGGCTGCTTGCCGGAATACTGTTTCCAGCTGCGCACCACAAAATCGGTCACCCGCTGGCCGTCGGCTCCTTCCAGTTCCACCATGGGTTCCCGGAAATCCCCCTTGCCCAGACCGCTGGTTTCCAGGCACACCTCGTCCAGGCCGTAGGTGGGGTAGTTGCGGTCGTAGGTCACCATGGTGCCGTAGCCGGCGGCCCGGGGCTGCAGCAGGGCGCTCCAGTCCTTGCGGTGGGCCAGGCGAGGGCCATAGTAGAGATGGGCGGCCTGGCCTGTGGGCAGCAGGCCGATGAGATAGCTGGTATGGGGGGTGGTCAGATGCAGAACAGTGGCGGCGGTCATCCCGATTCCTCCTTGCAAAAAGGCCCATTTCGGCCCAAAAGCTGCTTCTATTGTACCACAGCCCCCTCTGCGCCGCCAGTCCCCCGGCGTTTTTGGCCCGGCCCGCCGGATGCCGAAAGGGGCCGAAAATCCCCGTTCGGGCGGGCTTTTTGTCTAGATGAATCGACATTTTATCTACAAAAACTCTTTTCTCGGCGGGCATGTTGTGATAAGATAAATATATTCCAGCACGGCGGTGCGGCGGCCTGGCAGCAGACCTCAGTCCCACCGCCCGGTGCTTTTTTGGGGCCTTTGGCCCCGCGTGATTCTGTGTAGAAAAGAGGAGCTTTTCATGTTGAGCACCAACGAAAAACTGGCGCGCCTGCGCGGCACCATGAAGGCCTGCGGCGCCGACGCCTGTCTGATTCCTTCTTCCGACCCCCATCTCAGCGAGTACCTGCCGGGACATTGGCAGGCCCGCAGCTATTTTTCCGGGTTCACCGGTTCGGCGGGCACTCTGGCCCTCACCGACGGCGAAAGCGCCCTGTGGACCGACGGCCGCTATTTCATCCAGGCCGAGCGCCAGCTGTCCGGCAGTGAGATCCAGCTCATGCGCATGGCCCAGCCCGGCGTGCCCACCGTGGGCGCCTGGCTGGCGGACAAGCTGCAGGACGGCCAGACCCTGGCTTTGGACGGCCAGGTGAATTCCCAGGCCTTTGTCCGCAGTCTGCAGAAGGCCTTTGGCAGCAAAAACATCACCATCAAGGACGTGGATCTGGTCACCCCCAACTGGCAGGAGGGACGGCCCGCCATTCCGGCCAGCCAGGGATACCTGCATCCGGTGGAATACACCGGTCTGTCCGCTGCCCAGAAGCTGGACCAGGTGCGCGAGCTGCTGCGGCAAAAGGGAGCCACCTCCCTGCTGGTGACCCGGCTGGACAGCGCCGCCTGGCTGACCAACCTGCGGGCTGCCGACATTGAATACAACCCCTTCGCCCTGTGCTATGTGTTTGTGAGCCAGGACGCCGCCCTGCTGTTCATCGACGCATCCCGGCTGCCCGCCGACGTGCTGGCCATGCTGCGGGACAACAACATCGAGGTGCGGGGTTACGGCGAGATCCGCAGCTGGCTGCGCCGCAACGACCAGGCCCAGACCATCCTGGCCGATCCCGCTTCGGTGAGCTACGCTCTGTGGCAGGAGCTGGAGACCAACCCCGCTTTCACCATTGTGGAGGGCGAGGAGCCGGTACAGGCCCTGAAGGGCGTGAAAAATCCCACCGAGATCGCCAGCCTGAAAAATGCGCATCAGAAGGACGGCGCGGCCATGGTGCGGTTCCAGATGGAGCTGGAAAAGCGGATGGAAGCCGGCCAGCGCACCACCGAGTGTGACATCGCGGCCATGCTGCGCAACGTGCGCTTCGTGCAGCCTGCCTGCATCGGCGAGAGCTTCGGCACCATTGCGGCCTATGGCGGCAACGCGGCCATGATGCATTACAGCGCCCAGCCGGCCACCTGCGCGGTGCTGGCCAAAAAGGGATTTTTGCTGGTGGACAGCGGCGCCCAGTACCTGGACGGCACCACCGACATCACCCGTACATACGCCATGGGCGAACTCACCGACCAGGAAAAGACCTGGTACACCCTGGTGCTGAAAAGCCACATCGGCATGGCTCGCGCTGTGTTCCTGGAGGGCTGCACCGGCGGAAACCTGGATATTCTGGCCCGCAGCGCTGTCTGGCAGCACGGTATCGATTACCGCTGCGGTACCGGACACGGCGTGGGATTTCTGGGCGGCGTCCATGAGGGACCCCAGAACCTGCGCATCACCAACAACGTCAAGTTCGTGCCCGGCATGACCATCACCGACGAGCCCGGTATCTACGAGGAGGGCCAGGTGGGTATCCGCATTGAAAACGAGCTGCTCTGCGTGGAGAAGATGCAGACCGAGTACGGCCGTTTCTTCGGATTTGAGCCCATCACCTACTGTCCCATCGACACCGCACCTGTGGTGGTATCCATGCTCACCGATGAGGAGCTGACCTGGCTCAACGACTACCATGCCATGGTGGAAAAGACCCTGGCGCCCCTGCTGAACAAAGAAGAGCAGACCTGGCTGGCCGCCAAATGCGCCCCCCTCACCCGTTAATTTTTTCATCGGTATTGCCTTTTTTCACCGGTCTTGCCTCCGGCTCACTGCGAGCCGGAGGCTTTTTTGTTTACCTCCCACTCGCCGTAAACAAATAGCGTTGGCCTTTTCAGCCCACAGCGTGCCTTTTTTACCGGCCTTTCCTTCGGCCCACCGCGAGCCGGAGGCTTTTTTGTTTCCCTTCCACTCGCCAAAGGCAATCAGCGCTGGCCTGGCCCGCCCTCTGCGTGCCTTTTTTCATCGGCCTTGCCTCCGGCTCACTGCGAGCCTTTTTCACCGGTATTGCCTCCGGCTCGCTGTGAATCGCAGACTTTTTCTTTACCTTTC
>DXDW01000087.1 GCA_019115305.1 Candidatus Anaerofilum excrementigallinarum
GGGAATATATTTTATATGTATATGTATTTTTTTGCAGCTTCACCGCTTCTTGACTTACTTTTTTCCGCGTGCTACACTGAAACCGGTCGAAACAAAGAATTTTGCTGTTGCAACGCTATAAGTATAAAGGAGCAAATCCTATGACACTGGATCAACTGTCCGTCGGCAAAAGCGCCGATATTCTCTCGGTGGAAGGCCGGGGCGCCCTGCGGCATCATCTGCTGGACATGGGCCTCACCCCCGGCACCACCGTCACTTTGCGCAAGGTAGCCCCCATGGGGGACCCCGTGGAGCTGGAACTGCGGGGTTATGAACTCACCCTGCGCCTGGAAGACACCAAGAGCATCACCATTTCGGATCCCCGCGACCCCAGCAAGAATCCCCGTTCCTCTGCCCGCCTGGGGGCCATTCCCCATCCCGGCCGGGGCGAGGTTTCCACTCGCCGGGGCAAGGGAGGCGATATTCCCGAGGGTGCGCCCCTCACCTTTGCCCTGGCCGGCAACCAGAACTGCGGCAAGACCACCCTGTTCAACCAGCTCACCGGCTCCAACCAGCATGTGGGCAACTTCCCCGGCGTGACGGTGGACCGCAAGGACGGCCGCATCCGCAAGCACCCCGAGGCCACGGTGGTGGACCTGCCCGGCATCTATTCCCTCTCTCCTTATTCCAATGAAGAGATCGTCACCCGGGATTTCCTTTTGCAGAACCGGCCCGACGGCATCATCAACATTGTGGACGCCACCAACATCGAGCGCAACCTCTACCTGACCTTGCAGCTCATGGAACTGGACATCCCCATGGTGCTGGCTCTGAACATGATGGATGAGATGCGGGCCAACGGCAACACCATCCATGTGAACCACCTGGAGGCTGAACTGGGTATCCCGGTAGTTCCCATCTCCGCTGCCAAAAACGAAGGCATCGACGAGCTGATCGAGCACGCCCTGCAGGTGGCCCGCCGCCGGGAAAAACCCGGCCGGGTGGATTTCTGCGCCGGCGCCGTCCACCGCTGCATCCACGCCATCGGCCACCTCATCGAGGACCACGCCCAGCGGCTGCAGGTACCTTCCCGCTTTGCCGCCACCAAGCTGGTGGAGGGCGACACCCTCATGGAGCAGCAGCTGGCTCTTTCGGACAACGAGAAGGACATGATGGAGCATGCCATCTCGGAAATGGAGACCGAGACCGGCACCGACCGGGAAGCCTGTCTGGCCGATATGCGGTATACCTTTATTGAGGAGCTGTGCGCCGACAACGTGGTGAAAAACGGCGAAAGCCGGGAACACGCCCGCAGCGTAAAGGCCGACGCCATCCTCACCCACCGCATCTGGGCCTTCCCCATCTTCGTGGCCATTATGGGCCTGGTGTTCTGGCTCACCTTCGGCGTGGTGGGCGCCGCCCTCAGCGATTTGCTGAGCTTGGGCATCGATTGGTTCACTGGGGTGGTGGACGCCGGTCTCACCGCCTACGGCATCAACCCGGTGGTGCACAGCCTGGTCATCGACGGCATCTTTGCCGGCGTAGGCAGCGTGCTGAGTTTCCTGCCCACCATCGTCACCTTGTTCTTCTTCCTGTCTTTGCTGGAAGATTCCGGCTACATGGCCCGTGTGGCCTTTGTAATGGATAAGCTGCTGCGGCGCATCGGCCTTTCGGGACGCAGCTTTGTGCCCATGCTGGTGGGCTTCGGCTGCAGCGTGCCGGCCATTATGGCCAGCCGCACCCTGTCCTCCGAGCGGGACCGCAAAATGACCATCCTGCTCACCCCCTTCATGAGCTGCAGCGCCAAGCTGCCCATCTACGCCGTCTTTACCCAGGCTTTCTTCCCCCGGGAGTATCGGGCCCTGGTGATGATCGTTCTCTACCTGCTGGGCATGGTGGTGGGCGTCCTCTACGGCCTGCTGCTGAAAAGCAGTCTGTTCCGTGGCGAGCCCGTGCCTTTCGTCATGGAGCTGCCCAACTACCGGCTGCCCAGCGCCAAGAGCGTCTGGATGCTGCTGTGGGATAAAGCCAAGGACTTCCTCACCCGCGCCTTCACGGTGATCTTTGTGGCCACCATCATCATCTGGTTTCTCCAGAGCTTTGATTCCCGTCTGAACATCGTCACCGAGTCCGCCAACAGCCTGCTGGCTATGCTGGGCGGACTCATCGCTCCCCTGTTCACTCCTCTGGGCTTCGGCGACTGGCGGGTATCCACCGCCCTCATCACCGGTTTTTCCGCCAAGGAAACGGTGGTCAGCACTCTGGCGGTACTCACCGGTTCTTCCATGGCCGAGCTGCCCCAGGCCCTGGCCGGAATGTTCAGCCCCTTCACCGCCTTTGTGTTCCTGGTCTTCACCTTGCTGTACACCCCCTGTGTGGCGGCCATCGCTGCCGTCAAGCGGGAGCTGAACAGCGGCCGCTCCGCCGCTTTGGTGGCTCTGAGCCAGTGCGTCATCGCCTGGGTGATCGCCTTTGCGGTCCGGCTGCTGGGCATGGTTTTCGGCCTGGCCTGATCCTGTAAATAAGAGGTAATATATATGGGTTTTGCCGATTATCTCATTCTGGCCCTGGTGGCCGGCGGCGTCATCGCCGCCCTTGGCTATATGCGCCGGGCCCGCCGCAGCGGAAAAGGCTGCTGCGGAAACTGTTCCCGGTGCAGCGGCTGCCGCCGGAATTGAGCCAATCTGTTTTTGCCAACGCGCCTGTTTTTTGGATTTTCCCAAAAAGCAGGCGCGTTTTTCTTTGTATGGCGGAAAACTGTTTTTGAATCAAACACATTTTTCTCTCATATCTTTATATCGCCGCTGTTTTTCTGTGCTTTTTCACATTTTGTTTTCTCAAGGAAAACACATGCACTTGTTGCACAATCAAATCTGTCTGCATTTTGGTTTTTTTGTTTATTTTTGCTCTGTCGCCGGGGAAAATTTCCGTATATAATAGATAACAACACTTTTACCAATTAAAGTGCTGAATACAGGAGGGAATACATATGGCAAGAGTCTACAATTTCAGCGCCGGGCCGTCCATGCTGCCCGAACCCGTTCTGAAAACAGCCCAGGCGGAACTGCTCGAATACGGGTCTTCCGGCCAGTCTGTTATGGAGATGAGCCATCGAAGTAAGGTATTCGACTCCATCGCCAAGGACACCGAAGCCCGTCTGCGCCGGGTTCTCAACATCCCCGACAATTACAAGGTGGGCTTTTTCCAGGGCGGCGCCTCCACCCAGTTCGCCATGGTGCCTATGAATCTGATGACCACCGGCCAGGCCGACTACCTGGTCACCGGCAACTTTTCCAAGAAGGCGGCCAAGGAGGCGGCCAAGTTCGGCCAGGTGAATATCGTGGCCAACACCGCCGACTGCAACTACACCGCCATTCCCGACGTGGACAAGCTGACCTACACCCCGGGCGCCAGCTATATCCACATCTGCGAGAACAACACCATCTTTGGCACCCGGTTCACCAAGCTGCCCCAGGTAGAGGGCGTGCCCCTGGTGGCGGATATGTCCAGCTGCATCCTCTCCCGGCCCACCGACGTGAGCAAATACGGGCTGATCTATTTCGGCGTCCAGAAAAATGTGGCCCCCGCCGGCATGGCCATCGTCATCGTCCGGGAAGATCTGCTGGGCCATGCGGGTCCCACGGTGCCGGATATGCTCAACTACAAAACCATCATCGACGCCGACAGCATGTACAACACCCCTCCCTGCTGGTGCATCTATATGACCGGCCTGGTCCTGAAATGGATCGAGGAGGATGTGGGCGGTCTGGCCGAGATGGAAAAGCGCAACAACGAAAAGGCCGCGCTGCTTTACGATTATCTGGACAGCCAGGATTTCTACAAGAATCCCGTCAACAAACCCGACCGCAGCATCATGAACGTCACCTTCACCAGCCCCACCCCCGAACTGGACGCCGCCTTCTGCGCCGAAGCCGCCAAGGCAGGCTTCGCCAACATCAAGGGCCATCGGCTGGTGGGCGGCATGCGGGCCTCCATCTACAACGCCATGCCCCGCCAGGGCGTGGTGGATCTGGTGGCCTTCATGAAGGATTTCGCCGCCAAAAACGGCTGACGACGGTCTGCTTTTACCAATAGAAAGGGATGAAAAACGCTATGTTTACCATAAAGACCCTCAATTCCATCGCGCCGGCCGGTCTGGCCCGGCTGCCCGCCGCCACCTTTGCGGTGGACAACGAAACCGACACCCCCGATGGCATTCTGGTGCGCAGCGCCAAACTCCACGACACTCCCCTTCCCGACAGCCTGCTGGCCATCGGCCGGGCGGGCGCCGGGGTCAACAATATCCCCATCGACAAATGCTCGGCCCAGGGCATCGTGGTGTTCAACACCCCGGGCGCCAACTCCGGGGCCGTGGCTGAACTGACCATCGGCGGTCTGGTGCTGGCCAGCCGCAATGTGGCTGCCGCCGTCCGCTGGGCCGACGGCCTCAAGGGCCAGGGCGACGCCGTGGGCGGCCTGGTGGAAAAGGGCAAAAACCAGTTTGTAGGTCCCGAGCTGCGGGGCAAAAAGCTGGGCGTCATCGGTCTGGGTGCCATCGGCGTCAAGGTGGCCAACGCGGCGCTCCATCTGGGCATGGAGGTGCTGGGCTACGACCCCTACATCTCGGTAGAAGCCGCCTGGAGCCTTTCGGGGGAGGTACAGCACTGCGTCAATCTCTCCGAGATCCTCTCCCAGTGCGATTACATCACCCTGCATCTGCCGGTGAATGACCAGACCAAAGGCTTTATAGGAGCAGCGGCGCTGTCGGTGTGCAAACACGGCATCCGCATCCTCAATTTCGCCCGGGGCGAACTGGTGGACAACAACGCCCTGCTGCCGGCTTTGGCCAGCGGCCGGGTAGCAGCCTATGTCACCGACTTCCCCTGCGACCAGCTGCTGGGGGTACCGGGGGTCACCTGCATCCCCCATCTGGGCGCTTCCACCCCCGAAAGCGAGGAGAACTGCGCCGTTATGGCCGCCGACGAGCTGGCCGACTACCTGCTCAACGGCAATATCACCAACAGCGTAAATCTGCCCGCCGTTTCCCAGGCCCGGGCCGGTGACCGCCGCATCTGCGTCATCCACAAAAACGAGCCGGGCCTGATTTCGGGCATTACGGCTCTCACCACCGCCGCGGCCCTGAACATCGAGAACATGGTCAACAAATCCCGCGGCAATATGGCCTACACCATGCTGGACGCCACCGGCGCTGTGCCGGACACTTTGCAGCAGGATCTGGCCGCCGTGCCCGGCATCATCCGGGTGCGCATTCTGTAACCAACACCGCTTTCTCTTTCACCAAAGCCGGGTGGTTTCCTTTCGGGGGCCGCCCGGCTTTGGGTTTGTACGGTGTTTACTTTTTCTGTTCCCGGGCCAGCCGGCCCAGGTACTGCTCCATCTCCTGCCGGGACCGGAACACAACGATCCGCCGTCTGCCGGCGTATTGCTCCAAAAGGCTGCGGATCTGCGGCAGATCCCGGGCGGGGAACTCTTCGATCCACTGCCGGAATTCCTCATCCAGCTCGTTTTCCACCCAGGGCAGGTCCTCCCGCTGGCGGCCGATCCGCTCTTTTGCCCCTTCCAGACAGATTTCCACAGGGATGTCCAGGAGAAACACGGTGTCGCATTCTTCCAGCCGCCGGGCCATGGTGCGCTGGTAGTTGCCGTCAATGATCCACCGGTCTGTCTGCAAAATCTGCTCCAGCCGGCGGTCGAACTCTTCACGGGAGATGGTGGTGCGGTCGGGCCGATGCCAGATCATGTCCAGATAATGCAGGGGCAGACCGGTGATTTCCCGCAGCCGGCGGGCAAAGCTGCTTTTGCCCGCTCCCGGGCAGCCGATGACCAAAATCCTCTCCACAAAAATCACCTCTTTCTCTTTTGCTTGCGCTGCCTTCATTGTACCAGCCCCGCTTTGGGGGTGCAACCGCTTGCTATTGTGCGGGCGGTGGGATTTGTGGTATAGTTAAACCGTCTGCCAAACCAAGAATATCCCCAAAAGGAGTTTGCGCCCATGCTGTTCAATTCCTGGCAATACGCCATTTTTCTGCCTGCGGTGGCCTGCGGCTATTTTCTGCTTCCCCATCGCTGGCGCTGGGTCCTGCTGCTGGCGGCCAGCTACTATTTTTATATGAGCTGGAACCCCGAGCTCATCTTCCTCATTCTGTTCACCACCCTCACCAGCTGGCTGGCGGCTCTGGGTGTGGAGCGGGCCGCCACCCAAAAAGGCAAAAAGCTCTGCCTGTACACCGGCGTGGGGCTCAGCCTGTGCTGTCTGTTCTTTTTCAAATACTTCAACTTTTTCAGCCAGAGCGTCACGGCCCTGCTGCGGCGGTTCTCACTGCCGGTGAGTGATTTCACTTTGCAGGTGATCCTGCCGGTGGGCATCAGCTTTTACACTTTCCAGACCCTCAGCTATGTCATCGACGTCTACCGGGGCCAGATGAAGGCCGAAAAGCATTTCGGCATCTATGCGCTGTATGTCAGCTTTTTCCCCCAGCTGGTGGCCGGTCCCATCGAGCGGGCGGTGACTTTGCTGCCCCAGTTTTACCAGCCCCATCGCCCCGATCCCGCCGCCATCTCCTACGGCTGTCATCAGATCGCCTGGGGACTGTTTAAAAAGGTGGTGGTGGCCGACACCGCCGCCGTGTATGTAAACTTTGTCTACGGTGATCTGAACGGCTGCGGACCCATGGCCTACCTCATCGCCACCTTGCTGTTTGCATTCCAAATCTACTGCGATTTCTCCGGCTACTCCGACATTGCTCTGGGCAGCGCCCGCATCCTGGGCTTTTCCCTGATGACCAACTTCCGCTGCCCCTACCTCTCCACCAGCATCAAGGAATTCTGGCGGCGGTGGCACATTTCCCTCTCCACCTGGTTCCAGGACTATGTCTATATCCCCCTGGGCGGCAGCCGTCGGGGCCGGTGGCGCCATCTGCGGAATCTGTTTCTCACCTTTCTGGTCAGCGGTCTGTGGCACGGAGCCGAGTGGAATTTTGTGATCTGGGGCGGGCTGTTCGGTCTGCTGAGCATGGCCGACGTTTTCTGGCTGCCCCGGCGCAAGGCCGCCATGGAGCGGCGGGGACCCACTGCAAAAAAGGTCTTTTCGGTGCTGCACTGGGCAGTCTGCTTTGCGCTGGTCTGCCTGTGCTGGATCTTTTTCCGGGCCGACACCCTCTCCGACGCCCTGCTCATTCTGCGGCGGCTCCCCTGGGCCGCCAGCGCCCCCCTGCAGGGCATCCAGGTGGCATTGCAGACTATGGGCCTTACCGGCGGCAAGCTGGCGGTGATGGCCGGCGCCATTGCCGCTCTGGTGGGTTTCGATCTCATCCAGCGCTTCTGGGGCGACCCCATCGCTCTGCTGCAGCGCCAGAAAGCCCCCGTGCGCTGGGCGGTGCGGTATGCCGTCTGCCTGGCCGTGCTGCTCTGCGCCCTCACTTTGCCCGAAGGGGTGGCGGTGGAGTTCATCTATTTCCAGTTCTGAGGAGGAGCCATGAAACGATTGATCTTGCGTCTGGTTTGCTTTTTTCTCGCGCTGCTGGCGG
>DXDW01000088.1 GCA_019115305.1 Candidatus Anaerofilum excrementigallinarum
CCGGAACATACAGAGAATCTGCCTCCTCCGCCCCATGACCCCAACAATCCGGAGAATTTTTCCGGTCCCCATGGCCCCAAAGGCCCGAATAACCTGGATACTCCCGAGAATCCGGAAAATATCCATCCCGAAAAGCTCGAAAATCCGTTGAAGGAACTGCCGCGGCATCAGCAGTACGAATTGCAGAAGCAGGAGAACCAGCGAAAACTGGAGCGGGCTATGGATGACGCCTTCGGCAGAGAAGGCGGCCGCAGGATGGAGATGGGCCGGTTGGTGGAACGGGTGAATGAACTGACCGCTCACCGGTATGAGCTGGCCCAAGAGATCAGTAAGCAGGACCCCGTTTTGGACAAGTACACCGATCACGGCCCCGAACACATCAAGGAGGTGGCCACCAATACCCTGGAGTATTCCCAGGCATTCCGGGAATTTGCCCAAAGTCAGGGTATCGAGCCTGGAAGCGAAGCCGATATCAAGTCGGATGTTTTGCTCACGGCGGCGCTGTACCACGACACCGGTATGGACGGCGGCCTGGAAAGCATAGAGGAGTATCAGCAAAAGTGTGCTGCCCACGAGGCACAGGAGCTGCAAAAGCCCATCACTGCAGGAAAAATCGAAGAATACGGCGATGTGATCCGCAGCGGGCATCCCTCCCAGTCGGCCATGCATGTGCTGGAGGATGCCAAAGCATTGCAGGAAAAAGGCATCGACCCCAACGAGGTGGCGGCGCTTACCTATCTGCACAGCAAGAGCAATTCCGGCGTGCGAGTAGGTGATAGCCCGGACGCTTTGAGCAAGGACATGACGACCTTTATGCAGCGGTGTGAGAAGGCCGGCATTGAGGTGGATACCAGCACCTTTGCCCACCAGGCCATCGACGCCAAGGGAAAACCAATTCTGGATAAGGACGGCCACCCCACCTGGGAGGTGACCGACAAGGAAGCCTTTGTGCGCAGAGAATTTGAGGTAGCCATGCAGAATCTGCATGGCATGGCCCAGGACAGAAGGCTGGATTTTGATCCTTCGTTCTTGGGTAAATTTGACGAAAAAGGCAATTTCACCATTACCAACGAGCAGGCCTACACCCGGCTGCAGTACGAAACGGCGGTGCTGCGCCTGGCCGACGCCCAGCGCCCGGCTCAGAAATTCACCACCACCCATTCGGGAAAAACCATAGAGCTTACCGAACCGGACTGGGAGCAGCGGGAGACCAAGATCGCCAACGGGCAGCTGCCGAATACACTGGCTTCCGAACTGAATGCGGTGGATGCCCGTTTCACGGGTCCCGCCACCGGCGCCAGTGTATCCAGCGTGGAAAGCCGGTTGTTTACCGATCCCCAGCAGAACCGTGCCAGCTGGGATGTGAGCAAAAAGTTTTATACTGGCGAGAGCAACGTGGACCGCGGACAGGTATTCTATAACCCCGAAAGCGGAAAACTGGAGATCGAATACCGGGTGAAGGACGGCTGCAAGGCTCCCCGTGCTACAGTGGAAATTCTGCGGGAGCGGATGGCCGAATGCCGTATGCCGGTGCTGGATGGAAAGACCGAACAGATAGTAGTGCTGGAGCGCACCACCGCCCGCAGCCTGCGCAGTTACAGACGCGGTATCGGTTCGGAAAAGGGGTGCCGGGTACGGGTGTGAGAAAGGATGAAGAAATATGAGTGATGTGCAGACTATTTTGCTGGAGGACTGCCAATATGACCGGTTTCATATGCTGTCCCATTTCCACCAGCTGTGGCGGCAGCAGGAATTCCGGCATAGTTGGCTGCGGGGGCTGCCTCTGGGCGACCCGGAGGAGGACAGCGGCTATTGTGTGCCCCCGGGAATGGGGGAGATCCCCTTTACGCTGCTGTTCAGCGACGCCGAAATTTCGGGTCTGGAATTAGAAAATGAGGAGATGCTGCTGCGGGCGGAACTTCCCTCTGCCCGAATCTATGCCGTCTGCGACACGCCTCTGGGCGTTGGCTCCTGTGAGATGCTGCGGCAGGAAATGATGGAATTTACCCCGCCCCGCACCCATCTGAGCCCCGATCTGCGGGTGTGGCAGCCGGGGGTGCGTCTGGGATTGCAGGACCCGCTGCGCCAGCTTTCCGCCCGGGCACTGGAGCTGCCGGCATTTCGAGAGGGAATCATGGCAGCCGTAGGGGACGTTATGCAGTTTTCCCGCTATATACAGCCCCTGCCGGAAGGAAGCTCCGGTATGTTCTACGCCTTCAATAAGGCGGCGCGCAGCTTTGTGTTTTACGATACTTACAGCGATCAGCTGGTTTGCTATGGCCCGGTAAAGGAGATCCTGCGCAGATGAGTTTCGCTGCCGCAAAGGAGGAAAACAATGGTCAACGAAAAAAATCCCAATACATGGCAGGATTGGGAAACCGATGATTGGGACAAAAGCCAGCCGGCCGGTTTTGAAAGCTGGGATGAATCTCCTTGGCAGTCGCCTTTTGAGAAGCCCTTTGCTTCCGGGGAATGGGAAAATAGCGGCTGGGATGCGGTGGACCCTTTACGGCAGCCCGCAGCGGATGACTGGAATCAAAGCGGCTGGGGCAAGCCCAGTTGGGAGCAGTCGGGCTGGGATCAACCGGGCTGGGACCCGCCTCAGCCGTCGCCTGCGCCCTCAAATTGGCAGCAGCAGGACAGCGGCTGGCCCACCTGGCAAAGCGATTGGGACCAGCCGGCAGGCCGTGAGGAAAGGTCGACGCCCGCCGGCACGGAACATCCCCGGCCGCAGCCGGTGCGTGAGCAGCCGCCCCGTCGTCAGGCGCCCGCAGAACCGCCTATGGACGACAATATGCGGGCCCTCTGCGCGGCAGTGGAGGGGATGCAGACCACGGCGCGGGTAACGGGAGTGGACGAAAAACAGCTGCAGGCACTGGTCCATCGGGTGATGATCAAGCCGGAATATTTCTGGCTGGACAGCCGGTATTCCTATCGCATCCAGAACGGCGTCGCCGAAGTGTTTTTTAAATTGAAATACTCCAATGCACCCTATCTTCGCCGACAGCTGGAGCAGGTGACAAGCCAGATCCTGGCGGGGATGCCCCGAGGCGACGAGTACCAGCGGGCACTGTATCTGCACGACTGGCTCTGTGCCAACGTCACCTACCTGAAAAGGGGAGAGAGAACAGGCCAGGACATTTACGAGGCGCTTTGCCTGCGGTGCTGTGTCTGCGCCGGTTTTTCCAAAGCCTACGCCTATCTGATGCAGAAGGTCGGCATCCAGTGTGCGGTGGTAGAGGGAGATGCCAGGGGAGAAAGGCACGCCTGGAACCGGGTGGTGATAGGCGGCAATCTGTATTATACCGATGTGACCTGGGACAGGGAGACCAGCAATCGGCGCTGCTACGAGTGGTTCAACCTGACCAGTGCCCAGATGCTGGAATCCCACCGGCCGGAAAATCCGGCCGAAATGCCCGCATCCACTGCCACAGCCGACAACTACTACAGGCGCAACGGCCTGCTGCTGTCGACTTGGGACGAAAGGCAGCTGGTGCGGATACTGGCCAAACAGAAAGGGGACATCCTGATGGTGGGCTTTGACCGGCGGCAGGTGTACAACAAGGCCAGACAAGCCATGAGCCAATCGGATTTCTTCCGCCTGCTGGAACAGGCAGGGCATCGCTGCAGTCACATGCGCACCAACACCACCGAGGGAGGTTGGGGCATCACAATCTGCCTGCAGGAATAA
>DXDW01000089.1 GCA_019115305.1 Candidatus Anaerofilum excrementigallinarum
CAAAAGGTACGCCGCTTTTCTGGATCGTACGAAAAGGAGGCGCTCATATGAAAATCACGTATACCGGCAGAAAGGTCACCCTGAAACCCGCATTTATGGAGAAAACCGAATCGGCTCTGTCCAAGCTGCAGAAGTTTTTCTCGGACGAAGCCCAGGCACAGGTGACAGTGACTGTTGAGAAAGAACGGCAGACCGTTGAAATCACGGTGCGTGACAAGGGAGTAGCCATTCGGGCCGAGCGCGTGGCCCCCCGCATGGAAGACGCGCTGGAAGACGCGGTGGATCTGCTCACCCGCCGCATTGTCAAAAACCGCAAACGGCTGGACGACAAGTTCTCCCGTCCGGCGCTGGAAGCAGTCTACGAGGAGCCGGCTGACGAGGAGCCCTACAATGTCATCCGCGAGAAACACTTCCATGTAAAGCCCTCCAGCGTGGAGGAGGCAATTCTGGAAATGAACCTGCTGGGACACAGCTTCTTTATGTTCCGCGATTTCGAAAGCGACGAGATCAATGTGGTCTACCGCCGTGCCGACGGCAGCTACGGCCTGCTGATCCCCGAGCGTTAAGGCGGCCGGGCGTTTGGAGCCCTTTGCCTTGCTTTTAGTCTGACAATCTCTTTTATCCCCCCTCACCCGGCGGCGGGCCCTTTGCTGCGGCCCGCCGCCGGGCTTTTTTGTCTTTGCAGGGAAAAAGATGCGGCAAATCCCTATGCGCATTTCGTAAAAGAACAAGCAGAAAGAACAGTCAAAACTTTCACGTTTTGTACAAAACTGACAAAAATTGTGAAAATGGGGCTTGCAACTCCCGGGCCGGAGTGATATAGTGTATACATTGCAAACATTTGTGCATAAGAGGTGGACAACAAAGATGGAGAGACGCTTTTTTCTGGTGGAGGCCAGTGTGCTGCCGGAAGTGTTTTTGAAGGTGCTGAAGGCAAAGGAACTGCTGGCCAGCGGCGAGGCGAAGAACATCTCTTCGGCTACCCGGCAGGCGGATATTTCCCGCAGCGCCTTTTATAAATACAAGGATTGTATTTTCGACGCGGAAAACAGCCGGGAGGTCCTTACGGTGATGGCTACCTTGCTGGACCAGACGGGAGCGCTGCAGGCCCTTTTGGCGGGCATTTCGGCAGCGGGAGCCAGCATCGTCACCATCAACCAGTCCACGCCGGAAAACGGTGCAGCTCAGGTGGCGGTATCCATCCGCACCGGCACCATGCAGATGACGGTGGACGAGATGATGGCTCAGCTTTCCCGGCAGCCCACTGTGGTGGAGATCCACCGGGGCGTTTGAAGTAAGTCCAAGCAGGACAAGACAGGGCCGCAGGGAAGGCGGCCAGCAGCAAGATAGGGGGAAATCTCAATGGCAAAAATCGCAATCATGGGATTTGGCACAGTGGGAAGCGGTGTGTTGGAGGTGCTGCGGCGCAACGCCGCTGCCATCCAGCGCCGGGCAGGGGAGCCCGTTGAGGTAAAATACATCCTGGATATCCGGGATTTTTCTGCTCATCCCGACGCAAAGCTGTTTGTAAAGGATCTGGACGTGATCCTGGCAGATCCCGAGGTGAAGGCGGTGGTGGAGACCATCGGCGGCACCAAGCCGGCCTATGATTTCGTCAAGCGCTGCCTTTCCAGCGGCCGCAGCGTAGCCACCAGCAACAAGGAACTGGTGGCAACCCACGGCGCCGAGCTGCTGGCTCTGGCCAAGGAAAACGGCGTGGCGTTTCTGTTCGAGGCCAGCGTGGGCGGCGGTACCCCCATCATCACCCCCATGCACCAGTGCCTGGCGGCCAACATGATCGCCGGCATTGAGGGCATCGTGAACGGCACCACCAACTTCATGCTCACCAAAATGGCCCGGGAAAATATGGACTTTGACCAGGCCCTCAAGATTGCCCAGAGCCTGGGCTACGCCGAGACCATCGACCCCTCCGCCGATGTGGACGGCATCGACGCCTGCCGCAAGATCGCCATTCTGGCCAGCCTTGCCTTCGGCAAGCATGTCTATCCCCAGAACATTCCCACCACCGGCATCCGGGCGGTGACCCCCGCCGACATCACCGCCGCCGCCAGTATGGGCTGCGCGGTCAAGCTGGTGGTATGGGCCAAACAGCTGGAAGGGGGCCGTCTGGCCGCCGGGGTAGAGCCCATGCTGGTGCCCAATGAAAACCAGCTGGCCGGCGTGGAGGATGTTTTCAACGCCGTGCTGCTCAAGGGGGATATGCTGGGCGACGTGGTGTTCTACGGCAAAGGCGCCGGCAAGCTGCCCACCGCCAGCGCGGTGGTGGCCGACGTCATCGACGCCCTCAAGCATGGGGCCAGCGTCCATGATAGTCTGTTCTGGCAGCCCGCTGCTCCCGCCGACGCCCCCCTCACCGACCCCTCTCCCGCTACATATTATGTAAGGGTGCAGGGCCTGCAGCCCGAAACTCTGCGGCAGCTGCCCGGCTGCACCGACACCGGCCTTACCGACGCGGGCGCTTACTGTGTGCTGACCGGCCTTGTTCCCAGCCAGCTGGAGCAGGCCAAGGCGGCTGTGGCCGGCTTGGGCGGCCAGGTATGCATCACCCTGAAATTGCTGGAAGAATAAGGGAGGACACGCCAGATGATCACTGTAAAGGTACCTGCCACCAGCGCCAACGTGGGAGCGGGGTTCGACGCCCTGGGCCTGGCACTGGATATGTACAACACCGTCACCTTTGAGCTGGCCGACGGCCTGGAGATCACCAGCACCGACGGCACCGAGGTCCCCACCGGCCCGGAAAATCTGGTCTACCGCGCTGCCGCCGACACCTTCGCCTTCTGCGGGCGGCCGGTGCCGGGGATGCATATCACCCAGACCAATCCCATTCCCATGGCCCGAGGTCTGGGCTCCAGCTCGGCCTGTATCGTCAGCGGCATCCTGGGCGCCAATGCCCTCATGGGCGGCCCTCTCACCCAGCGGCAGATGCTCACCTTGGCCACCAACATCGAGGGCCATCCCGACAACGTGGCCCCGGCGCTGCTGGGCGGCTTTGTGGCCAGCGTGCTGGACGAGCGCCAGGTGTACAGCGTGAAAAAGGATATCAGCGAGCAGCTGGCCTTTGCGGCCTTTATCCCGGATTTCCCCCTGCTCACCCGCAAGGCCCGGGCGGTGCTGCCCAAGGAAGTGCCCTATAAGGCGGCCGTCTACAATCTGGCCCGGGCGGCTCTGGCCACCGCGGCCTTCTGCGATGGCGACTACGAGCTGCTGGGCGTGGCCACCAAGGACGCCCTGCACCAGAGCTACCGTCTGCCTTTGGTGCCGGGCGGCGAGGAAGTGTTCCATCTGGCCCAGGAGCTGGGAGCTCTGGGTGTCTATATTTCGGGCGCCGGGCCCACCATCATGGCAGTGGTCCGCCGCAGTGACGAGGCGTTTTTTGCCAGCGCCGAAAGCCGGCTGCAGCTGGCAAAGCTGCAGGGGCTGCCTTTGGGTGCCTTCAGCGTAAAACATTTGCTTGCGGCAAATGGGGGCGCTGTGGTAGAATAAACGGGTTGGGACTCCAATCCCCGTATTTTTGCTTATCTTCCGTCGATTGAAGGCGGGCATGGATAGAGGAGGAACAGAGAGTATGGCGTTGATCGTACAAAAATTTGGCGGAAGCTCGGTGGCCAACCGTGATCGCCTGTTCAACGTGGCGCGCATTGTGGCCAATACCCACAACGAGGGCAACGATGTTGTGGTGGTGGTTTCGGCCCAGGGCGATACCACCGACGACCTGCTGGTAAAGGCGGCCGAGATCACCCACAATCCGTCCCAGCGCGAGATGGATATGCTGCTGGCTACCGGCGAGCAGATCAGCATCGCGCTGCTGGCCATGGCTTTGGGCGAACTGGGTTGTCCGGCCATCAGCCTCACCGGCTGGCAGGCGGGCTTCCACACCGACCGCACCCACACCAAGGCGCGTATCCGCCGCATGGAGGCCGAGCGTATTGAAAACGAGCTGGCCAAAAACCGGGTAGTGGTAGTGGCAGGCTTCCAGGGCATCAATGCCCAGGACGACATCACCACTTTGGGCCGTGGCGGCTCGGACACCAGCGCGGTGGCCATTGCAGCGGCTCTGTCCGCCGACCTGTGCCAGATCTACACCGATGTGGACGGTGTGTATACAGCCGACCCCCGCATCGTCAAGCACGCCCGCAAGCTGGACGTGATCACCTTTGACGAGATGCTGGAGCTGGCCAGCCTGGGCGCCCAGGTGCTGAACAACCGCAGTGTGGAACTGGCAAAAAAATATGGTGTGAATCTGGAGGTGCGTTCCTCTCTCAGCAACGTGCCCGGTACAATTGTGAAGGAGGTAGTAGACGTGGAAGGGATGCTGATCAAAGGCGTCGCCAAGGACGTAAATGTGGCTGTGATTTCAATTTTGGGGGTACCGGATGTTCCCGGTATGTCCTTTAAGGTGTTCTCGCTGATGGCCCAGCGCAAGATCAACGTGGACATCATCCTGCAGAGCTCCGGCCAGGACGGCCTCAAGGACGTGATCTTCACCGTTCCCCTGGACGAGGCGGAAACCGCCCGTTCGGTACTGCAGGAGAACATCGCCCGCTTTGACGGCAAGAGCGTCACCGTGGACACCGACGTGGCCAAGGTCAGCGTGGTGGGCGCCGGCATGCAGAGCCATCCCGGTGTGGCTTCCACCATGTTCGAGGCTCTGTACGAGAGCAGCATCAACATCCGCATGATCTCCACCAGCGAGATCAAGATCAGCGTGCTGATCAACAAGGACGAGGCCGACAAGGCGGTCAATGCCATCCACGACGCCTTCCTGCGCTGATTGAATTCTGCATCTATTCAGGCATCCGCTTCTGCTGCGGCAGAGGCGGGTGCCTTTTTTGCATAAAGATGCCCGCAGACGTTTACACCGGCGGGGGTTCGCGGTATAATAACAAGATATGACAGTAAAACATTCGCCGGGGTTCCTTGTCTGCCTGGAAACCGGCGAAAAAGGGGAGGCTTTTTATCTATGCAAAACCGTGACCCTGGCCGGGGGATGGGCCCGGCCGAGCTTCGGCTGCGGCAAAAAATGCGCAAAAAGCGCCGGCAGCGCCGCCGGCGGCGTCTGATGCTGCTGGCCGTTGCGGCGGTGGCCCTGATCGCTCTGCTGCTGTTTTTGATTTTTAAAGGGATCGGGGCAGGGGACAAGGACGAATCCTCCTCCGCGCAGCAGTCCTCCTCTGCCGTCCAGTCCCAGAGCCAGCCGGCCCAGAGCGCGGGTTCTGATTCCCAGCAGACCCAAAGCGGCTCCGAGCCTGCTTCGGCTCCGGCTTCCGATTCCGGCTCCGGGATAGAGGTTGTGGGCAGCCGGGACGACTGGCGGCTGATTTTGGCCAACAAAAACAGCCCTCTGCCCGAAGGATATGCCCCCGAGCTGGTGACCTTGGCGGATTCCAGCCTGCAGATGCAGACCGAAGCCGCCGCCGCCTTTGACGAGATGCGCCAGGCGGCCAACGCCACCGGCCTGCACCTGATGGCCTGTTCCACCTATCGGTCGGTGGAGCGGCAGACCGAGCTGTACGACGCCGAGGTGCAGAAGTGGATCGGCAAGGGCTATGCCGAGGCCGACGCCCGGGAAAAGGCTGCCACGGTGGTGATGATCCCCGGCTGCAGCGAGCACAACACCGGTCTTGCGGTGGATGTGGGCAGCGTCACCAACCAGCGGGTGGAGGAAGATTTTGAAGACGAGCCGGAATTTGACTGGCTGCAGGAGCACGCCGCCGAATACGGCTTTATCCTGCGCTATCCCAGCGACAAACAGGCCATCACCGGCGTTTCCTACGAACCCTGGCATTACCGGTATGTAGGCGTGGAAAATGCCAAGGCTATCAAGGAGAGCGGCCTGTGTCTGGAAGAATATCTCGGCCTGCTGCAGTGACGCAGAGCCATACAAAGGAGAGGAAACATTTGGAACGTATACAACTGGCGCCTCAGGTCTATCTGAACCTGCTGCCGGCTGACAAATTCAACCGCTGCCGTTTCACTGTGCAGCTGCGGTATCCCGCCCGGAGGGACAACGCCACCGCCTGTGCTTTGCTGCCCTATCTGCTGGAGCGCGGATATGCCGATTATCCCGATCTCACCGCCCTGTCCCGGCGTCTGGCTGCCCTGTACGGGGCCAATCTGTCGGTGAATACCTCTGCCAGCGGCCCCTGCCGGGCCCTCACCGTCAGCGTGGACGGCATCCAGCAGCGGTTTGCCCTGCGGGGAGAACAGCTGGCCGAGGAATACGCCCGCCTGGCTTTGGGTGTGATGTTCCGCCCGGCCCTGCGGGACGGCATGTTCGACGCCGCCGAGGTGGAGATCGAAAAGAAGCAGATGGCCGAGGAGCTGGCCAGCGAGATCAACGACAAGCGGGTGTACTGCCTGCGCCAGGCCCGCCGGAAATTTTTCGGGGACGATCCCGCCGGCATCGAGCGCCAGGGCTATGCCGAGGAGGTGCCGGGGCTCACAGCCGAGGCAGTCACCGAGGCATGGCGCTGGATGGTGCGCTGTGCCCGGGTAGAGATTTTCTGTTCCGGTCTGGACGGCCAGCAGGCCGCCGCCATGGTCCGGGATCAGCTGGACAAGCTGGAGCGCCAGCCTCAGCCCCTGCCTGAAGGCAAGCCCATGCCTCCCTGCCAGCCCGGCCATTTTACCGAAACCATGGATATGGTCCAGGCCAAGCTCTGCCTGCTGTTTACGGTGGAGGACTTTGAAACAGGGCGGGATCTGCCGGCCATGCGTCTGGCCATGGCGGTGCTGGGGGGCAGCCCCACCAGCCGTCTGTTCATGAATGTGCGGGAAAAGCAGAGCCTGTGCTACTACTGCGCCGCCAGCTTCAACTCCTTTGGCGGGGTAATGTGCATCGACAGCGGCATCGAGCCGGAAAACGCGGCCCGCGCTGAACAGGCCATTCTGGCCGAGTGGAGGGATCTGTGCGAAAATCCCGTTTCCGACCAGGAACTGGAAGACGCCCGGCGCTATACCATCAATGCCCTGGCCGCCGTGGGGGACAGCATCTCGGCCCAGGAAAACTGGTACAACGGCCAGCTTTGGCGGGACAACACCGATTCTCCCGCCCAGGTACGGGCCCAGCTGGAGCAGGTCACTGCCGAGCAGGTGCGCCAGGCTATGGGGAAATTCCGCTTTTCCCTGTCTTATCTGCTGACAAAGGAGGACGACTGCCGTGAATGATACCATGCAGGCGCTGCGCAAGGCAGCCGAATGTGAAAAGCTGGTGCTGGACAACGGCATGACGGTGCTGGTCAAGCCCATGCCCGGCTACCGGGACGTCCATGTGGTCTGCGGCACCCGCTTTGGCTCGGTGGACCGGGAATTTGAACTGGACGGCCGCCGCTGCCGCCTCCCTGCCGGTGTGGCCCATTTTCTGGAACACAAGATGTTCGAGAGCGAGGAAGGAGACGCCTTTTCCCAGTATGCCGCGGTGGGCGCCTCGGCCAACGCCTTCACCAGCTTTGACAAGACCTGCTATCTCTTTTCCACCACCAGCGGGGTGGAGCAGGCCCTGGACATTTTGCTGCGGCTGGTGAGCCGCCCTTATTTCACCCCCGAAACGGTGGCCAAGGAGCAGGGGATCATCGGCCAGGAGATCCGCATGTACGACGACAGCCCCGAATGGCGGATGATGTTCGCTTTGCTGGAATGTCTGTACAGCCAGCATCCCGTGCGGCAGGATATCGCCGGCACCGTGGAGAGCATCGCGGAGATTTCCCCGGAAATGCTCTATGACTGCGTCCGCGCCTTCTACGACCCTGCCAATCTGGTGCTGGCGGCGGCGGGCAATATCACCGCCCAGCAGGTGCTGGAGGCGGTGGAGCGGGCCGGCTTTGCCGACACCCGGCCGGCGGTGCGCCGTCTGCCGGTGGAGGAGCCCGCCCAGGTGGCCGAGGCCCGGCGGGAATTTACCATGAGCGTGGCCAAGCCCTTGCTGGGCATCGGCTTCAAGGAAACGCCGCCCACCTCCGAAAACCAGCTGCGCACCGAGCTGCTCTGCGACATGATGGCCGAGCTGGTCTGCGGCAGCATGACTCCTCTTTATCGCCGCCTGTACGATCAGGGGCTTACCGGAGCCGATTTCGGCGGAGAATTTTTGTCTCTGGACGGGGCTCTCTGCCTGCTGTTCTCGGGAGAAACCGAACAGCCCGAGACAGTGCGCCAGCTGCTGCTGGAGGAAATTGAGCGGCTGTGCAGCCAGGGTGTGGACCGGGAACTGTTCACTTTGTGCAAAAATCTGATGTACGGTCAGCTGGTCTGCGAGCTGGACAGCGTCACCGGCACCGCCGGTGCCCTTTGCAGCAGCGCCCTCAAGGGCCGCAGCCTGTATGAGGAGATGAGCCAGCTGGTGGAGCTGACAGCGGAGGATATGGACCAGGCGTTCCGGACCATGCTGCTGCCGGAAAACAGCGCTACCGTGGTGATTTGGCCGGACAATCGGCAGGAGGCGGAATAAATGGAAAATCATGTTGTTTTTCCGGGCCTTGGCCTGGAACTGGATATCAGCCGGGTGGCCTTTTCCATCGGCGACTTCAATGTGTATTGGTATGGCGTCATCATCGCCGTGGGCTTCTGCCTGGCCTTGGTCTTTGCCTTTGCCAACGCCAAGCGGTTCGGCATTGATTCCGACCGGATGGTGGATGTGATCATCGGCACCACCATCTGCGCGGTGATCTGCGCCCGGGCCTATTATGTGGTGTTTGCTCCCTTTGAATACCAGAGCCTGTGGGATATGGTCAACCTGCGGGACGGCGGCCTTGCCATCTACGGCGGTGTGCTGGGAGCGGTGCTCTTCGGCATTTTGTTCTGCAAATGGCGCAAGGTGCCGGTGCTGCCCATGCTGGATCTGGCCCTTGCCGGCTTTTTGCTGGGCCAGGGCATCGGCCGCTGGGGCAACTTCTTCAACCAGGAGGCCTTCGGCAGCAACACCACCTTGCCCTGGGGCATGTACAGCCAGTCTACCCACGATTACCTGGCCTCGGTGCAGGACACTCTGGCGGCTCAGGGCATTGTGGTGGACCCCACCATGCCGGTGCATCCCACCTTTTTGTACGAATCCATCTGGTGCCTGCTGGGCTTTGCGCTGCTGGCACTTTACATTCCCCATCGCCGCTTCAACGGCGAGATGTCTTTGCTGTATGCCGTGTGGTACGGCGCCGAGCGTGCGGTGGTGGAGGGCCTGCGCACCGATTCCCTCATGTGGGGGCCGGTGCGGGTCAGCCAGCTGCTGGCAGCGGTGAGTGCGGTGGCGGCCCTGGTGGTATGGGCGGTGCTGCGCCGCAAATACAAGGGCATTCCGCTCCAGGTGCCGGCCCTGCCCGGCCAGTCCGAAGGGGAGCAGCCGGAAAAGACCCCGCAGCCCCAAACGGCGCCGCAGTTTTTTGCTCAGCCGGAGGTTTCTCCCGAAGCAGAGCCGGAGAATCTGCAGCCGGAACAGCCCGGACAGGCGGAGCACGCCGAGCAGCCGGAATCGCAGACGCCGGCCGACCAGTGAGACAGGCCCTTGCGGCGGAAACAGAACAGGAGGAATGGAACCATGGCAGCCCAGCGTATCGAAGGAAAACCCCTGGCCGCCGCTGTGAAACAGCGGGTGGCTCTGGAGGTGGAACAGCTTAAACAGCGGGGCATCCGCCCTTGTCTGGCGGTGATTCTGGTGGGGGAGGACCCCGCCAGCCAGGTGTATGTGGCCGGCAAGGAGCGGGACTGTGCCCAGTGCGGTATGGAGTCCCGGCTCTACCGCCTGCCCGCCGACATTACCCAGGCCGCTTTGCTGGAGCTTCTGGCCCAGCTGGCCGCTGACAGGGAAGTACATGGCATTCTGGTGCAGCTGCCCCTGCCTGCCCAGATCGACGAACAGACGGTGATCGCCGCCATCCCCCCCGAAAAGGATGTGGACGGCTTCACCCCGGTGAATCTGGGCCGGATGCTCATTGGGCAGCCCTGCTTTGTGCCCTGCACCCCCGCGGGCTGTCTGGAGATGATCGCCAGCACCGGCGTTTCTCTGGATGGCAAACACGCCGTGGTGGTGGGCCGCAGCAATATCGTGGGCAAGCCGGCGGCGGTGCTGCTGCTGCAGCGCAACGCCACCGTCACGGTCTGCCATTCCCGCACCAAGGACCTGGCGGATCATTGCCGCCGGGCCGATGTGCTCGTCGCCGCGGTGGGCAAGGCCGGTTTCATCACCGGCGATATGGTCAAGCCCGGGGCGGTGGTCATCGACGTGGGCATCAACCGGGGCGCCGACGGCAAGCTCTGCGGCGACGTGGATTTTGCCGCCGCCAGCGAAAAGGCCTCCTTTATTACTCCGGTTCCCGGCGGTGTGGGCCTGATGACCCGGGCCATGCTCATGGAAAACACCCTGCGGGCGGCGAAACTGCTCCATGGCATAGAGTGAATCGCCTGAACAGACCAAACTATAGCAAAAACACCCCCGGCAGAGGAGAATATCCCTCTTGCCGGGGGTGTTTTGCATACAGTCCGGTATTTTTTATCGGCAGCATGTCTATGCACTTTGGACAAAAAAGCAGCGCCGGCAAAAGCCAGGCGCTGCGGATATACGGGAAAATCAGTTTTTCAGGCTCTGCAGGGGAGCGGGGATGCGTCCGCCCCGGTTGACGAACACCGAGGGGGAGCTGTCGTTCACCGGCATTACGGGGCCGTAGCCCAGCAGTCCGCCGAAGTCCAGCCGTTCGCCCATATTCTTGCCGATGGCGGGGATCACCCGGACGGCGGTGGTCTTGCTGTTCACCATGCCGATGGCCGCCTCGTCGGCGATCATGGCGCTGATCACGTCGGCGGGGGTATCGCCGGGGATCACGATCATGTCCAGGCCCACGCTGCAGACGGCGGTCATGGCCTCCAACTTGTGCAGAGACAGCACACCGCTCTCGGCGGCGGCGATCATGCCCTCGTCCTCACTCACGGGGATAAAGGCGCCGGACAAACCGCCCACCGAGCCGCTGGCCATAACGCCGCCCTTTTTCACGGCGTCGTTGAGCAGAGCCAGGGCGGCGGTGGTGCCGTAGCCGCCGCAGCAGGCCAGGCCCATCTCCTCCAGCACCCGGGCCACGCTGTCGCCGATGGCGGGGGTGGGAGCCAGAGACAGGTCCACAATGCCAAAGGGAACATCCAGCTCCTTGGCGGCCAGTTCGCCCACCAGCTGACCCATGCGGGTGATCTTGAAGGCGGTGCGCTTTACCAGCTCGGCTACCTCCTGCAGGGGGGCGTCCTTGGGCAGCTTAGCCAGGGCAGCCCGCACGGCGCCGGGGCCGGAAACGCCCACATGGATGCAGCAGTCAGGCTCGCCGGGGCCGTGGAAAGCGCCGGCCATGAAGGGGTTGTCCTCCACGGCGTTGCAGAACACCACCAGCTTGGCGGCGCCCAGGCAGTTGTTGTCGGCAGTCAGCTCGGCGGCGCGGCGCACCACCGGGCCCATCAGCTTGACAGCGTCCATGTTGATGCCGGCCCGGGTGGAGCCGATATTGACGCTGGAGCAGACAAAATCGGTGCAGGCCAGAGCCTCGGGGATGGCGGCGATCAGTTCGCGGTCACCGGCAGAGAAGCCCTTCTGTACCAGCGCGGAAAAGCCGCC
>DXDW01000090.1 GCA_019115305.1 Candidatus Anaerofilum excrementigallinarum
GCTTGTTTTGGTATCGTCGGGAGCCATTGGTATGGGCGTGGGCAAAATGGGCCTGCGCAGCCGACCTACCGATATGCCCACCAAGCAGGCCGCGGCCGCTGTGGGCCAGTGCGAGCTGATGTACACCTACGACAAATTGTTCAGCGAATACAGCCATTCGGTGGCGCAGCTGCTGCTCACCGGCGAGGATATCACCGGCCAGCGCCGCCACAACGTGGAAAACACCCTGTTCCGGCTGCTGGAACTGGGGGTAATGCCCATCGTCAACGAAAACGACACGGTGGCCACCGAGGAAATCGAGATCGGCGACAACGACACCTTGGGCGCCGTGGTGGCGGTATCGGTGCAGGCTGACCTGCTGGTGCTGCTCACCGACATCGACGGCCTCTACACCGCCGATCCCCACACCCACCCCGACGCCAAGCTGCTGCCGGTGGTGGAGGTCATCGACGATAAGCTGCTGGCCATGGCCGGAGGAAGCACCAGCGGCCTGGGCACCGGCGGCATGAACACCAAACTGTCCGCCGCCAAAATCGCCACCGCCGCCGGCTGCGACGTGGTGATCGCCAACGGCGCCGCCCCCGACCTGCTCTACCGCATTGTGGAGGGAGAGTCGGTGGGCACCCGCTTTGTGGGAAGGAGAGAAGCCCAATGACCACCCTGGAACTGCTGCAAAAGGCCAAACAGGCCAGCCGCAGCCTTGCCATGGCCGGTACCGATACCAAAAACCGGGCCCTGCTGGCCATGGCAGACAGCCTTGTGGCCGCCGTGTCCGAGATTCTGGCGGCCAACCAGGCCGACCTGGATGCCGCCCGGGGCACCGTGCCCGACGTGATGCTGGACCGTCTGGCCCTCACCCGGCAGCGCATCGCCGACATGGCCGAGGGCATCCGCCAGGTGGCGGCCCTGCCCGACCCGGTGGGCCGGGTGCTGCGCTCTCACACCCTGGACAACGGTCTGCTTGTGGAAAAGATCGCCGTGTCCATGGGGGTGGTGGCCATCATCTACGAGAGCCGGCCCAACGTCACCAGCGACGCCGCGGCCCTGGCCGTGAAAAGCGGCAGCGCCTGCGTGCTGCGGGGCGGCAAGGAGGCATTCCGTTCCAACCAGGCGGTGGTGGAAGCTCTGCGCCGGGGACTGCAGGGCCAGGGGCTGGACCTCGATTGGGTCAGCCTGGTGCAGGATACCAGCCGGGACAGCGCCCGCCAGCTCATGACCGCCAGCGGCCTGGTGGATCTGCTGATCCCCCGGGGCGGCGCGGGACTCATCCGCAGCTGTGTGGAAAACGCCACCGTGCCCTGCATCCAGACCGGCACCGGCATCTGCCATATCTATGTGGACGCCGCCGCCGACCAGGAAAAAGCCCTGAACATTCTGGAAAATGCCAAAACCAGCCGCCCCTCGGTCTGCAACGCCGCCGAGGTGTGCCTGGTGCACAAGGACATCGCCGCCGAGTTTTTGCCCCGTCTGCGCCATCGTCTGGTGGACCAGCGGGAGGAAAAGGGGCTGGCTCCGGTGCAGCTGCGGCTGGATGAGCGGGCCGCGGCCATCATCCCGGGCCAGCCGGCGGGAGAAAAGGACTTCGACACCGAGTTTCTGGATTATATCCTGGCGGTGGCCGTGGTGGACAGCGTACAGCAGGCGGTGGAGCACATCGCCCGGCATTCCACCGGCCACAGCGAGGCCATCGTCACCGCCGACCAGAAAGCCGCGGCCTATTTCACCGCAGCGGTGGATTCGGCGGCGGTGTATGTCAACGCCTCCACCCGCTTCACCGACGGCGGGCAGTTCGGGCTGGGCTGCGAAATGGGCATTTCCACCCAGAAGCTCCACGCCCGGGGCCCCATGGGGCTGGAGGAGCTGACCAGCTACAAATATGTGGTCCGGGGAGACGGACAGATCCGCTGACCGGGATTTTTCCCGGCACAACAGTTTAAAGGAGTGATACGACAATGGCGCATAATTTCCGAACCAAGGAGGAAACCGCCCGCCACAACCGCCGGCTGCGCCGGCAGCTGCTGGGCGCTGTGCTCACCGTTCTCATGGTGGTGGGCCTGGTGACGGTGGTTTCGGCCGGGGTGCAGGGGGTGGCCGCTCTGTTTGACGATACCGAAGAAAAGGAAGAATTTGCCGCCCGGCTCAACACTTTGGTGATGCTGGACCCGGTGCCCTTCGGCACGCTGGACCAGGCCGATCCTCAGGTGCTGAAAACCGCCGCCGTCTGGGCCAGTCTGGCCACTGCCAAGGAAAACGGCAGCCTGGACCTCTATGAGCACGACCCCGACGACATGAGCCCCTATCTGCCGGCGGTGGATGTGGACGCCGCGGCCGCTGCTCTCTACGGCCCCGACTACAAGATCCAGCACGGCACCTTGCAGGACGACAACCTCACCTTCTACTACGACGAGACCCGCAAGGCCTACAAGATCCCCGTCACCGGCCAGAGCGGCATGTACTATCCCGTGGTGGAAAAGCTGCAGACCCGCAACGGCATTCTGCGGGTGACGGTGGGATATATGCCCACCTACACCACCGACGAGTTCGGCCTGCCCACCAGCAGCGAGCCCGAAAAATATATGGACTATCTGTTTGAGAAGAAGAACGGCGAGTGGTATCTGGCCGGTCTGGAGGAGAGCGAGATGAAAGCCGCTGCTTCCTCTTCCTCGGCTCCCGCTTCGGCCGCCGCCGGTCCTGCCGGGGATAGCCCCCAGCAGCTGCTGCAGCAGCAGACCGGAAGCGCCCCCACTTCTTCTTCCGCCAGCGCGCCGGCTGCCGACACGGCACCCGCTACCGACAGCGCACCTGCCGCCGACACCGGCTCTTCGGATACTGCCTCCACCGACGCCGCCAACTCTGCGGCCGCCGAGGGCTGATAAATCACACAAAAGACCCCGGGTTTTGGCTTGTACCGCCAAGGCCCGGGGCTTTTTGTTGCAGCTTTTCAGGCATAAACAAAAAACCGGCCCATACAGGGCCGGAGCAAACCAGAAACGGTTCAGATCTTGAACAGAGCGGGGGCGCGCCGGCGCAAAGTGCGGGCCAGAGCCGTGGCCAGAACCGCCTTGACCAGATCGGGCAGCACAAAGGGGATGACGCAGAGGGTCAGGCTCTGGGCCAGTCCGCTGCCGCTCTGTACCATGAACCAGGCGGTGCCCACGGCATAGCAGATCGCCATGCCCAGCACCATGCCCACCACCTGCCAGACAAAACCCCGGCGGAACACGCCAAAGGCGGCGATCATGGCCATGAGGGGATAGCCCAGGATGTACCCGCCGGTGGGTCCCAGCAGAATGCCCACGCCGCCGGAAAATCCGGCGAATACCGGCAGTCCCGCGCAGCCCAGCAGCAGATAAGCTACCCCGGCGGCCAGGGCCCAGACAGGGGGCAGCATGGCGCCGGTGAGGAAAAAGGCGAACATGGCCATGGTGAAGGGTACTGGGCCCAGAGGGATCTGCACCTGGGCCAGCACGCAGATCAAAGCGGTGAAAAGGGCCGTGAGGCAGAGGGTATAGGTTTTGGTTCGATTCATAGAAAGGATTCCTCCTGTTTGATTCAGATACTGGCCGGCTCCGGGGGCGGACTGCCGGCGCTGCGGACGCTGACCTCTCCCCACTGGAGGGTCTGGACGCCGCCGGCGGGCAGACGCACCACCAGCCGGCCCTGGTCATCGATGGCCTGGGCAAAGGCGGCGTAGGGCTGCCCGGCGGGGGGATGCACCGTGATGTGGTGCCCCAGCACGCAGCTGCGCCGGCGGTATTCGGGCAGAAATTGCTCCGGTTGGGGGTCAAAGCAGAGCCGGGCCAGCTGGCGGCAGAGGCTGGCGGCCAGCTGGTGGACCGGCAGGGGAGCCAGACCGGGATAGAGGCTGGCAGCCACCGGGCGCACCGCCGGAGAAAAATCTTCGGGCAAGGTGCAGAGGTTCAGCCCGATGCCCACAATGAGGTATTCCAGCCGGCCGCTCTCCAGGGCGGCGGCCCCTTCGGTGAGGATACCGCCGCATTTCTTGCCATCCAGCACAAGGTCGTTGACCCATTTCACCGAAAGGCTCACCCCGCAGCACTCCTCCACCGCCCGGCACACCGCCACCGCGGCCGCCGCCGTGAGGGTCAATGCCTGGGCGATGCTCCCTTCCGGCCGCAGCACCATGCTGAGGTAGAGCCCGCCCGGGGGGCTTTCAAACACCCGGCCGAACCGGCCCCGGCCCTGGGTTTGGCAGAGGGCGGCCACCACGGTGCCGGCGGGAGCCCCGTCCAGAGCCAGCTGCCGGGCCCGCAGATTGGTGGAGGGCAGGCTGGGCCACACCTCCACCGGGGCCTGCCAATGTTCCAGGGCGGCCAGCAGACCGTCCCGGGTGAGGGGAGCGTCTTCGGATGCCAGCCGGTATCCCCGCCGGGTCACGGCCTGGATCTGGTATCCCTGGCGGCGCAGACCGGCGGCCGCCTTGCAGACCGCCGCCCGGCTCACCCCCAGGGCCTCGGCGGCCTGCTGGCCGCTGAGAAAACCCCCTGCGGGCTGGCTGCGCAGCAATGCCAGCAACTTGCTGCGGGTATCGGACATGGCGCTCCCTCCTTTTTGTCGACGTCTTTAACCATAGGCCAAAAAAGGCCGAATGTCAAACAAAAGATAGGCGGTGGTTTACAATCCAAACAAAAAAGCCCCGCGCAGCCTGAAAACAGGCGCGCGGGGAAAAGAACAGAGCAGGGGGATCAGTCCCGGGTGACGTTGCGGATCCATTTGCCGCTGAATACCCGGGGCAGGGCGATGACGGTTTTGAGGATGTTGTCCGAGCGCATGGCGAAGAACACCACCGGGGCGCTCCAGTGGAAGACAAAGGCGCCCAGCAGGCCCAGAGGCACCGCTTCCAGCCAGAGCAGGCCGCAGTCCAGAATGAAATTGGCGTTCACGTCTCCGCCGCCCCGGAGAATGCCCACCACGCAGACGCTGGAGAAGCCCACCACCGGCTGCAGCAAAGCCAGAATGGTGAGAAGGGCGTAGGCGGTGGTGCTGGTTTCGGCGGTTACGTCGTAGAGCTGCAGCACCGGACCCCGCAGCACCAACAGCAGCACCATGGCCCCCAGACTCAGCAGCTCGCCCACCACCAGCAGGCTGTTGGCCACCCGCTGGGCGGCCGCCCGGCCCTGGCCGCTGCCGATGGTTTTGCCGCAGAGCACGGCGGTGGCGTTGGCGATGCCGAAGGTAAAGACGCCGCAGAGCTGGTTCATCACGTTGGCGATGCTGGAAGCCGCCACAAAGCTGGAACCCATGCGGCCGATGGTCATGGTGATCATGGACATGCCCAGGCCCCACAGCAGCTCGTTGCCCACCACCGGGGCGCTGTTGCGCAGATAGTCCTTGCCAAGGCCCTGGCTGCTGAGCAGCAGATGCCCGGGTTTGAAGCCCACCCGCTTTTCCACAAACAGCATGTAGACGATGACGGCGCCGAACTCAAAGGCACGGGCCATGACGGTGCCCATGGCCGCGCCCTGGATGCCGTAGGCGGGGAAGCCCAGCTGGCCGAAGATGAAGCACCAGTTGAAGAATACGTTGATGAAAAAGCTGCAGGTGTAGATCACCATGCTCACCTTCACCTGTTCCACCGCCCGCAGACACATGAGGTAGCAGTTGGACAGGCTGAACAGCATAAAGCTGAAGGAGAGGGGGAACAGGTAGTCCACCGAGGCTTCGATCACTGCGGGGTCGCTGGAAAAGATGCTCATGAGCTGCCGGGGCACCAGCAGTCCCGCCAAAGTGAACAGCCCGCTGGCCAGCAGCACCACCCGCAGGCTGAGGGCAAAGATGCGGCGGATGCGGTCCATGTCGCCCTTGCCCCAGTACTGGGCAATGAGCACATTGGCGCCGCTGGCCAGGCCGAAGCCCAGAATGTTCAGGATAAAGAAGGGCTGGCCGCCCAGGTTGGCGGCGGTGATGGCCAGATCACCCAGCTGTCCCAGCATGATGGTGTCCATGAGGTTGACACCCAGGCTGATGATGTTCTGCAGGGCGATGGGCACCGTGATGGCGAACACGGTGGCGTAAAAGCTCTTGTCGATGCGGAAATGCTTTTGGATAAAGGGCGACATAGTTCCTCCTTGTGACAGAAAAATCGAAAGAAGGGCATAAAAAGGCGGCGCTGCGAAAATCCCGCAGGCCGCCGACGGACGAAATCTTACTTCACCAGTTCCACGGTGTAGGTGAAGCCGTACTCTGCCTGCAGAGCCTTGACCTTATCTTCGCAATCCTCGATGAAGGTGGGGGTGTAGACCGATTTGCCCTCCTTCTTGTAGTCCTCCAGAATTTGGTTCAGCTTCTGCCAGGCCTCCTCGTTGCGGGCCTCGTCGCTGTCCTTGGGGAAGTCGATGATAAATTCACGGTGCATGGGGATACGAGCTTTCATAGTTGGTTCCTCCTGGTAATTTCAGATGGTGACGCCGAACAGCCGGCAGGCGTTGGCGCAGGTGATATCCAGCATCTGCTGGGTGTCCAGTCCCTTGCACTGGGCCATGACCTGGGCGGTGAAAGGGATCAGGTGCGAGTCGCAGCGTTTGCCCCGGTGGGGCACAGGGGCCATGTAGGGGCAGTCGGTTTCCAGCAGCAGCCGATCGGCGGGAATGGCCTGGATGGCCTTGAGGGCCCGTTTGGCACCCTTGAAGGTGCAGGCCCCGGTGAAGCCGATGTACATGCCCTGTTCCACCAGCCGCACCGCGTCCTCGGCCGAGCCGGAATAGCAGTGCACCACCCCTTTGGGGCGGTATTTGGCCAGCAGAGCGTAGGTGTCGGCGTGGGCTTCCCGGTCGTGGACAATGATGGGCATATCCAGCTCCAGCGCCAGCTTGAGATGCTCCTCAAACAGGGCCAGCTGGGCCTCCTTGGGCACCGGCCAGTGGTAGTCCAGCCCCACCTCTCCCACCGCCACCACCTTGGGGTGGTCGTACAGCGGGCGGATGGCGGCCATTTCGGCTTTCCAGTCGCCGCCGAACCGGGCGTTGGTGGAGGCGTCCTCCTGGATGATGCTTTCGGGGTGGATGCCGGCGGCGGTGTACAGCCGGGGGTATTTTTCAGCCAGGGCTATACTCTGCACAGTGGAATCGTAGTCGGTGCCGCAGTCGATGATGGCCTCTACTCCCAGCCAGGGCAGCACGCCGAGAAGCTCGGGGCGGTCGGCGTTGAACTGCCGGCTGGTGTAGTGGGCGTGGGTGTCGAAAATATGGCAGTACATGGCAGCTTTTCCTTTAGTGGATGGCGCTGCCGGGCAGCACGTCGTCGGGGTAGAAGGACACCGACGCGCCGCCGTCGGGCATATCGGCGGCCATCACCATGCCCTCGCTGACGTATTTGCCTTTCAGCATGGGCCGGGGAGCCAGGTTGGCCACGATGCCCACGTTTTTGCCGATGAGGTCCTCCGGCTCGTACCACTTGGCAATGCCGGACAGGATGGTGCGCTCCCGCTCGCCGTCAAACAAAGTGAGCTTGAGCAGCTTTTTGCTCTCCTTGAGCTTTTCGCAGGCGGTGACGCGGGCTACCCGCATTTCTACCTTGCAGAAATCGTCGAAGGAGACCTCGGGCAGATGCTCGATGGGCTCGGCAGCAGCCGCTTCGGCGGCAGCCTTGCGGGCAGCTTCGGCCTCGGCGGCCTTGCGCTTTTCCTCCTCGGCGGCGGCCAGTTCAGCCAGCTCCTTGGCGGCGTCGATGCGGGGGAACAGAGGCTCGCCCTTGTGCACGGTGTAGCTTTCGGGAGCGCCGTAGGTCAGGTTGGCGTAGGTGAGGGTGGCGGGGTCGATGCCCAGCTGGGCCGCCATCTTGGGGGCGGTGTCGGGCAGGAAGGGCAGCAGCAGGGTGGCGGCAAACCGCAGGCTCTCGCACAGGTTGTACATCACACCGGCCAGACGGGCGCGGTTGGCCTCGTCCTTGGCCAGCTGCCAGGGGGCAGTTTCGTCGATGTACTTGTTGGCCCGCTGGATGCCCCGGAAGATCTCGGCCAGGGCCTGGGGAATGGACAGCTTGTCCATGCAGCCGGTGACCTTTTCGGGCATATCCCGGATCACAGCCTGCAGGTCGGCGTCAAATTCGCCCTCGGCGCGGCCATCGGGGCCGGGCAAAGTGCCGCCGAAGTATTTTTCCACCATGGACACGGTGCGGGAGAGCAGGTTGCCCAGGTCGTTGGCCAGGTCGGCGTTGATGCGGTTGATGAGGGCCTCGTTGGAGAAGATGCCGTCGTTGCCGAAGGGAATCTCACGCAGCAGGAAATACCGGATGGCGTCCACGCCGTAGCGGCTGCAGAGAACCACAGGGTCCACCACGTTGCCCTTGGATTTGCTCATCTTGCCGCCGTCCAGCAGCAGCCAGCCGTGGCCGAACACCCGGCGGGGCAGGGGCAGATCCAGCGCCATGAGCATGGCGGGCCAGATGATGGTGTGGAAACGCAGAATCTCCTTGCCCACCATATGCAGGTCGGCGGGCCAGTACTTTTCGTAGTCGGAGTAGGTCTCGTTGCCCCAGCCCAGAGCCGAGATGTAGTTGGACAAAGCGTCCACCCACACATAGACGGTGTGGCTGGGATCGAAGTCCACGGGGATGCCCCATTTCACGCTGGTGCGGGAAACGCAGGTGTCCTGCAGGCCCTGGTTGATGAAGGCGATCATCTCGTTTTTGCGGGTCTCGGGCTGGATGAAGTCAGGCACATCCTCGTACAGCTTCAGCAGACGCTCGGCGTACTTGCTGGTCTTGAAGAAGTAGGCTTCCTCCTCGGCCTCGTAGACGTCGCCGCCGCAGTCGGGGCACTTGCCGTCCTTCAGCTGGCTGTCGGTCCAGAAGCTCTCGCAGGGCTTGCAGTAGTGGCCCTTGTAGCAGCCCTTGTAGATGTCGCCCTGGTCATACAGCCGCTTGAAGATCTTCTGCACGGTTTCCACATGGTAGGGGTCGGTGGTGCGCACAAAGCGGTCGTTGGAAATGTTCATCAGCTTCCACAGCTCTTTAATGCCGGCCACAATCTCGTCCACATACTGCTGGGGCGTCACGCCCTTGGCAGCGGCCTTGTCCTGAATCTTCTGGCCGTGCTCGTCGGTGCCGGTGAGGAACATCACGTCGTACCCCTGCATCCGCTTATAGCGGGCCAGCGCGTCGCAGGCCACGGTGGTGTAGCTGTGGCCGATGTGCAGCTTGTCGCTGGGATAGTAGATCGGGGTGGTGATGTAGAATTTCTTGTTTTCCATGAATCCCTCTTCCTTTCCCGCCGCAAAAAAATTCGCGCCGGATGAAAGCGCGCTGCGGCAGAATATTGCAATACATAATACATTATAAGGCAGCGGCGGGCAAAGTCAAGGAAAAGGGGGGTTTTTCGCCCCTTTCCTCCCTTGACATCCAGCCGTGGCCCGGGGTATACTATCGTTAGACGATATATCGAGACGCGATACATAGAAAGGAGGCCCGCCATGGAAAGCCCATCCCCCATGACCGAGGCCATGTACTATCTGCTTTTGGCGCTGCTGCGCCCGGCCCACGGCTATCTGCTGATGCAGCAGGTGAGCCAGGTGAGCGGCGGGCGGGTGGCCATGGGCCCCGGTACCCTCTACGGCCTGCTGGGAAAGCTGGAAAAGGCGGGGCTGATCCAGGTGCAGCAGGAGGACCAGCGGCGCAAGACCTACGCCCTCACCCCCGCCGGGCGGCAGGCCCTGCGCCAGGAATACGAGCGTCTGCGCCGGATGGTGGCGGACGGAGAGCAAGCGGAGGTGGAAATGCTATGAAGCGCAGCCATCGCCTTTCTCTGCCCGGCTGGGCGGTGCCCCAGCGGGAGGAATACTTTGAAAAAATGGCCGCTCGGGGTTTGTTTGTGAAAAAATGCGGCTTTTATCTCACCCGGTTTGAAAAAGGGGAGCCGTGCTCGGTCTGCTACCGGCTGGACGCCGCCCCCGGCCGCAACCAGCCCCCCGAGGAGGAAAAGCGCCGGTTTTACGCCAGCTGCGGCTGGGAATATGTCTGCGATGCCGGGTATTTCAACCTCTACCGCGCCAGCCGGGCGGGGGAGCTGCACACCGACCCCCAGTGGCAGCAGGAGACTCTGGTGCCGGTGCGCAAAAGCCTGCGCAGCCAGCTTGTCTGGAATGTGGTCTATGCCTTGTTGTGGATGGGATACGCCTGGCTGAGCCATCTGTCGGTGCAGGCCTTCCACGGCGGGCTCACCTTTGGGGAAAATCTGTCTCTGCTGCTGGCCCAGATCGGCTTTCTCACCCCGGCGCTGCTGGGGCTGATGCTGGCGGCGCTGCTGCTGGACAGCGGCCTGGCCGCGGCGGAGTTTTCGGGTTACATAAAGGCCCTGACCGGGGGCAAACCCAGGGCAAAGGGCAGCCTGCAAGGCTTTATGGCTCGGCACTACGGGCTGTTCGCGGCCCGGGTGACTACCGCTCTGGCGGTGATCGCCGCTTTGCTGCTCACCATCCCCCAGGGGGCGCCCACCGACCAGGCCCCGGGGGCCCAGCATCTGCTGCGGCTGGAGCAGCTGGAGCCGGGAGTGACGGTGCTCCAGGGGGAGAGCAATCTAGGGGGCAAAAGCGACTGGGTGGAGTATATCGACCGGCCCTTCTCCAGCCTCTGGCTGGACAGCACCCAGCTCTCCGACGAAAACGCCAATATCCCCTGGATCTACCAGCGGTATCTGGAATTGAAAGGCCCCCTGGACCCCGCCACCGTGGCCAGCGCCCTGTGCAAATATTACTCTTTGGGCAACCCCCAGCCGGTGGAGCAGAGCCGGCTGCCCGCGGGGGTGGATCTGGCTTTGCTGGACGACAGCCGGGAGGATCTGCTGGAGGGGTGCGCCGTTTCCGGCAACCGGGTGCTGTATGTGCAGTATTTCAGCCATGACGCCGGCGCCGACCAATTGCTGGAGGCCATGGCCCGGGCCCTTTGCGCCCCGTGATTCGGAAATCGGTGAAAAAAACTGTGCAAAACCAAAAAAATCCTTTGCGCGGGCCGGGGAAAATGGTATAATAATACAAAGCTGTTTTTGCCCGTCCCCCTTTGGGGCGCATATTTGGTGCAAAAACCCACTGCTTATTCAATCAAAGGAGGAAATACGCATATGGTAGATTTGAAAGCCAAGCCCTATTATCTGTCTGACGAAGATATCGCCTGGGTGGAAAATACCATCGCCAGCATGACCGACGAGGAAAAAGTCGGCCAGCTGTTTGTCAACATGGTCACCGACTTCACCCCCGAAGGCATCAAAAAGGTGGCTGAGACCTATCATCCCGGCGCTCTGCGCTATCACAACAAGTCCGCTGCCGAGCTGTGGGATATGGTGAACACCTTCCAGCAGTGCAGCAAGGTGCCTCTGCTGGTAGCCAGCAACTGCGAAGCCGGCGGCAACGGCGGCGTGGGCGGCGGCACCGGCGTGTCCTGCGGCGCGGCCACCGCGGCTTCCCGGGACCCTGAAGTGGCCTACAAGGCCGCCAAGGTGGGCGGCACCGAGGCCATGGCCATCGGCTCCAACTGGAACTTTGCCCCCATCGTGGACCTGCTGCAGAACTGGCGCAACACCATTGTGCAGACCCGTTCCTTCTGCGCCGATCCCGACCGCACCGTGGAATACGCTAAGGCCTTCATCAAGGGCACCGAGGAGTGCGGCATGGCCACCACCATCAAGCACTTCCCCGGCGACGGCACCGAGGAGAACGACCAGCACCTGATGATGGGCATCAACGATCTGGGCTGCGAGGAATGGATGGCCAGCTTCGGCAAGGTGTACAAGGAGCTCATCGACGCCGGCGTAAAGACCATCATGGCCGGCCACATCGCTCAGCCCGCCTGGCAGCGCAAGCTGGCCGGCCGTGAGCTGGACGACCACGAGATCCTGCCCGCCACCCTCTGCCCCGAGCTGATCAACGGCCTGCTGAAGACCGAGCTGGGCTTCAACGGCATGGTGGTCACCGACGCTTCCCACATGATCGGCATGTTCGGCGCTATGCCCCGCAGCCAGCAGCTGCCCGCCGCCATCGCCGCCGGCTGTGATATGTTCCTGTTCTTCAACGATATGGAAGAGGACTTCGGCTACATGATGGACGGCTATAAGAACGGCGTCATCACCGAGGAGCGCATGCAGGACGCCCTGCGCCGCATCCTGGGCGTGAAGGCCAGCATCGGCCTGCACAAGAAGGCCGCCGCCGGCACCTTGATGCCTCCCAAGGAGGGCATCAGCGTGGTAGGCTGCGACGAGCACAAGGCCATCGCCGCCGAGTGCGCCGACAAGTTCATCACTCTGGTCAAGGATACCCAGAAGATGCTGCCTCTGGACCCCGCCAAGCAGAAACGCATCCGCATCCACTTCCTGGAGGGCGACGGCAAGGTGGTGGCCGGCAAGCTGATCAAGGACGACAGCGGCGCCAAGATCAAACAGTCCATCATCGAAAAACTCCAGGCCAAGGGCTTCGAGGTCGTGGACGGCGATGCCGCTTCGGTGAAGGGCAAGATGGAAGAAATGATGGCCAACACCGACGCTGTGCTGGTGTTCATCGATCAGGTAGGCTTCGCCCAGTACAACACCATGCGTGTGAAGTGGACCATGCCCATCCAGCAGCCCTGGTATGTGCGTCAGGTACCCACCGCTTTCATCAGCCTGTACCTGCCCAACTACCTCATCGACCTGACCATGAGCCGTACCTACATCAACTGCTACCAGGATACCCCCGAGGTCATCGACCAGCTCATCGCCAAGCTCTGCGGCGAGAGCGAGTTCAAGGGCACCCCCGAGGAGAACGTCTGGTGCGGCCGCTGGGATACCAAGCTGTAAATTCCGTTTTCCGGCTGCAAAACAGCTGTCCTTTTGCCCGGTCCTGCCTTTGCAGGGCCGGGTTTTCTGCTTTTTATGAAAAAACAGCCGCGGGCCCTCTGGCGGGGGCTCCGCGGCTGCGCTTTTTTTAGGAAAAATCAGACGGCCGCCGGGGCGGTTTCGGTCTCGGCCAGCACCACTACATCCCCGGGCAGCAGCACCGTGCTGCCGTCGGGGATCATGGTGTCCAGGCCCCGGCGAACCATGATCACCAGCTGCCGCCGGGCAAAGGGGATTTGGGAAAGGGGCTGCCCGGCCCATTTGTGGCTCCGGTCGATGGCCACCTCCCGCAGACAGAGGTTTTCCCGGTCCTCAAAGGAGCGGGCCGCCAGCACCAGCAGGTCGCCGGGCTGGAGGATGGTGTCGCCTCCCGGCAGGATGGTGTCCCCCTCCCGGGCAATCATCACCACCAGCAGGTCCCCGGGCAGGGCCAGGCGGCACAGGGGCAGCCCGCACCAGGGATGGCCGGTACCCAGGTGGATCTTGACAAAGCTGATATCGCTCTCCTCCTGGTAGTCGTTGAAGGTCTTGCGCACGTCGGCGTTTTTGTCGATCATGGAAAGCCTGCGGGCTATCCAGGGCAGCAAAGTGCCCTGGATGGAGATGGAGAGCAGCACGATGCAAAAGACCAAGTTGTACAGGTCGTAGCGGGTCTGAGCGCCGCTGAGTACCGCCGAAATGGCAAACACGATGGAGGCAGCGCCCCGCAGACCGGCCCAGGACACGATGCCCACCTGTCCCAGGGAAGGCCGGAAGGGGGCCAGCAGCAGGGCTGTCACCGCCGGCCGGGCAACCAGGGTGAGGAATACCATGATACCCACCGCCGGCAGCAGCACCGCCGGAAGTTCCACCGGGGTGACCAGCAGACCCAGCAGGAAAAAGATCAGCACCTGGGCCACATCGGTGATGACGTTGAAAAAATGTACCAGATATTTTTTCTGGGTCAGGCTGGTATTGCCCAGCCAGATGCCGCAGAGATAGACGCTGAGGTAGCCGTTGCCGTTCACAGCGGTGGGCAGGGCGTAGGCCAGCAGCATCACCGCAAACAAAAAGATGGTGCGGCTGTGCTGGGTGGTGAGGAGATTCTGCCGCAGAAGCCAGGCCGCCAGGGCTCCCATGGCCAGGCCGCAGAGGGCGCCCAGACAGAGCTGACGCACCAGCAGGGCCGGAAAGGAGAACTGCTGCCCGGCCAGGATGGCCAGGGTGGCGGTGGTGAGCATATAGGAGATGGGGTCGTTGGAGCCCGATTCCAGTTCCAGCAGGGAGTCGGTGTGATCTTTCAAAGCCAGCTTTTGGCTGCGCAGCACATTGAACACCGAGGCTGCGTCGGTGGAGGCGATCACCGAACCAATGAGCATGCTCTCGGCCCAGGGCAGGGAAAGGGCAAAATGGGCAAACAATCCCACCGCCCCCGCGGTACCCGCCACCCCCAGGGTGGACAGCACGGTGGCCTGGGCCAGCACCGGCCGGGCGGCCTTGATATTGGTGCCGAAGCCGCCGTAGAACATGATGAAGATCAGACAGGTGGAGCAGATGACATTCACCGCCTGGTAGTCGTTGAAAACGATGCGAAGCAGGCCGTTTTCCCCGAAACAGATGCCCAGGGCGATGAAGATCAGCAGGGAGGGCACCAGAAGCCGGGCCAAGAACCGCTTGAACAGGATGTAAAGCAGGATCACCGACCCCACTAGTAGCAGCGCCCCGTTCATGCCTGTCCTCCCAGGGACCGGGTTGCGCCGGCAAAAACAAGGCGGAAAACAAAGGGTGTGAATAGCAGCATGGCGATACCTCCTGTGCAGTTTTTTGTTTTTTATACATATCGTTCTCTACCTATTTATTATACCGTATCCCAAAAGGTACATGCAAATAAAAAGTGAGTAAATGAGAATAAAATATGCAGGGCAAAGATAAAAAAATCCCCTCTCCCGCCTAAAAGGCGGAAAAGGGGAGGGGAAGCACCAACAGACAAATACCCCGAAGCGGGCAGAATCAGCCTAAAAATTTCTGGATCAGCCGCAGCAGCTCCCGCATGTCCAAGGGCTTGGCCATATGGGCGTTCATGCCGCAGGCCAGACATTTGTGCACGTCCTCGGAGAAGGCGTCGGCGGTCATGGCGATGATGGGGATGGAGGCGGCGTCGGGGCGGTCCAGCGCCCGGATGGCCTGGGTGGCCTCGTAGCCGTTCATCACCGGCATCCGCAGGTCCATGAGAATCAGCCGGTAGTCCCCGGGCTGGGAGGCCTGGAACATCTCCAGGCATTTCTGGCCGTTTTCGGCCCAGTCTACTGTAAAGCCCTGGGCCCGCAGCAGTTCGCTGGCAATCTCCCAGTTGAGTTCGTTGTCCTCGGCCAGCAGCAGCCGCACCCCGGAAAAATCCGTCTGCTCGGGGGCGGGCTCGGCCTCGCCGGCGGGGGCGCTGCCGGCAAAGCGGCTCAGGCCCCGGTAGAGGGTGGATTTGAAGAGGGGCTTGGGCAAAAATCCGCTGATGCCCGCCTCCTTGGCTTCGGCCTCAATGTCGCTCCAGTCGTAGGCCGAGATCAGCAGGATGGGCACCGCCTCGCCCACGGCGGCCCGCAGCCGGCGGGCGGTCTCCACCCCGTCCATGTCGGGCATCTTCCAGTCCAGCAGGATGATGTGGTAGTCCCGGTGCTGGCTGTGTCGGTCGCAGGCCATCTCGATGGCCCGGCGGCCGCTGGTGGTCCACTCGGCCTGTACCCCGATCTGCTGCAGACAGGCCGCGGCGCTGCGGCAGAGGGGTTCGTCGTCGTCCACCACCAGCATCTCCCAGGAGGGCAGGATCATCTCCTCGCCGCTGTCCGGGGCGATCTCCAGGTCCAGGGCCACCTCGAAGCGGCTGCCCTTGCCCGGCTGGCTGGAAACGGTGATGCTGCCCTGCATCTCGTCCACAATGTATTTGGTGATGGCCATGCCCAGGCCGGTGCCCTCGGTGCGCTGGACCCGGGCGTTGTCCTCCCGGGAGAAGGAATCGAAGATCTTTTCCTGGAACCCCTCCGACATGCCGATGCCGGTGTCCTCCACCACAAATACCGTGCGCACAAAGTTCTCCCCCTGCTCCGAGGGCTGCTGGGAGATGGTCATGGCGATCCGCCCGCCTTCGGGGGTGAACTTGAGGGCGTTGCTCAGCAGATTCAGCAGCACCTGGTTCAGCCGCACATTGTCGCAGTAGACCATCTCCTGGCAGATGTCCCGGATGATGATGTCAAACTGCTGCTTTTTGGCCTTGATCTGGGGCTGGATGATGTTGACGATGTTCTC
>DXDW01000091.1 GCA_019115305.1 Candidatus Anaerofilum excrementigallinarum
GCACCGGCGGGTTCCTGATCAACGTAGCTTCTGTTGCCGGGCTTGTCGCACAAAAGGGGCAGGCGCTGTACTCCGCCACAAAACACGGAGTGGTCGGTATGACCAAAGCAGCGGCGCTGGATTACGCGCCTTATGGCATTACGGTCAACGCCATCTGCCCCGGTTATACCCAGACCAGTATTTTCGGCGATGCGCCGGAACAGGCAATGGCCTTCTTTGCAAAAGACTGCCCGGCCGGGCGAATTGGCCGACCGGAGGAATGTGCGTGGCTGGCGCTGTTCCTGGCCAGCGATCTCGCACGTTATATCACGGGCGCGGCCATTCCGGTGGATGGTGCGCTAAGCGCCGGGCATCAGAACATTTCCACCTGGCAAAACCCCGAAATCCGGGCAGGCAGCAATCGGACGTGATCTTTCCATCATTCGCAAAGCTTGGGAACCGCTGCGATAAAACGGAGGCTGCTGTATGCAAAGTGAGCGCTTATTTCGAGAAGCACCGATCTGGCAGGCCATCTTCTCGCTGGTCGGGCCCTCGATTTTGTCGGTGCTGGTCATGGTCATCTACAACATGACCGACCTGTTTTTCATCAACCTTTTGCAGGATACCGCCCAAACCGCCGCCGTATCGGTGGTCAGCCCGGTGTTCACGCTGGCTTCGGCAGGGGCCACCGTGCTGGGGATGGGCGGCTGCGCGGCGGCAGCTTCTTCGTTGGGCGCCGGCGATAAGCAGGACGTGCGCACCGTGTCCAGCCTGTGCGGCTGGTGCGCCATTCTGGTCGGCGCGGTTCTGGCGGTGGTTTTGAACCTCGGCTGTGCGCCGCTGCTGGGGATGCTCGGGGCCAATGCGGAGATCCTGCCGCACGCCGCGGCGTATCTGCGCATTCTGGCGCTGGGCGCCCCGGCCATGATCCTTTCGGTATCGGCCGCCACCCTGCTGCGGGCGGACGGGGCCATCCGACGCGGACTGGTGGGGAACCTGGCCGGCAGTGTGACCAACATGGTGCTGGACCCGCTGTTTATTCTGGTGTTCGGGTGGGGCATTGCCGGCGCGGCGGCGGCCACCGTGCTGGGGAATCTTGTGGCCTGCGCAATCTATCTTGACTACATCCTGCGCCGGTCTCAGGCTTTGAGCCTCTCCCCTGCTGACGCGCTGCGCCGCCCCGCCCGGCTGGGCCGGGTACTGGCGCTGGGGCTGCCCAACGGGGTCAGCAGTTTGCTGGCCGGGCTGGCGGGCAGCTTCAGCAACCGGATGCTGGCAGGCTACGGCACCGCGGCGCTGGCCGCCATGGCCGCCGCCGACAAGGCGACGATGGTGGTCAGCCTGGTGCAGATGGGGATCTGTATGGGTGTCCAGCCGCTGCTGGCCTACAATGCGGGGGCCCTCAACCTGCCGCGGCTGCGCGGGGCGCTGACCCGGCTGGCCGGGCTGACCTTTGGGTTTGGGGCAGCCTTTGCAGCCGTCTGCCTGCTGGGGCAAAACACACTGCTTGGGCTCTTTTTGTCCGACGCCGAGGCCCTGGCCCTGGGGCGGCAGCTACTGCCATGGCTGCTGGCGGCCAGCCCGCTGCTGGGGCTTTACTACCTCAGCACCAACTTTCTGCAGGCGGCCGGCCGGGCCGCCGGGGCCACGGTGCTCTCCGCCCTGCGGCAGGGGCTGCTGCTGATCCCGGCGCTCTATCTGCTGCACGCGCTGTTGGGCCTGCCCGGCCTGGCCGCCGCCCGGGCTGCGGCGGATCTTGCCTCGGTCGCTATCGCCATGGCGCTGTTTCTTCGCACCTGGCGGGACTTTACACGGCTAGCGCAACAAATTCGATAAATGCACCAGTCCGCAAACGCTGCATCCCGTTGTTGCACCAAAATGGATTGCTCTTCAGTGCCCACGTTATCTTAGCAGACCTCCCGACGCTTGCAAGGGGGCTGGTGCTCAATGTCAAGCGGGACAAAAACAACCGCCGCGTCTTTGATGCGCATGACATCGCCTGGATCAAGGACCCGGTCTGCCTGAAAAAGTGCGGCATGTGCATCCAGGAAATGAAGGATTACCTGGCCCTCTACCTGCAGGGGCCGGGCACCATCCCTCGGCGCAAGGTCATGCTGGCCGAAAAGCAGCGGGCCCTGCGCGCCCAGATCGCCGAGCTGGAGGACAGCGCCGCCTTCATTGATTGGAAGCAGAGCTTTTACGACGACGTGCTGGCCGGCCGGCGTCCCTATGTAAGCAACCTGATCCCCGCGCTGCAAAGCGAGGAACCGCTGCACCGGGGCGGCTGACCCCCAAAAAACCGTGCGGCCGCATACAAGGAGGACCACATGAAACCTTTCTTTCCCTTTTTGCTGGCCGGCGGCCTGCTGGCGGCCGGCGGCTGGGTTCTGGCCCGCCGCCGCAAATATCCGCTCGCGCCGGGGCTGCCGCCGCTCAACCTGTTTGTGGTGCCGGCGGCGCTGGTTTCGCCGGGGCTTGTGGCAAAGGGCAACGCCACGCTGGCCAATCCCCCGCTGCCCGCCCCGCCGGCCGGCATCATCCGCCGCCGCACTGAAATCCCCGGCCCAGATGCGGCCCGCCTGCCGCTGACCCTCTATGAACCGGAAGGCGCCGAAGGGCCGCTGCCCTGCCTTGTCTATCTGCACGGCGGGGGCTTCTGCTTTGCCGACGCCGGGTACATTCATGAAACCGTCATGGACTACGCCCGGCTGGCCGGCTACCGGGTGCTGTTCGTCCATTACCGCACCAGCGAAAAGGCCGCTTTCCCCGCCGCGTTTGAGGACGCCTGCGCCCAGTGGGCCCGGGACTGCACCCCCATCCGGCTATGCTTTCAGCTGCTCGTCTACCCGGTGACCGACAGCCGGATGCAGACCGAATCCATCCGCCGCGGCAGGGACACTCCCCTCTGGAACGCATCCCTCAACCGCCGGATGTGG
>DXDW01000092.1 GCA_019115305.1 Candidatus Anaerofilum excrementigallinarum
GCCGCATTGTGTTTGCTCTGCTGGCCGCCGCCGAAAGCCGCAGCATCACCGCGGTAACCGAGCAGAGCGACTATCTGCTGTACACCGCGGCCCGGCAGCCCACCCTTCTGCTGCTGTGGCAGTCTCTCACCGACGCCATGCAGACCTATTTTGAGGCGGTGGAAAACAACGCCCAGGACCTGGTCACCCGTGTGGACACCTATCTGGAAGCCCATCTGGCAGACAGCGACCTCACGGTGCAGTCCATGGCGGCCGATCTGGGATTTGTGCACACCTACCTGTGCAGCGCCTACAAAAAAGGAAGCGGGCGCACCGTCAACCACCGGCTCACCGAACTGCGCATGGAGCGGGCCAAAGCCCTTCTGGCCGACCCCACCCTCAAGCTGTACGAGATCGCCCACGAGGTGGGCTATACCGACGGCAAGTATTTTGTAAAGCTGTTTACCAAGGAAGTGGGCATCCCGCCCCGCCTGTACCGGGAGAATCTGTACTGCCATGATGAATAAGCTGCGCGCCCTCGGGCGCTCTCTGCTGCTGGACGTAGGCCTGCGGGGCAAGCTGCTGTGCATCTTTTTTGTGCTGCTTGCTCTGCCCCTGGGCATCTTCACGGTGTATGCCTTCCACCGCATCAACACGGTGATTGAAGAACAGACCTTCTCGGCAGCCCAAAAATCCTTTGAAGACACCCACAATGCCGTGGAGGGCCTGTTCGGGCGCATCACCCAGGTGGCGGATGTGCTCACCATGGACCCCACCCTGTATTCCATGGCCGCCAGCGACCCCGCAGACACCACCTACATACAGCGTCTCAACGACCGCGACCTCATCTCCACTACCTTCCGGTATCTGCGCTCCATGTCGGGGGTGGACCGCATCCGGCTGTATGTGACCAACGACTATCTGTACACCAATTCCGCCGACATCGTTTCTCTGCCCGCGGCCGAGGGCAGCCAGTGGCTGCAGGCTTTTTCGGAGGGCTGTTCCGCCTGCTGGTTCGGCCCGGCGGATTTTGCCGACCAGCCTGAAAACGAACAGGGGTGGTATTCCCTGATGCGGCTGATCTATGACCCCAGCCATGTGCAGACCCCCCTGGCCATTCTGCGGGTGGATATCTCCGCCGACCGGGTAGACGCTGCGGTGAACCGGAGCACCATCACCCAGAACGGCACCATTCTGCTGCTGGACGGCGACAGGGTGCTCACCGCATCCTCGGCCACCCAACTGGAGGGCACCCTGCCCCCCAGCAGCGCGGAGGGCTGGTATAAGGCGGAGCTTCCCCAGGGCCGCTACCGCATCCAGACGGTGGAGCTGGAAAACTGCGGCTGGACTTTGGCCGCCGCACTGCCCGAAAAGGATATTTTCCGTACCAGCCGGCAGCTGCGTCTGGAAATGCTGGCGGTGGTGGTGATACTGGTACTGGCCGCCTATTTGCTTGCCTACCGGCTGAGCCAATCCATCGTGCGGCGGCTCTACCGCCTCAACGACACCATGCACGCGGTGGAGCAGGGAGACGTTTCCGCCCGGGTGGAGCCCCAGGGCCGGGACGAGATCGGGCAGCTCATGGGCAGCTTCAGCAACATGATGACCCGCATCGATACCCTGATGGACGAAAAGCTGGAACAGGGCCAGCAGATCAAGGCCCTGGAACTCAAGGCGCTGCAGGCCCAGATCAACCCCCATTTTCTCTACAATTCCCTGGACCTCATCAACTGCACCGCCATCGCCCACAATGTGCCCCAGATCAGCCACATGGTCAATGCCCTGGCCCGCTTTTACCGGCTGTCCCTGAGCCGGGGCCGGGAGGTGATTCCCCTGGCCGACGAGCTGAAGCACGCAAAGCTGTATGTGGAGATCCAGAATCTCCGCTTTGAAAACAGGGTTCTGGTGGACTGGGATGTGGAAGAAGGCACCGAACAGTGCCCCATCATCAAAATCGTGCTGCAGCCCATCATTGAAAATGCCATCATCCACGGCATCTTTGAAAAGCCGGATAAAACCGGCCGTCTGCGCATCGCTGTGCGGCGGCAGCAGGCGGACCTGGTCATCACGGTGGAGGACGACGGGGTGGGTATGGACGAGCAAACCCGTCTTGCCAACTTTTCCGCCGACGCATCCAGTGCCAACACCCGGGGCGGCTACGGGGTGCGCAACATCAACGAGCGGCTTCACCTGGCCTACGGTCCCGGATATGGTCTTTGCTGCGAAAGCGAACCGGGCCGCGGCACCCGGGTAACCATCCGCGTTCCCGCGCAGGAGGCAGGCGAACCGGAACAAGGCGCTTGATGGGCGGTATTCCCCACTCCCTGGCCGTGCGGCCTGGCATACGATCCAGGCGGCGGTATAAAGCAGAGCACAGGCAAAATTCATCTGCGGTCCGCTGCTTCAAAAGGCATCTTTCCAAACGATACAATAAACCGGCCCCGAACAAAGCCAAAGCAGCTTGTTTCGGGGCCGGTTTCCCTTTTGTTGTCCGGCTTTCACGGGATTTTCCGCGGCATTTTCATTTTGCAGCATTCCTGGACCGACATATGGTATAACGGCCGCAAAACGGTCGTTAT
>DXDW01000093.1 GCA_019115305.1 Candidatus Anaerofilum excrementigallinarum
TTTTGATTTTCAAAAAACTGTTAGATACCAATCCTATGATTACCGGGGTATACCAACACATGAATCCTACATATAGAATCAGATGTCAGGATACTTTCAATGTGTCGGAAGGCCAGTGACTGCCCTTTCAATTCGGCTTTCTGTATCGGATCGGTAGCCGCTTGCATCTGTTTCCCATACTCACGGCCCCACTCGGTAACATAGTCCAATAAAGCCTTTTGCTTCATAAACTTCCTCCAAAATCAGAAGGGTAAATCTTCTTCATCGTCGGAGATCACCGCATAGGGGTCATCATCCAGGGTACCCGCCGGGCGCTGCGCTGGCGCAGCGTATGCGGTGCCCTGCTGCGTTTCTGCAGCGGTCTTTCCCCCGGCAAAATTCAGAGAATTGGCCACGATCTCCACCACAGTGCGGTTGTTCCCGTTCTTGTCCTGGTAGGTCCGGCTCTGCAGGCGGCCAGACACGGCAATCAGCTGCCCCTTGCCAAACCACTTGTACACAAAATCGGCCAGCTTGTCCCAGGCAACCACGTCCAGCCAATCGGTCTGCATCTGGCCGTTGGCATCCTTGCGGCCCCGGTCACAGGCAATGCGGAAGGTTGCCACGCTCTTTCCGGTGGTAGTCTGACGCATCTGAGGGTCAAAGGCCAGACGGCCCATAATAGCAACTACATTCAGCATCCCGGAACCTCAGATCATAACGACAACCTTGCCTGCTTCAATCTCTGCGGCCAGTGCATCGCTCAACCAGGCCGCAATGCTGCGTTTGGCTTCCAGCTTCCAGGCGCCGCCGTCTGCCTCAAACAGGCCCGCTCTGCCGTGCTCATCCACCCGCAGCAGGAACTTGCTCACCGGCTGGTCAACCTCCAGGAAGGTGCGGAACGGCTGCAATTCCACAATAGGCTTGACAGGCACTGTATCTTTCAGCACCACGCCGGTTTTGACGGTGGCCTCCTGGGTCACGCCGTTGTCGGTGCTCTTGACGCCCTGGGTCACGTCGATCTTGCTCAACAGGTCCAGCAGATAATCACGGTCCAGGGTGGCGTTGTGCAGGCTCTGCAGCTCAATGATGGCCTGTTGCTGGTCCATGTACTGGCCCACCGTAATGCGGGGCACATCCGCCTCTGCGGTGTAAAGGCGCCAGCGATCATATTTGCGGGCGCGTTCCACACGGTCGCCCAAATAGTCGCTCCAAACAGCCACATGGCGCTGGTCTTCCACCTGCACCAACAGCTTTACATCCAGCCGCGCCCCTTCCTCTTTGATGATCCGCACCAGGCCGCTGAGCGTGTCCACGCAAAAATCCTTCGGACGGCTGGGTGCGGTGTCCACCAATACCAACTCCTGGGACGCATAAGTATACGGCCCGATCTGGTACGTCTTCGGTGCTGCCATCTCCAAAATGCGGTCAATGGCGTCTTTCAAAAAACTTTCTCCCATGGTATGTACCTCCTTAGTACGTCATACGCCCCACCTTGGCAATAGCGGGTTCGGGGCTTTCTCCGCCATCCATGTCGATCTGGCCCGGCACCTGCGGCATCATTTCCGCCATCAGCAGTTCACCGCCCCGGCCCTTGGTAATGCACAGTGTAGTTTTGATAGGTGTCACCGGGGCCAGGGTAGCTTTGGCCTGTACATCCATATCCAGGCGCTCCCGGTATTCATCCGGCTCAAAGACCATCGTCAAAACGATTTTCCGCTTTGCGGTGGCCTTGGTGCTGGGGTCCATAATGTTGCAGATCACACGGTCCACTTCCCGGTCTACCACTTCGGCAATGCCGCCCATGGCCATCTCCAACACGCTTTTTTTGTTTGCTACTTGCAAAAGATGCCTCCTTATCTGATCAGTTTTCCGTCCAAATACGTTTTATACCCAGCCGCCCGCATCTGGGTCAGGGTAGCGGCAGAATATACACAGGCCACATCCACGGTCCACATCACCACGCGCCCGGCGCGGTCCCGTATCTCAAACCGCATGGGGTGCCTCCTCCTGCACACGCTTGATCAGCTTGTCCAGCATCCCGGCGCCGTGCCTAAGGTCAAACGCGCGTTTGGCATCCCGTTCCAGGCGCCAGCGGGCCGTGGCGTTAAAATGCACGCCCAGGGGCGGCTCATTGTGGTGGCGGTGACATAAGTAGACCTTCAGGCCGTAGTGCTCTGCAAGCGGCCTCAAAGACCCTCCAAAGACGTGGTGCTCTTCCAGGCCAGACACCGTATTGATGTTGTACTCTTTGCGGCAAATGTAGCAGTATTTGCCATCCTGCATGATGCTCTTAGCCATCGCGCACCAGCCTCCAATCTCTGTATTGCTGTGTGGTCTCGGGGTCGTCCACGCCCATTTCGGCCAGCCGGTCAAAAATGCGGTCGATAAACTCCCCCATTTCCGACCGGGTGAAGGTACTGCTGCCCAGGCCGATACGCACAATGCACATATCATCACTCAGCAGCTCCACCACCTGTACCACCCGGTAGGCCTTGCGCAGCGTAGACAGCGCCGCCACCGGCACCCGCCAATGGCTCACATCCACACCGGCATCCGCCAACAGGTCCAGATAGCAAGCTTCCGGGGTGGTGTTGCCGTAGTGCCGGGCCATCTTGGTAAACAGCGCCCACATGAGGCGGTTTTGGTCAAGCGTGCGGCGGTCCCGCACAGGCCGGATCTCGATTTCCACCGCCAGGGGCTGGCCCCGCGCCCGGGCTTCCAGTTCGGCGTACATCCGCTGTTCTTCCAGCAGATATCCACCGTCCGTCTGGAACCGTCCCCGGCCGCCCGCCGGGCCAGGCTCATACCAGGCGGCCAGGTGCGCGATCAGCTTTTTCGCCATAGCAGTTTATCCCCGTTCCGTTTGGTAAGCTGGGCAAGAGAAATTTTCCCATCCTCATAGGCCAGCTCGGTGCAGGTCAGGGTGTCGGCCAGCACATAACCCTTGATTCTCTGGCCATCCGGCCCTGCCACGGGGTTGATCTGTACCTCAGCAGCGGAAAACCGCATAGCGGGCATCCGCAGCACCGGCAGGGCCACGCCCCACAGGCTCGCCGCCGCCAGAAAACTGCTGTCACATTCATCCTGAGCCGGGTCTCGGGTCATATGGTAATAAGAAATCGCGCAGGCATCGCGGTAAACAAGTTCGTCCGATGTATTGTCTGAGATACCAACACCACAATAGAGAGCGCGCCCACAGGCATAGTGCCGGACCGCATAAGACAGGGAACACACGCTGTCATATTCTTCCAAAATGCTGCGCACCGCATCTACCTTGGGCCACAGGCGCACCCGCACCCAATCCTTGGTTGTCTCCAGCACCTGCAGCACCACTTCATCCGCCCGCAGCGGGCGGTCAAGGCGCGGGATTTTGCTTTCTTCAGCCATCATTTTCCTCCACTTCCGGGCCAATGTAGGCCCCGTCATCATCGTAGTGGGCCGGGTCAGCGTAGGGGCTATACCAGCCTTTGGTGGCGCCACCTACCATGGCGGCCTCTGTGCGGCGGTCAACGCCGTGCTTGGCATTCAAGGCGTCCACGCTCTCGCGCAAAGCCACGCCATACAGCGTGTTGTCTCCCCGGTAAATCTTCACCGGTGCCCGCGTTTTAGGCCCAATGCTGTAGCAGTAGTCCGGCAGACCCGCCGGGTAATGAATGTCCATCATATCCTCCTTATCTCCACCACCGCCGTATGACGGTGTACATATCGACATAACTATTCTGCTACAAAGTAGTCACCCACCTCATAGCTGTTGTACTGGCTTTCGGACACTTGCCAGCGGGCGG
>DXDW01000094.1 GCA_019115305.1 Candidatus Anaerofilum excrementigallinarum
CCACAGCCCCTACTACTACGATAAATATAGAGTTCTGAATTCTGTAATTTACAGCCTTTACTCAGATTTTACGGATTATACAATGTGTAAAATCTTTTGCAATTGCTGAACAAGGAGATTACGTATTATGAAAATTACCTGCAACCGCAGTCTACTGGCCGACGCCGTGTCGGGTGTATCCCGGGCGGTATCCGGCCGCTCCACCAATCCCGCCCTGGAAGGCATCCTCTTTGACGCCGACGGTTTTCAGCTGACCCTCACCGGCCACGACACCGAGATCGGCATCATTACCACCATCGAAGCCAACGTGCTGCAGCCCGGTCAGGCTGTGATCCCCGCCAAACTCATCGGCGACCTGGTGCGCCGGATGGGCGGCGAGGAGATCGAGCTGGAAGCCACCGGTGTGGGCACCATCAGCATCAAGGGCGCCAACGCCGAATTTGATATTGCCGCCCTCAGCGTGGACGACTACCCCACTCTGCCCATGCCCGGCGCCGACCAGGCCCTGGAAATCCAGGCCGGGGTTCTTACCAGCATGATCTCCCACACTTTGTACGCTGTTTCCCAGGACGACAAAAAGCCGGTGCACACCGGCGAGCTGTTCAGCATCCAGCCCGATAAGCTGACGGTGGTCGCCCTGGACGGTTACCGCCTGGCCATCACCGAGCAGGCAGTCACCGCCGGCAAGGAGATCGACATCATCATCCCCGCCAAGACCCTCACCGAGGTATCCCGGCTGCTGGGCGACGAGGAAGAAACTGTAAAAATCTCGGCAAATCGTCATTTTGTTGTCTTTGCCACCCGCACCTACACCATCATCAGCCGCCTGATCGAGGGCGCTTTCCTGGACTACAAGCGGGTGATCCCCGAAGGCCACCGCACCCGGGTGGAGGTAGAGGTGAAGCCCTTTGTGGAGACCATCGAGCGTGCCAGCCTGATCATCACCGAGCGGCTGAAAAACCCCCTGCGCATCACCTTTGCCGACAATGTGCTGGTGCGCTGCCAGACCACTCTGGGCAAGGTGCAGGATCAGCTGGAGGCCCAGGTGGAGGGCGAAGCGGTGGAGATCGGCTTCAACAACCGCTATCTGCTGGACGCCCTGCGCAATTCCGGCTGCACCAAGGTGGTGATGGAGCTGTCCGGCCCCCTCTCCCCCGTCAAGGTGCTGCCCTCCGGCGACGACCTCAAGGACGGCTGCCGGCCCTTCCAGTTCCTGGTGCTGCCGGTGCGGTTCAAAAACGACTGATGCATAAAAATCCATTTTTTAAACGGGATTTTTCCGCGCTGCGTAAGCAATTATAAAAGAGGAAATCTATATGCAACAAATCTCCATTCATACCGAATTTATCAAGCTGGACGCCCTGCTGAAATACGCCTCTCTGGCCGAGACCGGCGGCGAGGCCAAGCAGATGGTCCAGGCCGGCGAGGTCAAGGTGAACGGCGAGGTCTGCACCATGCGGGGCAAAAAGCTGCGCCCCGGTGACGTGGTGGAAGCCGGGGGCCAGACGGTGCAGGTGACCGCTCCATGAGGGTATCCCGGCTGGAACTGGCCGATTTCCGCAACATTTCCGCGGCATCCTTCACCCCCGGCCAGGCCCTGACGGTGATCTGCGGCAAAAACGGCCAGGGCAAGACCAATCTGCTGGAAGCGGTGTGGCTGCTCACCGGGGGCAAGAGCTTCCGGGGGGCCAAGGACGCCGATCTGATCCGCCGGGGGGCCGAAACGGCTTTGATCCAGGCCGACACCGAGGGAGGCGGCATCACCCGGGAAATTCAGCTGCGGGTGGGGCTGCCGGGCTCGGCAAGGCCGGGGCGCACTGCCCGGCTGGACGGCGCCGACCAGGGCCGGGCTTCGGCGCTGGCAGGGCTTTTCACCGCGGTGGTATTTGAGCCGGGGCATCTCAGCCTGGTAAAAGGCAGCCCCGAAGGCCGCCGCCGGTTTGTGGACGGGGCTTTGTGCCAGCTGTATCCCGGCTATCTGGCGGAATACCGGAAATATCTCCACCTGATGAGCCAGAAAAACGCTTTGCTCAAGCACTACAACCGCACCCCCGGCGCCGCCGAGATGCTGGACATCTACGACGAGCAGATGGCCGCCGCCGGGGAGATCATCACCCGCCGCCGGGCGGAATATATCGACGCTCTGCGCCCCTTGGCGGTGCAGAACTACGCCGATATCAGCCAGGGCGCCGAAAAGCTGCAGCTGGACTATCTGCCCAGCTTCGGGGACCAGGGGCTGCTGGCGGCTCTGCGGGCCGGCCGGAAAGAGGATCTGCGCTGCGGTTTCTGCACCGTGGGCCCTCACCGGGAGGATTTTGCCATCACCCTCAACGGCCAGCCCGCCCGCACCGACGCCAGCCAGGGCCAGCAGCGCAGCGCGGTGCTGAGCCTTAAACTGGCCGAAGCCGCCCGGGCCGAGCAGGTCACCGGGGAGCATCCCGTGATGCTGCTGGACGACGTGCTCAGCGAGCTGGACGAGGGCCGGCAGGCCTATCTGCTCACCCGCATGGAGGGCCGGCAGACCTTTGTGTCCAGCTGCGACGCCGCCGCCTTCCAAAAGACCAACGGCGCGGTGTTCCACATGGAACAGGGCCGGCTGACCCCCCTCTAGGGCAAAAAGGAGGAAACCGACGTGTATCTCCATCTGGGGCAGGACACCATCCTGCGCACCAAGGACATTCTGGGCATCTTCGATCTGGACACCGCTTCCCTCTCCCGCCATACCCGGGATTTTCTGGCCCGGGCCCAGCAGGAGGGCCGGGTGGTGAACGTCTCCGCCGAGCTGCCCAAAAGCTTTATCGTCACGGTGCGCCAGCCGCCCACTGTGTATATCAGCCAAATCTCGGCCGCTACCCTGAAAAAGCGCAGCGGCCAGATAGACGACATTCGAAACGCCGGGCGATAAACCGCCCGCTCACCAATTCGGCAGCCGCCGGCAGGGCCTGTTTCAGGCTTTCACCGGCGGCCGCCCCCATGAGAAGGAGAAAGTATGGCAGAGGAAAAATTGGAGCACGCCTACGACGGAAGCCAGATCCAGGTTCTGGAAGGTCTGGAAGCCGTGCGCAAGCGGCCGGGCATGTATATCGGCTCCACCGGCGAGCGGGGCCTGCATCACCTGGTGTATGAGATCGTGGACAACTCCATCGACGAAGCCCTGGCGGGCTACTGCACCCACATCGAGGTGTCCATCAAGAAAGACAATATCATCCAGGTCACCGACAACGGCCGCGGCATCCCGGTGGATATCCAGCCCAAAATGGGCATCCCCGCCGTGACCGTGGTCTACACCGTGCTGCACGCCGGCGGCAAGTTCGGCGGCGACAACTCCGGCTACAAGGTGTCCGGCGGCCTCCACGGCGTGGGCGCCAGCGTGGTAAACGCTCTGTCCGAGTGGCTGGAAGTGCGGGTGCGCCGGGACGGCTGGGAATACCGCCAGACCTTCAAGCGGGGCATTGCCGACAGCCCTCTGGAGAAGATCGGTCCCGCCGCCTCCACCGGCACCACCGTCACCTTCAAGGCCGACCCCGAGATGTTCGAGGTGCTGGAATACGACTACGAGACCCTGAACAAGCGTCTGCGGGAAGAAGCCTTCCTCAACGCCGGGGTGCGCATCACCATCACCGACGAGCGGGGCGAGGAGCCTGTCCGGGAGAGCATGTGCTACGAGGGCGGCGTCAAGAGCTTTGTGGAGTTCATCCACAAAAAGAACCAGCAGACGGTGCTCCACGACGAGATCATCTATCTCCGGGGCGAGCTGAATGGTTCGGTGGCCGAGATCGCCATGCAGTACAACGACAGCTACCACGAGATGCTGCTCTCCTTTGCCAACAACGTCCACACCCCCGACGGCGGCACCCACGAGGAGGGCTTCAAAGCGGCCCTCACCCGTGTGTTCAACGACTTCGGCCGGGAAAAGGGATACCTGAAGGAGAAGGACGCCAACTTCAAGGGCAGCGACGTCCGGGAGGGCCTCACCGCCATCATCAGCGTCAAGCTCACCGAGGCCCAGTTCGAGGGCCAGACCAAAGCCAAACTTGGCAACACCGAGATCCGCACGCTGGTGTCGGGCATGGTGTACGACAAATTCAAGGAATTCTTGGAAGAGAACCCCGCCGTGGCCCGCACCATCTACGACAAGGCCCTGACGGCTGCCCGGGCCCGCACCGCGGCCCAGAAGGCCCGTGAACTGGTCCAGCGCAAATCCGCCCTGGAGACCAACCGCATGCCGGGCAAGCTGGCCGACTGCCGGGAGCGCGACCCCGCCCAGACCGAGATCTATATCGTCGAGGGTGATTCCGCCGGCGGCAGCGCCAAGATGGGCCGTGACAGCCGCATCCAGGCCATCCTTCCTTTGTGGGGCAAGATGATCAACGTGGAAAAGGCCCGGCTTGACAAGGTCTACGGCAACGAGAAGATGATGCCGGTGGTCACCGCCCTGGGCTGCGGCCTGGGGGAGGACTTCGACATCTCCAAGCTGCGCTATCACAAGGTGTTCATCATGGCCGATGCCGACGTGGACGGCAGCCATATCTGTACCCTGATGCTCACCTTCTTCTTCCGGTTCATGCGGCCGCTGATCGAGCAGGGCCATGTGTATATCGCACAGCCTCCCCTGTTCAAGCTGGCCAAGGGCAAAGATGTGCGGTATGCCTACTCGGAAGCCGAGATGACCCGCATTTCCGCCGAAATGGGCCAGGGCACCAAGATCAACCGATACAAAGGCTTGGGCGAGATGAACCCCGAACAGCTGTGGGAGACCACCATGAACCCCGAAAACCGGGTGATCGTGCAGATCACCATTGAGGACGCCCAGAAGGCCGACGAGACCTTCACCATCCTCATGGGCGACAAGGTGGAGCCCCGCAAGGAGTTTATCGAACGCAACGCCCACTACGCCAATCTGGATGTGTAACCCGGGCAGGCAGAGAAGGAAACAGGTGAAAACATGACAGAAAATATAACCCCCGGCACCAAACTCATTGTCCGGGATATCCAGAAGGAGATGGAGTCGGCCTTTATCGACTACTCCATGTCGGTCATCGTCTCCCGGGCGCTGCCCGATGTGCGGGACGGCCTCAAGCCGGTGCACCGCCGCATCCTCTACACCATGTACGAGCGGGGCAACGACCCCAGCCATCCCTACCGCAAGTCCGCCGACACGGTGGGCGCCGTGCTGGGCGCCTACCATCCCCACGGTGACGCCAGCGTCTACGACGCCATGGTGCGTCTGGCCCAGGACTTCTCTCTGCGCTACCCCCTGGTGGACGGCCAGGGCAACTTCGGCAGCGTGGACGGCGACCCCCCTGCGGCCTACCGATACACCGAGGCCCGGATGAGCAAAATGGCGGTGGAGCTGCTCAGCGATATCGAGAAGGAGACGGTGGATTTCGGCCTCAACTTTGACGAGACCAAAAAGGAGCCTACCGTGCTGCCCAGCCGGTTCCCCAACCTGCTGGTCAACGGCTCCACCGGTATCGCCGTGGGCATGGCCACCAACATTCCGCCCCACAACCTGGGCGAGGTGGTCAACGGCATCGTGGCCCTCATCGACAACCCCGACCTGGATATGGCCAGCCTGATGGAGTATATCAAGGGACCCGACTTCCCCACCGGCGGCATCATCATGGGCCGCAGCGGCATCCGCGCCGCCTACGCCACCGGTCGGGGCAAGATCACCCTGCGGGGCCGGGCTGAGATCGAGGAGCAGAAAAACGGCCGGTTCCACATCATCATCACCGAGATCCCCTATATGGTCAACAAGGCCCGGCTGCAGGAGCACATCGCCGAGCTGGTGAAGGAAAAGCGGATCGAGGGCATCAGCGATATCAACGACGAGTCCAACCGCGAGGGCATGCGGGTGGTGGTGGAACTGAAAAAGGACGCCAACCCCCAGGTCACCCTCAACCAGCTCTACCGGTACACCCAGCTGCAGGACACCGTAGGTGTCATTATGCTGGCTTTGGACCACGGCGTGCCCAAGGTGATGAACCTCAAGACCATGCTGGAAAAGTATATCGAGTTCCAGGACGAGGTCATCCGCCGGCGCACCCAGTTCGACCTGAAAAAGGCCCGGGACCGGGCCCACATTCTGGAAGGCCTGCGCCGGGCTGTGGATATCGTGGACGAGGTCATCTACACCATCCGCCACTGCGGCGGCGGCCAGGCCGAAGCCAAGGCGGCCATCATGGCCAAATTCGGTTTTGACGATCCCCAGGCCGACGCCATCTGTAAGTTCCCCCTGGGCCGTCTGGCCGGTTTGGAGATCCAGAAGATCGACACCGAGCTGGGCGAACTCCACGCCCATATCCAGGACTGGGAGGCCATTCTGGCCGACGACGCCCGGGTGCTGGAGATCGTGAAGGAAGAGCTTATCGCCCTGCGGGACAAATACGCCGACGCCCGCCGCACCGAGATCGCCCATGTATCCGGCGAGGTGGACATCGAGGACCTGATCCCCGTGGAGGACTGCGTCTTTACCCTCACCCATGCGGGCTATATCAAGCGCCTGCCCAAGGACACCTACCAGGCCCAGAAGCGGGGCGGCCGGGGCATTGCCGGCCTGTCCCACAAGGAGGAGGACTTCGTGGAGACCATGTTCATCGGCTCCACCCACGACTATATCCTCTTTGTCACCGACCAAGGCCGCATCTATCGCCTGAAGGGCTACCAGATCTACGAAGGCAGCCGCACCAGCAAGGGCACCAACATCGTCAACCTGCTGGAGCTGCAGAACGGCGAAAAGGTGACCACCATGCTGCGCCTGCCCCAGGACTGCAAGGACGGCTACCTCACCATGGTGACCACCGCGGGCTATATCAAGCGCACTCCCCTGGAGCAGTACGCCAACATCCGCAAGTCCGGCCTGATCGCCATCAATCTGGACGAAAGCGATTCTCTGGCCTGGACCCGCATCACCACCGGCAGCGACGAGCTGATCGTGGCCACCCGGAACGGTCTGGCCATCCGGTTCAATGAATCCGACGCCCGCAGCATGGGCCGCACCGCCCGCGGTGTGCGCTGCATCAAGCTCAGCGAAGGCGACACCGTGGTGGGCGTGGGCCTGCTGCGGCCGGGCGCAACCCTGTTCACCGTCACCGAGCAGGGCAAGGGCCGCCGCAGCCGCATCGACGACTACCGCATCCAGCGCCGTGGCGGCAAGGGCATCCGCAACTACAGCCGTGGCGCTGTGGCCGGCATCAAGGTGCTGGACGACACCGACGACATCATCATGATCTCCATGGAGGGCGTGGTCATCCGGATGCACGCCGCCGACATCAACATCCAGAGCCGCTACGGCAGCGGCGTGCGGGTGATGCGGCTGGCCGAAAACGACCGGGTGGTCACGGTGGCCCGCACCGAGTACGACGATACCCAGGAGCTGGCCAAACCCGAGGAGGAAGCCGAGGAGCTTACCCCCGAGGAGATCGCCGCCATCGAGGCCGAGGACGCCGCCGCCGAAGCTGAAACCCCCGAAACCGGCGACGAGGAGTAATCTTCCCTTTCCGGGTACGCACTTTTCCAACCAAAACCAAAGCCGCCTTTCGCGCTGTGCGCGAAAGGCGGCTTTTTGCTTGCCGGAAAAAGGGGCCGGGCCTCCCCTGCCGGATTTCAGGGCGGTTTTCGGCCCGGATGCATCCCCTGTGCGGCAGAAAAGAGAGATATTTGTAAAACAATATGAAATTATCGTTTTTCGATAAAAAGCTATTGCAATTCAATAAAGCCTATGGTATAGTAGTGGCATAAAGAAAAAGGCGGGAGGTTTTTGGATATGAACTGGAGCAGCAAAAGCAGTATTTGGCTGTCCCGGCTGTGCGTAGTGGTGTTCGGGCTGGTGGCCCTGGCCATTCTGGTGTCGGCGCCCTGGCTGGTAAAGGGCTTTGTGCAGTTCAGCCGGGCCGGGCTGGAAAACAAGGCCGAGGGCCTGCTGCTGGCCACCATCTACACCGGGGGCGTGCCGGCGGTGTATATCCTCTGGCTGCTCTGGCGGCTGCTGGACAATATCCGGGCCGGCAAGGTGTTTATCCCCCAGAACGTCCAGCTGCTGCGGCGCATCAGCTGGGGCTGCATCGCCGGGGCTCTCATCTGCCTGGCAAGCGGGCTGTACTATGTGCTGTTCTTTGTCATTGCCGCCTGCGCGGCCTTTATGGCCCTGATCGTGCGGGTGGTGAAAAACGTCTTTCAGCAGGCAGTCCTGCTGCAGGAGGACGCCGATTATACCATCTGAAAGGGGGGAAAAGCCCATGCCCATTGTGGTGAATCTGGATGTGATGATGGCCAAGCGCAAGGTATCGGCCGGGGATCTGGCCGAACGGGTGGGCATCACCCCCGCCAACCTCTCTATCCTCAAAAACAACAAGGCTCGGGCAGTGCGGTTCTCCACCCTGGAGGCCCTCTGCAAGGCGCTGGAATGCCAGCCCGCCGACCTGCTGGAATATATCCCGGAAGAATGATCCGGCCCCGTAAGGGCCGCTGCGATTGCCTATAAACTGCATATTACACCAAAGGAGGATTTTCCTATGGATACCCGTATGGAGGGCACAGGCTGCCCCCCCTGTTCTTCTGCGCCCAATTTGACCCCGAACCCCTCTCCCGCCCCGGTTTCTGCCCCTGCCTATTCCCTGGCAAGCCCCCCGCCGAAAAAGCCTTTCCGGCTGGAAAAAGGGGAGCGTCCCGCTGCTTTGCTCTGCCTTTTGATGGGAATTGCATATGTACGATTGTTGCTTGACCCGCCGGAGATCCTGCGCCCGTGGGGGGACTGGAGCGACTGGCTTCTGGCGATTCTGCTGGTCAGTTTCTTTGTCTGCGTAGAGCTTTCCGCCCGGCTCTGCCGCCTGCCCTGTCCCCGGGAAAGCTGGTTCTGGGCGGCGGTGATGCTGGCCCAGCCCTTGGGCTGCGGGCTGTTTGAAAATGATGCCCTCTCTCTGTTCCCCTATCTGTTTTCCCACCTGGCCGCCGCCCAGTGGGCGCTGGTGCGCTGCGGCGGAGCCGCCGCCCTGCCGGTGGGGGCGCTGCTGCCCTTGGATCTTGTCCGGGGCTGGTTCGGCATCCCCTTCTCCAACTTCCACCGTCTGTTCCAGACGATTTTCTACGGCGCGGGAAAGAAGCTGCCCAAACCCAAAAGCAAGGGGGTCTGGTGGGGCCTGCTGGGTGCGGTGTGCGTGCTGCCGGTGCTGGTCTGGGCCTTTTCTACTCTGGTAAACGCCGACGCCGCCTTCCAGAATCTGGCCGGCAGCGTGCAGGACTGGCTGGCCATGTTCAGTCTGCCCGCCTTTCTGGCCGACGCTCTCAACCCCGGCTGGCTGCTGCTGGAATTGTTCTTCGCCTGCTGGTTTTATGGCCTGTTTTACGGCTCCAAACACCTGAAAGAGAATACAAACAGGATAAAAGATAGAGAAATATACGATGCGTTTGATAAAATGCGGCTTCTGCCCCGGCAGACGCCCCTGGTGGCCCTGGCTTTGCTCTGCGGGCTCTACCTGGTGTTTTTCCTCTCCCAGCTCAGCTACCTCACCGCCGGTTTTGCGGGCGTTCTGCCCGAGGAGTACACCGCGGCGGAATATGCCCGTCGGGGATTTTTCGAGATGCTCCAGATCGCCCTGGTGAATCTCTCGGTGCTGGCGGCGGCGGCCAAGCTCAGCCGCATCCCCCTGCGCCAGAGCCGGGGACTGCGGGGACTGGGCATCGCCCTCTGCGCATCCAACCTGCTGTTCGCGGCCATCGCCTTCTCCAAGCTGTGGCTGTATATCTCCCGGTTCGGGCTCACCAGTATGCGGGTGCTGGCCGGGTATGCCATCGCGGTGGTAGCCATCTGGTCGGCTTTGGCCATCGCCAGCCTGCTGCGCCCCTTCGGGGCGGTGGTCTGGGGTGTGCGGCTGGCGGCGGTGCTGTTCTGCCTGCTCTGTCTGTGCAACATCGACGGCCTGGTAACGGCCACCCAGAACCAGGCGACCAAGGAGTATCTGCAGGGAGAAACCGGCTATTATTACACCTATTCTTTCATGGATTAATGTTGCCTTTATGAGAAAGGAAGTGCTGCGATGAAAACCCTCCCCCGCCCCGCTCGTCTTGCCTTCTGCGCTCTGGTCCTGCTGGCTGCGGCCCTGCTTTTTCTCCGGGGCTGGGCTGTGTCTCAGAATGGCGCAGCCCCGGTGTTTGAAAACCGCGCCGACCTTCCGGTGCAGAGCCTTACCATAGACCTGCTGCGGGACCGGCAGGTCATGGGCAGCACCACGGTGCAGTATGCCGACAACACCCCGATGGAGGCAGGCGACCGGCTGTCCCTGGACCTGTCCGATCTGCCCGCCGGCGACGCCGACTGCAGATTCCGCCTCTGCGCCAACACCGCCGCCGGCCCGGTGTACGGTCCGGTGCTCTCCCTCTCCCGCTGGGACGAGGGACTCCGGGCGGCCCTGGTGCATCGGGAGGATGGCCTGGGTCTGCTGCTCTGGACTGAATAAAATATTCCGCCTTGCACAACAAACGGCGGCGCTCCTTTTGCCGGGAGCGCCGCCGTTTTTGCGTATCAAAGGCCGCTGAACTGAGGTAAGGGATAGTCCATCTCGTAGCTGCGGCACAGCTCGATAAAGGCCCGGGCCGAGGCGGTGAGGAACTTTTCCTGGTGGTGGACGATGTTGAACTGCCGCCGGAACTCCAGCCCTTCCACCTTTACGGCCACCACCATGCCTCGCTGCAAAGGCCCTCGCACCATGCGGCTGGGCAGCACCGCGATGCCCAGCCCGTTGATCACCGCGTTGACCAGGGCGGTGGTGCTCATCCCCTCCCAGATGGGTTCCACCGCGATGCCCGCCCGCTCCATCTCCAGATCAAAGATGTCCCGGGTGCCGCTGCCGTGTTCCCGCAGCAAAAATTTCTGTTTGCGGAACTCCTCCACACGGATCACCTGCCCCGGCCGGAAGCTGCCCCCTGCCGGGCAGATCACCGACAGGCTGTCCTCCATGTAGGGCTGGGCCACCAGCCCGGCGGAGTGGACGGTGCCCTCGATGAGGGCCAGATCCAGCTCTCCGGCCAGCAGCTTTTGTTCCAGCTGGTCCGAGGGCCCCACCAGCACCTTCACCTCGGTGCCGGGATGCCGGGCGTAAAAGGCGTTGACATAGTAGGGCAGAAACTGGGACCCGATGGTGATGCTGGACCCCACCCGCAGCAGTCCGAAGGCGTCCCAGTTGCGCATCCCCTTTTCCATATCGTCAAACATCGCCAGGATGCAGCCGGCGTATTCTCCAAACCGGGTGCCCGCCGCCGTCAGCCGCAGCCGCCGCCCCACACGGTCGAAAAGCACCACCCCGTAGTACTCCTCCAGTTCCCGAATGGCCAGGCTCACGGCGGGCTGGGTCATGTGCAGCGCCTCGGCCGCCCGGGTGGTATTGCAATGGTTTTCCTTCACTGCCAAAAAGATACGCAGATGCCGCAGGGTCATGCCTCTTCCTCCTTATATCATTTTAGTTATTAAACCGATTAAATTATATTATTTTTCATATCACAAAACAAGGGGTATACTGGTACACGCAAGGAGGAAGTGTGATGGACAACAAAGAAAAATTCAAGCAGCTGTTTTTATCTACCTTTCAGCTCAGCGCCTGTACCTTTGGCGGCGGATTTGTCATTATCCCGCTGATGCGCAAAAAATTTGTAGAAAAGCTGGGCTGGATCGAGGAGCAGGAGATGATGGACCTGGTGGCCATCGCCCAGTCGTCCCCCGGCGCCATTGCGGTGAACGCCTCCATCCTGGTGGGATACCACCTGGCGGGCATTCCCGGGGCTCTGGTGGCGGTGGTGGGCACCGTGCTGCCGCCGCTGATCATCATTTCCATTATCTCCATGTTTTATGTGGCCTTCCGGTCCAACGCCATTGTGAGCATGGCCATGACCGCCATGCTGGCGGGGGTGGCGGCGGTGATCTGCGATGTGGTGATCACCCTGGGCAAAAGCATTTTTGAGAAAAAGCGGATCTTGCCGGTGGCAGTGCTGGCGGCCACCTTTGTGGCGGTGCAGTTTTTTGACGCCAACATCATTTTGGTGATTCTGGCCTGCGGCCTCATCGGCGCGGTCGATACCCTGATCCAGCAGAAAAAAGCGGAGGTGCGGCTGAAATGATATACCTGGAGCTTCTCTGGAGCTTTTTCCAGATCGGCCTGTTCAGCATCGGCGGCGGCTACGCGGCCATGCCCCTGATCCAGAACCAGGTGGTGGACCTTCACGGCTGGCTCACCATGACCCAGTTTGCCGATATCATGACCATTGCCGAGATGACCCCCGGCCCCATCGCCATCAACTCGGCCACCTTTGTGGGCATTCAGGTGGCGGGCATCTCCGGGGCGGTGGTGGCCACGGTGGGCTGCGTGCTGCCCTCCTGCGTCATCGTCATCACCTTGGCCTACATATACTACCGGTTCCGGCAGCTCACTTTGGTGCAGGGGGTGCTGGCGGGCATGCGTCCGGCGGTGGTGGCCATGATCGCCTCGGCGGGCATCGGGCTGTTGATCCTCTCCTTTTACGGCCAGCGCACCCTTCCCGCCGACCTGCTGGCGGTGGACCCGGTGGCCGTGGTTATCTTCGCGGTGGGGTTTGTGCTGCTGCGCTGGAAAAAGCCCAACCCCATCTGGGTAATGGCCGGCGCAGGCGCTGCCGGCGTGGTACTCTATTCTTTGTTTTGACGCGGCTTTGGGAGGTGTGCGGTTATGAAAAATTATGTGATTAAAGGCGGCGTGCTCTGCCGGGAAAAGGATGACCAGGTGCTGGCGAGGATCAAAAGCGTCCTCAACAGCCGGCAGAAAACCATCACTTTGCCCGACGGCGGCAGTATGTCCACCGATGTGCGGTCCCGGGAGGACGCCAAAAAGCCCGAGTCCGACGATGTGCGCCAGCGGGAATATGTGCTGCTGGATGGCCAGGGTCATCTGGTGGCGGCGGCCCGTCCCGACTACGCCCCCGGCCAGGACCCCGCCCTGGAAGGCTGGCCGGTGTCCCATATGCCCCGGGTGAACCAGGCCCGGCTGCAGATGGAGGGCGGCTCCTACCAGCTGGCAATGGAAAACAGCCAGTACTACACCCTGCAGGACCAGGAGGGCAACATCCTGCTGCGGCTGGTCCATCGGGGCCTGCTGGGGGGCTGGAACCTGGAGACCGAAGTCGATTTCGGCGGCGGGGTGCTCTGCGGCCTGTTCCTGTTCTGCCGGTACATCGAAAAGGAAAACGAATTTATGGTGGTGTGATCCCCTGTATCCAAAAGCCCCGGCCCCTTTTTGGCGTTGCTGCCGAAAAAAGGGCCGGGGCTTTGTGTGTTTTGCTGGGAGGGTTAGCCTTTGCGCTCGGCTACCAGGGTCTTGCCCAGGGGGCCGACGGCGTAGATGGTCACCCGCTCGGGGGTCTCCAGGGCCTCGGGGGGCAGGGAAAATCCGCCCTTTTCGTCGGGCTGGAGATAGCGGAATTTTTTGTGGGCGGTGGTGGCGTAGGCCACGCCGTCCTGGATGGTATAGGCCAGCGTGCCACCGGCAAGGCCGGAAAAATCGGCGGGAAGGGGCTGCTGGCGTCCCTTTACCTCAAAGAGATAGCTGCCCACATCGCCGGTGGCGGTGAGCTGGGCGGGAACCCGCTGGGGCGCGGCCCAGCCGCCGTGCTTCTGCTTGGGGTGCACGATGTAGGCTACCCGGCCCTGCCAGGCTTCCAGGAACTGGTCCAGCCGGTAGCGGCGGGGGGCCTGGTCGTCGGAATCGGCGTAGGAGTCGTTGACCAGCACATACTCCACATCCTTTTCCCGGCAAAAGCCGTGCACCGCCATGAGATGCCCCTTGGTGGTGCCGGAAGCTCCCTCCAGATAGGGCAGATTCTCTTTCTGGGCGGTTTCGGGATCGGAGGTGTAGCGTACGCTCACACCCACCGAATAGCCGTTGTAGATCTCCCGGCGCAGGCCGGCCAGGTCCAGATAGGCCACATAGGCCCGGAAGCCCAGACAGCCCGCCGCAGCCACGCTGAAGGACCAGTTGCCGAAGCCCTGGTAGGCGTGGTCGTAGCAGATGCGGGCCACCTCCTCGGGCAGCACGTCCTGGCCCCAGCGGTTGACAAGGGCGGCGATGGTCACGGCGCTGCACATCACAGGGCCAATGGCCGGGTCCCGGTTGAGCTGGGAATAGGCGGGCAGATACAGCTGCCGCAGCACCGGGTCCCCTTCCTTCTGCTCCCAGTTCAGGGGCCGCACTGTGACCCCCAGCAGCCGCACCTGGGGGCTGTACTGCTCGGAGTCGGTGTACAGGTATACCCGCAGCTGGGCGGTTTTGGACCCGGCTTCGCTGTCCACCTGGAGCAGGTCGGTGTCCACCGAGGCAAGGGGGCCTTTTTCCGAAAAGCTGGTGCGCCGGATAAAGGGGCTCCACTGGCCGAAGGAGAGCCAGCGGCTCCACTGCCCTTCCACCAGCACCCGGGCCTGCACCTCGATGTAGGTGCCCGCGGGGGTGTCGGCGTTCCAGCTGGAAACCAGCTGGCGGAAGGCCGGCAGCCGCAGCAGCTGGGAGGTGTAGCAGCCCTTCTGCAGATAGCCGCTGCCGGTCTGTTCCAGCACCAGACAGCCGTTTTCCAGCGCCACCCCGTCAAATTCACCTTTACTGAAGGCCTCGGCGCCTTCGATCAGACACAGGTTTTTTTCCATCGGGCATCCTCCCTTTTTGGCCCCGGCACAGCGGGGCCCTTTGGTTACAATACTAGCCGCAAACCGGCGGCTTGTCAAGCTGGCCCTGCTGCTCTTTCGGGCGGCGGAAAAGCTGAGCACCATGTTTATGGGCAATGGGTCGGTGAGCCTTACCAACCTGGGCCGGATCTCGTCCCAAAAGCTGACGGCGGGTGCTCTTCGGCGGGCCCTGCAAGCACAAGCCCTCTTTGCAGCTGGCCGCCGTGGGCACCGAGGATGAGGTGTGTCTCTGCGCCACCCTGTGCTGCACCGATGCCGACGCCCGGGCGGTGGAGCAGCTGCTGGCCGAAATGCGCCGGCAGCTGGAAGCGTACGCGGCGGAATGATCCCCGCGCCATGCCCGATAAAAAGAATCCCCTGTTTTGTATCGGCCGGTACAAAGCGGGGGATTGTATTGTAAAAAGGCCCCGAAAGCAGAGAGAAAAAATCCCTGCCTCGGGGCAGAAAAGCGGCTGTTCCGGCGGGGCCGGGGCTTTTCCCTACCCCTGCCTCGGCAAAAGAAAAAGGGCGGCGGAGCCTTGGCTCCGCCGCCCTTTTGCGCTGCGAAAGAAATCAGAAATCCGCGGGCTTGTGGATGACGTGCTTGGGGCATACCTCCACACAGGTGCCGCAGCCGGTGCACTTGTCGTAGTCGATGCGGGCTACGAAGTTGTTCACCTTGATGGCCTGCTCGGGGCAGTTCTTTTCGCACTTCATGCAGCCGATGCAGCCCAGAGAGCACTCCTTGTTGGTGATGGCGCCCTTTTCGTGATTGGCGCAGAGCACCACGGGTTTGTCCTTGGATGAGTGCATCCAGATGATCTTCTGGGGGCAGGCGTCCTTGCACATGCCGCAGCCGGTGCACTTGGCGGTGTCTACCTTGGCCAGGCCGTTGGTCACATGGATGGCGTCAAACTGGCAGACGGCCTCACAGTCGCCGAAGCCCAGGCAGCCGTAGGGGCAGGCGTAGGGGCCGGCAAACAGGGCGTGGGCCGCCCGGCAGCTGGAAACGCCCTCGTACTCGTACTGGCGCTTGCAGATCTCGTTGGCGCCCTGGCAGCCCACCACGGCGTTGACGATGGCAGTGGCGCCGGCGTCAACACCCATTACAGCGGCAGCGCCCTGGGCGGCAGCAGCGCCGCCGGGGACGCACTTGTTCACCGGCGCGCCCTCCACAATGGCTTTGGCGTAGTCGGCGCAGCCGGCATAGCCGCAGGCGCCGCAGTTGGCGCCGGGCAGGCAGGCCTGCACCTGGCCCACCCGGGGATCTTCCTCCACATGCATGAATTTGGCCGCCAGCACCAGGATTCCGGCGCCGATCAGGCCCAGAACCGTTACCAGCGCAACCGCGATTGCAATACTCATGGCTGGCCCTCCTTACACTTTAAAGATGTTTTCGATGATGCCGCCGAAGCCCATGAAGGAAATGCTGGTAAAGGCAGCCGCCACCAGAGTGATGGGCAGGCCTTCGAAGCATTTGGGGGGCTTGGCGTCCTCCAGGCGCTTGCGCACGCCGGAGAACAGCACCATGGCCAGCATAAAGCCGAAGCCGGCGCCCAGGGCGCAGAAGATGCTCTCGGCAAAGTTGTAGCCGTTGTCGATGTTGAGGATGGTGACGCCCAGCACGGCGCAGTTGGTGGTGATCAGGGGCAGATACACGCCCAGAGCCTTGTGCAGGGGGGGCATATATTTCTTCATGATCACTTCAACCAGCTGTACCAGCACGGCGATGATGAGGATGAACACAATGGTCTGCAGATAGCCCAGGCCAAAGGTGTCCAGCAGCTGCTGCACCGGCCAGGTTACGGCGGTGGCCAAAGTCATAACAAAGATGACCGCGCAGCTCATGCCGAAGGCGGAATCCAGCTTTTTGGAAACGCCCAGGAAGGGGCAGATGCCCAAGAACTTTACCAGCACGTAGTTGTTCACCAAAATCATGCTGAAAAAGATATACGCGAGTTTGGCTGCCATCAGTTACACGCTCCTTTCGACTGGCAATTGGCGGCAGAGGGGCAGCCCTCGCAGCCGATGGCACGTTTTTTCTTCTGGCCCATCTTGGTCTCCAGGAAGATCACCAGCGCCATAAGCATACCGAAGGTGAGGAAGCCGCCCGGAGGGGTGGTCATGATGGAGATACGGTCGATCTGTTCGGGGATGATGGTGATGCCAAACAGGCTGCCGTTGCCCAGGATCTCGCGGACGGAGCTCATGAGCAGCAGAGTAAAGGTGAAGCCGATGCCCATGCCCAGGCCGTCCAGGGCGGATTCCACCACGTTGTGCTTGGAGGCGAACATCTCAGCACGGCCCAGAATGATGCAGTTTACCACGATCAGGGGCAGATAGACGCCCAGGGCGCTGTACAGATCCTGCACATAGGCCTGCACCAGCATCTGCACGATGGTAACGAAGGTGGCGATAACGGTGATATAGGCCGGCAGACGCACCTTGTCGGGGATCACTTTGCGCAGGGCCGAGATGGCGATGTTGGAGCAGATCAGCACAAAGGTGGCGGCCAGACCCATGCCCAGGCCGTTGAAGGCGGCGGTGGTCACGGCCAAAGTGGGACAGGTGCCCAGAACCAGCCGCAGCACGGGATTTTCCTTGATAATGCCGTTGGTCAGATAGGACAGTTTGGAGTTTTCCTTGCTCATCTTACGCGGCCCCCTTTACTTCATTGAAGCCGTCGATGGCGGCGTTGATGCCCGCTACCGCGCCCTCGGTGGACATGGTGGCGCCGGAAAGGGCGTCGATGTCAGAGATGGCGAAGTTTTCCGCGGGCATACCGGTAAACTGGCTGGCCCATTCGGGCTGCTCGTACAGCCGGCTGCCGTAGCCCTTGGTCTCGCTGTTTTCCAAAAATTTCACAGCGATGATGTTGCCGTCGGAGCCAAAGGCCACGATCACCGGCACCATGCCGCCGAAGCCCTGGCCCTGGGCCTTGATCACATAGCTGCCGCTGGCGGGATCGGTGACGATCTCCAGCACGTTGGGGGTGGTCCAGCCCTCCACGGTATCAAAGGTCTCGGCGGTGGGCAGCAGCTCGTGGTAGGCCGCCTGGGCCACACGGCGCTCGTTTTCCTCAATCACCGGGGCGGTGAAGCTGTTGGTCACGGCCAGCAGCAGCGAGGTCACCAGACAGATGACAGCCAGCACCGCAATGGGCTTGGCGTATTCATTCCATTGTTCCTTGCTCATTTCTTCTTCACACCTCCCAGGGGTTTCTGACGGGTGAGGTCATTGATATAGGGCACAAACAGGTTCATCAGCAAAATGGCGTAGGAAACGCCCTCGGCCATGTTGCCCCAGTAGCGGATGGCCCAGGTGATGATGCCCATGCCGATGCCGAAGATGATCTTGCCCTTGGTGGTGAAGGGGCTGGTGACATAGTCGGTGGCCATGAACACGGCGCCGAACAGCAGACCGCCGCCCAGCACATGGAGCAGCACGGTGTGGGGGCCGGCAAATACCAGAGCCAGCACCGCCACGGTGCCCACATAGGCCACGGGGATGGTGATGTTGATGGTGCGGGTGGCCACCAGCCAGACAAAGCCGGCCAGAATCGCCAACGAGCAGGTCTCGCCCAGCACACCGCCGTGCACGCCCAGCAGCAGGTCGATCACGGGCAGGGCGGTCTCTTTACCGGCCACCAGGGGGGTGGCGCTGGACAGAGCGTCCACGCCGGACAGGGACTGGGGGAACACCCAGGCAGTCATGCGGCTGGCAAAGGCGGTGAACAGGAACAATCGGCCAATGAGGGCGGGGTTGACAAAGTTGAAGCCGATGCCGCCGAACAGCTGCTTGGCCAGCACAATGGCCACAAAGGCGCCCAGCACGGCGATCCACAGGGGGATGCTCACCGGCAGGTTCAAAGCCAGGATCAGCCCGGTGACCACCGCGGAGAGATCTCCCACGGGGATGGGCTTTTTCATCAGGTAGCAGTACAGGTATTCAAAGGCCACACAGGCAAACACGGTCACAGCTTCCACCAGCAGGGCACGGATGCCGAAGATGATGATGCTGGCAACCACGCAGGGCATCAGGGCGACGATCACATTGCCCATGAGTTTGCGGGTGGAAGAGCGGTCCACGATGTGGGGCGAAGCGGTAACGATCAGATGATTTTCCATCATTTGCCGCCTCCTTTCCGTTTGAGGTAATCCTTAGCCAGAGCCATGGTCTGAGTGACGGGGCGCTTGGCCGGGCAGACATAGCTGCAGGTGCCGCAGGCGATGCACAGGTCCACCATCATGTCGTCCAGAGCCTCCACGTTCTTTTTGTTGAAGGCGCCGGCGATCTCCACGGGAGACAGGCCCATGGGACAGGCGGAAATGCAGCGGCCGCAGCGGATGCAGGGCTGGGGATCGGGGATATGGGCGGATTTATCTCCCAGCACCAGCAGACCGTTGTTCTGCTTGAGAACGGGGAAATCGGTGGATACCTGGGCGGTACCCATCATGGGGCCGCCGGTGATGACCTTGCGGGCCTCCACCTTGGTGCCGCCGCAGAAGTCGATGACCTCCTGCAGGGGGGTGCCGATGATGACCTCCACGTTCTGGGGCTTGGCGATGGCGTCGCCCTCCACGGTCAGCCGCTTGGTGGTCAGGGGCATGCCGGTGGCCAGGAACTTGCCGATGGTGGCAACGGTGGTGACGTTGAGCACGATCACGCCCACGTCGGCGGGCAGACCGCCCCGGGGCACTTCGCGGCCGGTGGTCTTTTCGATCAGCACCTTTTCTGCGCCCTGGGGGTAGCGGCTGGGCAGGGGGGCCACCTTGATGGCGGCGTCCGACTTGGTCAGAGAGAACATCTTGTCCATGGCCTCGGGCTTGTTGCGCTCGATGCCGATGAGGCAGCGGCCGATGTTCAGGTACTGCATCACAGCCCGGATGCCGGCCAGAACCTCTTCGCTGTTTTCCAGAAATTCCCGGTTATCGGCGGTGAGGTAGGGCTCGCATTCGGCGCCGTTGATCACCAAGGTGTCGATCTGGTCCAGATTCTTGGGGGACAGCTTGACAGCAGTGGGGAAACCCGCGCCGCCCAGGCCCACCAGACCGCAGTTCTGCACTGCCTGGATGAAGCTGGTGTAGTCGGTCACCTCCGGCTTTTTCACGGCGGGGTCCACGGTCTGTTCCCCGTCGGGCTGGATCACCACCGTCTGGACGCTGGCGCCATTGGGGTAGCGCAGGGTATCCAGAGCGGAAACGGTGCCGGAAACACCCGAATAGATATTGGCGCTTACAAAGCTGGGCGCCTTGCCCACCAGAGTGCCCACATCCACATGGTCACCCTTTTTCACCACAGGGGTGCAGGGAGCGCCGATGTGCTGCTGCATGGCCAGCACGATCTTGCTGGGCACCGGCATTTTCACCGTCTGCATCCCGGCGGTTCCCTTTTCGTGGGGCACGGCGGCGCCCAAGGCCGCACGTGACAACTTTTTAAACATGAATCGCAGTTCCTCCATTTCTATGGTTTCGCCCGCTGCTCATAAGAAGCATTGCACATAGAGCTATTGTATCATTCTATGGGATAATGTGCAAGGAATGTTATAGAATTGCCAACCCCTGTGACCTGTGAAAAAATGGCTGCGGCGGAGTGAAAAGCCCCTTTTTCCCGGCTTTTGGATGAATGGCAGAAAAAGATGGCAGATAGTGTCAATTCGCTGCCGCTTCGTGGTATCATGGCCGCCAAGCGGCCACGATACCGCCTATTTCAACTCGCCCTTTTTCTCGCCCCTAGCGGGCTGGCCGAAAAAGAAGGCGAATTATACCACTTCGCTGCCGCTTCGTGGTATAATAACTAATAAGCACATAAGAAACCAGCCGCCCCGGGCGGCATCCCCACACAAAAGGAGGCCTGGCCATGAAGACGTTTTTCAAGCTGCTGGCTCTGCTGGCGGCAGCGGCGGGCGCCGCCGCATTGCTGCTGCGGCCCCGCGGCGCCCGGTATATCCAGGTGGAGCAATCGGGAGAGGACGAGGAGTTCTGATTCCTCCTCTCCCCTGCCGGCAAAATGCCCCCGTCCCTTCGCGGCTGCGAAAGGGCGGGGGCGTTTTTTATGCCTTTCGGGGGCAAAAATGACTCAGAGATCCACTTCCTGCAAAGCCAGCAGGCTGTAAATGTAGATCTTCAGGGCTTTGCACAGGTGGTCCAGGCTCACGGCCTCGTTGGGGCCGTGGATGCTGCCCACAAAGGAGGGCAGATCGGCGGGCATCTGGCCCAGAGCGGCCTCGGGGCCGAAGCTGACGGCCAGGGGGAAGTGCCGGGCGTAGGTGCCGCCGCCCATGGTGAAGGGCTTGGCGTCCTCGCCGGTGACCTCGTTGTACACACCCAGCAGGGCCTGGATGGCGGGGTGGTCGGCGCTGATATAGAAGGGCTCGCTGGCACGGCTGGCCTTGACGGTGGCGGCGCCGGCGGCAGCAGCGGTGAGCTGGGCGGTGATGGTGTCGCCGCTGGTGGAGGTGGGATAGCGGCTGTTGAGGTTCTGGATCAGCCGGCCTTCCTCCATGCAGATGGTGCCGCCGATGACGGTGAGGGGATCGAACAGGCCGTCGTCGCTGGCAATGCCGATGGCGCTGCCGTCGGTGGCGGCAAACAGCTTGCGCAGCAGGCGCAGGTATTCGTTTTCCTTTTCGGTGCACAGGCCGTTGTCCAGCAGGTAGTCCACCACCAGGCCGATGGCGTTGATGGTGCCGGCGGGAGAAGCGGCGTGACCGGCCTTGCCTTTGGCCTCGATGCGGGCCAGACCGTTTCCGGCGTCGGATACGGTGATGCGGTCGGCGGCGGGCAGAGCGGCGGCGTCGGCCTTGATGACGCAGTGGGCCAGATCGGGCACGGCGTTGCTGGCCACACCGCCCTCAAAGGCCACGATGTTGCCGTTGAGTACATCGCTGATGAGGTCGGCGGAGTAGACGCCCTTCTCGCCGTTGCAGACCGGGAACTCGGCGTCGGGAGAGAAGCAGAAATCGGGGGCGTCGAAGTGCTCCAGATAGTACTCCACGTCCTGCATACCGGTCTCCTCGTTGCAGCCCAGCAGCACCCGGAAGTTGTGCCGGGGGGTGATGCCCTGCTCTTTGAGGAACTTGGCCACATACAGGCAGAGGACGCTGGGGCCCTTGTCGTCGGAAACGCCCCGGCCGATGAGCCAGCCTTCCCGGCGCTCCATGCAGAAGGGATCGCTGTCCCAGCCGTTGCCGGCGGGCACCACGTCCAGATGGGTGATGGTGGCCACGGTCTTGTCGCCACGGCCCTTCACCTCGGCCCAGCCCATGTAATTTTCGGCGTTGCCGGTCTCCAGGCCCATTTCGCGGGCGATTTTCAGCGCCTCGGCCAGGGCCTGTTTGGGACCGGTGCCGAAGGGGGCGCCCTCCTCGGCGGGCTGCTCCACACTGGGGATGTCCACCAGCCGCTTGATGTCCCGGGCGATGTTTTCAGCGTTTTCCGCCACAAAATTGTCTACGGCGGCGCGCCATTTTGCATATTCCATAAAAAGGGTCACTCTCCTTGCTGCGCCGCGGCAAAAGGGCGGCGCTGTATCGTTGTGAAAAGGGAACCATATAAGTATACCACATCCCGGCGGGATATACGACAGGCCGGTGGGTGTGGTATACTGTATCTGTCCGCGCTGTCTGAAAAAGCCGGCGCGGCAGGGGGGTGGGGGCCGCGCATCCCGCCCCGAAGGAAAGGATACCAGCCCATGAAAAAGAATACAAAACAGAATCTGATCTTCAGCGCTCTGGTGCTGGCGGCGGCGGGGCTTTTGCTGCTGCTCCGCCCCTGGAACCAGGGAGCCAAAGCGGTGGTGAGCCTGGCCGACGGCAGCCAGCAGACCATTTTCCTCTCCGCCGACGGCCGTTACGACCTGGCCGGCAACGGGGGCATCACCGCCCATCTGGTGGTGGAGGACGACTCCATCCGCTTTGTGGAGTCGGAATGTCCCGACCACCGGTGCGAGGGCTTCGGCCGGCTCTCCCGGGAGGGAGACTGGGCCGCCTGTCTGCCCGCCGGCATCTCGGTGGTGATCGAAGGGGGGTAATCCCCCTTTTTTATGCCCGGGAAAAGTCCGCGGGCAGCCGGATGTCCTCACGGGGCAGCTTTTCCCAGGCAAATTCTTTGGCCAGCTCGGCGGCGGTGAGGGGTTCGGGCCGGTCGATGAGACCGGCCAGGGCTCCCAGCTTGCCCACCAGCTGGGGAGCGGTGAATTTCTCCCGCAGCCCGTCCAGACAGAGGTCCCCGTCCCGCTTGGACAGCCGCCGGCCTTCGCTGTCCACCAGCAAAGGAATATGGCCGTACTGGGGCACCGTTTTGGCTCCCAGCTGCTTTGCCAGCCAGATCTGCCGGGGGGTGGAGTCCAGCAGGTCGCATCCCCGCACCACCTGGTTGACCCCCATGCGCAGGTCGTCCACCACCACGGCCAGCTGGTAGGCGAACACCCCGTCGGAGCGCATCAGCACGAAATCCCCCGCGGTGCGGGCCAGATTTTCCCCCGTGGGGCCGAACAGCATGTCCTCAAAGCCCACCCATTCGTCGGGCACCGCCAGGCGAAGGGCCGGGCTTTTTTGTTTTGCTTTTTCCGCCCGCTGGGCCTGGGTGAGATGCCGGCAGGTGCCGGGGTAGACATACCGCCCGTCGGCCAGATGGGGGGCGGTGGCAGCGTGGAGCTCGGCCCGGGAGCAGAAGCAGGGGTATACCAGCCCCTTTTGCTGCAAGATCTCCATGGCCTGGCGGTAGATGGGGCTGCACTGGCTCTGGTAGTAGGGGCCGTGGGGGCCGCCTTTGCTGCCCCCTTCCTCCCAGTCCAGACCCAGCCAGGCCATCTCCTCCTCCAGCTTGTCGGCGTATTCCTGCCGGGTGCGCAGGGTGTCCAGATCCTCGATGCGCAGCACCATCCGGCCCCCCTGGCTGCGGGCCGCCAGCCAGGCCAGCAGCGCGCAGAAGATATTGCCCAGGTGCATCCGCCCGCTGGGGGTGGGGGCAAACCGGCCCACAGTTTCCATGGGGCTCTCTCCTTTCCCGCCGGGATCAGCCCCGGGTGTATTTCTCCATCCAGTTGGTGATCTCGGTCAGCCGGCGCAGCCGGTGCTTGGGCTTGCCGCTGCGGCTGAGTTCGTGGTTTTCGCCCTTGAACCAGCACAGCCGGGCGGGCACGCCCCGCTGCACCAGAGCGGTGTAGAGCTGCAGACCCTGCTCGATGGGGCAGCGGTAGTCGGCGTCGGAGTGGATGAACAGGGTGGGGGTGGTGACATTCCCCGCGTATTTCAGAGGCGAATGCTGCCACAGCTTTTCCATGCCGGTGAAGATGTCGGCTCCGGCCTGGTCCTCGGCAAAGCGGGGGCCGATGTCGGATACCCCCCAGAAGGAGATCCAGTTGGAGATGCTGCGCTGGGTGGCGGCGCAGACAAACCGGTCGGTGTGGCCGATGATCCAGTTGGTCATAAAGCCGCCGTAGCTGCCGCCGGTGACGCCCACCCGGGCGGGGTCGATGGCGGGCCAGGCCGCCAGCACCGCGTCGGTGAAGTCCATGATGTTCTGGTAATCCACGGTGCCGTATTTGCCCCGGATATCGGCAAACTCGTTGCCCCGGCCGTCGGAACCGGTGGGGTTGCAGAAAAAGACAAAGTAACCCAGGTTGGCCCAGTACTGCATCTCGTGGTAGAACACCGGGCCGTAGACGGTCTTGGGGCCGCCGTGGATGTCCAGGATGGCCGGGTATTTTTTGGCGGGGTCGTAGTCCTTGGGCAGCAGCACCCAGCCGTCCACGGTCACGCCCTGGCTCTCGGTCTGCAGGGGCTGGGGCTGGGCCACATATTTGCCCTCCAGGGCCTTCTGGTTGAGGAAAGTCAGCTGGGTCATCTCGCCGCTGGCGGCGTCAAAGCGGTACAGCTCCTGCAGCTGCATGTCGTACATGCCCACCAGCAGGATCTCCCCGGTCTCGGGGCAGATGTCGAAGCAGTCCAGGCTGCCGGTGCGGGTGATCACCGGCTGGATGCCCTCATCCCCCACCCGGTAGAGGTGAGAGGATTCCCGCCGGGTGGTGGTGAAGTAGAGCCACTCCCCCGCGGCCTTCTGCTGGATGCCGCCGCCGTAGCGGCAGTCGCTGCCCACGCTGTTCCAGAGGGATTCTTCGTTATGCTGCCAGAGGGCGAAATCCGCCTTTTCAAAGTCAAACCGATAGAATTCGCAGTTCTCGTTGACCCCGTGGTGCAGATGCTGGGTGCCCATGGCCGCCAGCTTGTCCCCCACAGCCCACAGGCCTTCGATGTCGTACTGCCGGGCGCTGTACAGGCAGCGGGTGGAGCCGTCGGCGGGGTCGTAGCAGAACAGATCCTGGCGCAGAGCGGGCTTCTGGGCGTACTCCTCTCCCATCCAGTAGGCTTTGCCGCCCAGCACCGCCAGGGCCGACAGGTCAAACAGGGGGGCGGTGAGACGCTCCAGGCTGCCGGTGTTCATGTTGTAGAGGAACAAAGCGGTGCGGCGCTTGTTGATAAAGCCGCCGCCGTTGAGCCAGAAAGGCATCTCGTCCAGCACCTCGTAGTCGGCCTCCTCCTTGCGGCGGGCGGCCAGCTCCTTGCGCTGGTCGGCAGACATCTTGTATTCCTCGGGCTCACCCGCATCGATGGTGCCGGCAAACAGCCACAGACCCTTTTCCCGGTCCAGGGGCCGGGGGCTGCCGGCCTGGATGGGCAGCTCAAAGGCCTTCTGGGCCTCGCCGCCCCGGATGTCGATGGCGTAGTAGCTGGTGAACACCTCCCCCTCCTCGGCCCGCTTTTTCTCGGCCTTGGTGCGGCTGGCGGCAAAGAGCAGCCGGTTTTCGTCCAGCCAGGCAAAGCTGCGCTCGGCGCCCAGCCCGGTGAGGGCTGTGGCCTGGCCCTCCCGCCACAGCCAGATGTGGCTCTGGTAGCCGTTTTCCTCCTCGTCGGCCCGGCTCACCACAAAGGCCGCGGCCTTGCCGCCGGGGGCAAATTCCACCCCGGACAGAAACCGGTAGTCGTAAAGATCTTTTTGTTCAATGGACTGCATACAAAACCCTCCGTTCCGCCGCCCTGCACAGACAGGGCGGACTTACTGAAAATCATCATACCACAAAAAACGCCGGCTGGCATCGGGCTGTTTGCACAAAAAAACGGCCCTTCCCCGCCCCAGCGGGAAAAGGCCGAAAATTTTACTCACAGGGCAGGCCGGTGTCGTAGCCGTTGCTGCCGATGGTTTTGTACAGCTGCTGGGCGTCGGTGCGGCCGGCCAGAAAGTCGGCGTAGCAGCGCAGCAGCTCACAGCAGCGGATGCGGGCCTGGCCCAGCAAAAAGAACACATCCCCTTCCATGGGCTGGCCGTCCCCAAGGCGCTGCCAGTGCACCGGCAAAGACCGGCGCAGCCGGGCGGGGGTGACGTGGCCGGTGATGAATCCCGGCCCTCCAAAGGCCAGCCGCTCGGCCAGCCAGAAGATCCCCCGCTTGATGCCCAGCCGGGAGACGAAGATCCCCCGCAGCAGCCGGGTGTGGTGGTAGCTGTCGGCAAAGGCCCGGGCGGGAATGTCCAGGCCGAATACCTCCTTCACCGCCCGGCGCAGCAGCCGGCTGATCTCCTTCAGCTGTCCGGAAGGCACCGGGGGGCAGCTGTGGCGGCGCAGCACCGCCGCCGAGCCGAAATCGGCCCGGTGGAGCAGGCTGTCCAGAGCGGCCTCGAAATAGCCGTGGCCCCCGGCCATGCCGTAGAGCTGGCCGGGCTGGGTCACAAAGCCCACATAGGGGTGCAAAGTGCAGTCGGCGCCGTAGTGGCAGAGAAAACCGGCGGCGTAGCTGATCTCGGCGTCGGTTTTGGCCAGCTCGACCAAAGCGCGGAGAAAGGCGCCGGTCTTTTCGCCGTGCATCCGGTTGCCCAGAGCAGGCAGGTCAAAATCCCGCTTTTTGCCCGGCTTCCACACCTGGTAGCAGAACAAAAGGTCGGGGCCCTGGCAGCCCAGGGCAAAGGCAGCGGGACAGGCGGGCCGCCAGCCGGAATCGGCCACGGCCCGCCGCCCGGTGCGGATATGGGTATAGGCTTCGGGCATAGGGTCAGTTTCCTTCTTTCTTGAGATACCGGGGCAGCACGAAGAAGTACAGCCCGCCGCCGATGAAGAAGATCAGCATCAGGCTCAGAATGCCCCAGGGAGCGGCCTGGGCGGTGACGGCCTCCACCACGGCCGGGTCGGCGGTCTCGGCGGTGAGACCCTGGTTTTTCAGGGCGATGTCGGCGGCCAGGGCGCTGGTGAAGCCCACCAGCGAGGGGCCCATGATGGCCGAGAACTTGCCGAAAATATCATAAAATCCGAAAAACTCGCCGCTGCGGCTCTTGTCGGGGATCATCTTGCCGAACATGCTGCGGCTCAGAGCCTGGATGCCGCCCTGGCTGGTGGCCACCAGAATGGCCAGCACCCAGAACTGCCAGACGCTGCGCAAAAAGAAGCCGAACACGGTGATGCCCATGTAGATGCAGATGCCCACGCCCACCATGAACCGGGCGCCGAACTTGGAGCTGGCCTTGATGTACAGCAGGCAGAAGGGCAGGCCCAGCACCTGCACCAGCAGCAGCGCCAGCAGCATGCTGGTGGAGTCCAGACCCAGGGTGTCGCCGTAACTGGTGGACATGTGGATGATGGTGTTCACACCGTCGATGTAGAAGAAATAGGCGATGAGATAGACCAGCATGGCCTTGTTGGCCCGGATCTCCCGCAGGGTGGAAACCAGACCCTTGAGAGCCAGGGCCACCGCCCCCTTCTGCCGGGGCTGCCAGCTTTTCTGCTGCACGTTTTTCAGCAGAGGCAGGCTGAATACAAACCACCACACCGCCGTCAGGCCGAAGGCGAAGGACAGACAGAACAGCATCTTGTCGGAGCCCAGCACCAGGTTCATGATCAAAAAGGCCAGCAGCGGGATAGTGGAGCCGCCGATGTAGCCCAGGCCGTAGCCCATGGTGGATACCTGGTCCATCCGCTCGGGGGTGGTCACGTCGTTGAGGAAGCTGTCGTAGTAAAGGTTGGCGGCCGAGAAGCCGATGGTGGAGATGATATACAGCACCAGCACCGCCATACCCACCTTTTCAGCCTGGCCCGGGGTGATGAAGTCCAGCTGAGGGGTCACGGCCAGCCCTACGCAGCTGACTACGCCCACCAGCATAAAGACGGTGAACAGGGTCTTGCGCATGCCCCGGAAGTCGCCGAAGGCGCCGAAGATGGGAGCCAGCAGGGCCACCAAAGCCATGGCCGCGCTGGTGGCGTAGCCCCAGGTGGTCATGCCCGATTCGGCGTTGGACATATAGCTGGCCACGGTGTTGTAGAAGATGGGCAGAATGGTCACCACCACCACCGAGTGTGCGGAGTTGGCCCAGTCGTACATCATCCAGCTTTTTTCTTCTTTTGTGTAGCCCTTCAAAAGGCCCATAGAAGGTCACCTCTTTAATTCCTGTTGCGGATGGCCGGGACCCGAAGACCCCGGAATATACGATCAATTTTAGTCTATCATGCGCCACTGCCGATTGCAAGAAAAGGCGGCGTCGCTCCCCTTTTTTTGCGATTTATATACAAAAAATTTGAAAAAACATGTAAATTTTCACCTTTCCCGGGCCCGGCGGGTTAAAAAAAGACGGCGGCCCGGGGGTGCGGCGGTATCATTTTGCATAAGGGCGTGGTATAATGGCGCAGAACGGTCATTATATCTCTGCGCGGGCGCTTTATGGTATAATGGCACAAGACAGCCGGCCCCGCGGCGCTGTTTGGTCTGCGGCGGCTGGTTCCACTGTATTTCCCTTTTGGGGGAAAAGCCAACAAAGCGGGCGATGGCCCGCGAGGAAGGTGTAATATGAGCTGCATCTGGAATCTGGTCATTCTGTTTTTCCTGTATGCCTTTGCCGGCTGGTGCGCCGAGGTGCTGATCACGGCAGTACGGCGCCGCAAGTTTGTCAACCATGGCGCCATGCTGGGCCCGGTGGTTCCCCTCTACGGCGTTATGGCCGCGGCGGTGGAGCTGTTTTTGGAGCCTTCCCGCAACGGCCTGCCTGCCTTGCTGCTGGGCGCGGTGGTGCTCTGCGCCGCCGCCGAGCTGCTGGCGGGGGTACTGCTGGAGCATGTGTTCCACACCCGCTGGTGGGATTATTCCTCCCACCGGTTCCAGCTGAAAGGCTATATCTGCCTGGAGGTTTCTCTGGCCAAGGGCGTGGCCATCGGGCTGGGAGCCAAATACCTTTCCCCTCTGGTGCTGTGGCTGCTGCACAAGCTGCCGAGCCTGGCCTCCATGATTCTGGCTCTGGTGCTGCTGGGACTGCTGGCGGTGGATACCCTGGCCCTGGTGGTGGGCCTGGGCCAGCTGCGCCGGCGGTGGAAGCTGTACGGCGCCATTGCCGACCGGCTGCAAAAAACCAGCGGGGCTCTCAGCACCCGTCTGGCCGGCCGGGTGCTGGACTGGCAGCGCCGCAGCCAGCAAAAGCATCTGCTCAGCGCCTTCCCCAAGCTGGAAAAGGCCGCCGCTCCCGAAACCGGGGACAAGCCCTTTGCGGCGGGGCTGGGCATCTATAAGCTGTTCTGGCTGTTTCTTATTGGCTCCCTGGCGGGAGATCTCATCGAAACGGTGTTCGTATGGGCCACCTCCGGGGTGCTCATGAGCCGCAGCAGCCTGCTGTACGGGCCTTTCAGCGTGGTCTGGGGCCTGGGCGCGGTGCTGCTCACCCTCACTCTTCACGGTCTGCGGGACAAGAGCGACCGGTACATCTTTTTGGGCGGCATGCTCATGGGCGGTGTCTATGAGTACATGTGCAGCGTCTTTACCGAAAAGGCCTTCGGCAAGGTGTTCTGGGATTACAGCAAGATCCCCTTCAACATCAACGGCCGTGTTAACCTGCTGTACTGCGTGTTCTGGGGCGTGCTGGCTCTGGTGTGGGTCAAGGAGATCTATCCCCGGATGGAAAAGCTGATCCAGCGCATTCCGGCCCGCATCGGCCGTCCCCTCACCTGGGTGCTGGCGGCGCTGCTGGCGGTGGACGCAGTGCTCACCTGCCTGGCCTTGGGACGTCTGGCCCAGCGGGAGATGGGGGTGCAGGCCACCTCTGCCCTCCAGCAGCTGCTGGACAGCTGGTATCCCGACGATTACCTCTATCACCGGTATCAGAATATGCTGTGATTGTTTGAAAAAGGAGATGCGATTGTTATGATGAATCCGCTGCGCCGGGTGGATCTGAAAACCACGCCCGAACAGGCCATGGAGATCCTGCGCCAAAGTGAGTACGGCTTTTTGTCCACCATCAATTCCGACGGCACCCCCCACAGTGTGCCCATTGCTTTTGCGGTGGAGGGGGAGTACATCTACTTCCACTGCGCCCGGGCGGGCCAGAAGCTGGACAACCTGAACCGGGACAGCCGGGCTTCTTTCAGCTGTGTGGCCCGGTACACCCCCTGCCCCGAAAAGTACAATGTGGCCTATTCCAGCTGCATGGCCGAGGGACATGTGGAGCGGGTCACCGACGAAGCCCAGCGCACCCGGACCATGAAGGCCCTGGTGGACAAATACTGTCCTGGTCAGTGGGACAGCGAGAGCTGCCTGCGCACCATGCGGGGAATGCCGGCGGTGGTGATGCTGCGGATGAAGATTGAAAATATTTGCGGCAAGGCCAACCGCGGCATGGTGTAACCCCCAAAGCCGAAGGCTGGTCTGCCCGGCAACCTGAAAAAAGCAAAAACACCCGGTTCCGGCCCTTTTGGGTCGGGAGCGGGTGTTTTTTTGCAAAAAGCCAGGGCGGGTTTCTCAGCCCTGTTTTTGGGTCAGGTAGCTGTCGGCGGCGGCCAGGAGCTGGCGGTCGGCCTCGTAGGTGAGGGCGGACAGGGCCTGGTCCAGAGGAAGCCAGGCGATCTCCTCCACCTCTTCCAGCTGGCGCTGCTGGTGGCCGGCGGTGATGTCGGCCACGAAATAGACAACCTCTTTCCAGACGTCGGGAGCGGGGAAATAGGCGGTGGTGCGGCGGAATCCGGTGTCCAGGCGGGCGGCAAGGCCGGTTTCCTCGGCGATCTCCCGCAGGGCGGTCTGTTCCTCGGTTTCGTCCCCCTCCACATGGCCCTTGGCGAAGGCCCAGTGACCGCCGTTGGCGTGGCGGAGCAGCAGGTATTCACGGCCGGTTTGGCCCGGGCGCCAGCAGATGGCGCCGCAGGATTTTTCCTGTTTCATACAGATCTTCCTTTCTTTCGGTTTTATTTGTGTTTTGCGGCATAGTTTGGTATAATAAATAGCAATACTTTTGCTTTAGAGGAGAGTTGAGCTTTGAATCTGGAATTTTTCGGCGTGGACGTCGGTGAGTTTTTGCTGGCCACCGTGGTGCTCATTGTGGGCATCTTCGCCATCAACTGGTATAAGTATAACAAAAGCAGCAAGGTTACGGAAGTGAAAACCCGCGAAACGCCCCAGCTGGAAGGACCTCAGGGACGCAAGGATGCCAGCGGACGGGCCATGCAGCGGCTCAAGAGCTTCGCTTCGGCCAACGGTTACGAGCTGATCCGCCCGGGCCGGATCGCCCAGGGCACCGGCGTCACCGATTTCGACGCCATTGTGGTGGGTACTTTCGGCGTGCTGGCGGTGCGGTCCATGGGATACGAGGGTCAGGTGTACGGCAATGCCAAGGACACCCTCTGGACCCAGGCCACCAAAAACGGCAAAGTGACCTTCAAGAATCCCCTGCTCCAGGCGGAAGCGGAGGCCCGGATGCTGCGGGAGGTGCTGTTTGCTGCAAAGCTGAAAAATGTGCCGGTGGAGACTCTCTGTGTGTTTCCCAACAACGCCACCGAGCTGGCGGTGCCCCGGTCGACGCCGGTGTATCGGCTGAAGGAGTTTTCGGCGCTGCTGAAAAAGGATCATTTCACCGAGGACCGCAAGGTGGACATCGACAAGGTGGCCAAGGCTTTGCGGGATGCCATGGAAGACTGAATCTGATTTTTCCTCCGGGGCGCAGTGCCGTTCCGGGGGATTTTTTGTGACGCGGCACAGCAAAAAGTGTGAAAAAAACGTCGAAAACAGAAATTAACAAAAAATTCATAACTGCGTCATAAACTCTACGCAACTGGGGGGTATACTAACAATCACAGAAGGCGGGAAGCCGCAGCCCCCTTCTGCACATGATTCCTCCTCACACCAAAGCGATACCCCTATGGAACGCCCGTGCATCCGCAGCGCGGGCGTTCTTCTTTTTTTTCATCGGTCATGCCTTTGGCCGGCTGCAAGGCGTTGGCTTTCTTCTTGCCCTCTGGCTCGCCAAAGGCAATAAGTGTTGGCCTTGTCAGCGCAGAGCGTTCCTTTTTTGCCGCTTTCGCCTTTGGCCTGTGCGGGTTCCTTTTTCACCCCTGTTATATTTTCTCCCCGGGGCAGGGGCTTTTTTGTTTCCGTCTCCGGCGGACTTCCCTTCCCCCTTTCGGCAAAATTCTGCGGCGCAGCACGGTCCTGCCGTGGTCCCGCATCTCAATCTGTATAAACACAAAAACACCCGATTTGGCCCTGCAAAGGCCCCAAATCGGGTGTTTCTTTTTCCAAAAAGCTGCGGCGGGAAAACAGCCAAAACAAAACCCTTTCCGCCCTTATACGCAGCCGTAGATGCCCCGGACGCTCACCTCGCCGGTGAACACCGCCTGGCTGCCGTCCTCGGTGTCCACCACCAGACGGCCTTCATGGTCGATGTCCCGGGCCATACCCCGGCCCCCGTCAAATTCCACCGGACGGCCCAGGTTGACGCAGCGGGCCAGATATTCCTCCCGGATGGCGGCAAAGCCCTGGTCCGCAAAGGGAGCGATGCCCTCCCCGAACTGGCCGTTCAGTTCCTCCACCATGGCCCGGGCCAGCTGTTCCGGCTGCCGGGCGGCCTCGATCCCCTGCAAAAGCAGCGAGGTGCCGTGGGGCAGATCGTTCTGGTCAAAATAGGCCTGAGGATGGGCCAGATTGAAGCCGATGCCGCACAGCCAGCCTCCGGGCACCCCTTCGCAGAGGATGCCCACCAGCTTTTTGCCGCCCAGCAGCAGGTCGTTGGGCCATTTCACCATGGTCTGTACCCCGGCGGCCTTTTCCAGTACCCGGGCCGCCGCCACACTGGCGTAGAGGGGCAGACAGGCGGGCTGGGCCAGATCCCGGCGCACTACCGCGGTGTAGAACAGACCGCATCCCGGCAGATTCTGCCAGCTGCGCCCCAGCCGGCCCCGGCCGGCGGTCTGGCTCTGGGTCCATACCGCGTCCCCGTCGGAAAGCCCTGCAAAGTTCTGCTTCACCCAGGTGTTGGTGCTGTCCACCTGATCCAGATAGAGAATGGTGCGCTCCATCAGTAGCGGGGCACCTCCTTGTGGTAGAAGTGGGGGACCCCGTCCTCGATGATCACCAGCCCATAGGTGGGCCGCCCGATCCGGGGCCGGCTCACCGAGCCGGGATTAAAGACATACAGCCCGTCGGTGTACTCGTAGTAGGGGGAATGGGTGTGGCCGAACAGGGCCACGTCGGCTTTGCGCTGCCGGGCGGCGTATTTCAGCCCCGCGGTGGTCAGCTTCACCTGGTAGCCGTCCCCGTGACAGTAGAAAAACAGCAGCCCGTCAAAGGCGATCAGGGCCTCAAAGGGCTCGCTGCGGCTGAAATCGCAGTTGCCCCGGGCCAGGTATACCCGCAGCTGGGGATTTTCGCTCATCACCTGGTAGGCGTCGGAAAGGCCGTCTCCCAGAAAGATCATGTCGGTGGCCCCGGGCTCGGCTTCCACCACCCGGAACAGGGCCTCGGCGTCGCCGTGGCTGTCGGATACGATCAGCAGCTTTTTCATGGGACGTCCTCCTCCTCCGGCTCCAGACACAGCCGGTAGATCTCGCTTTTGGAAAATCCGCTTTCGGCGGCGGCCTGCTTGGCGGCTGCGCTGAGCTTCTGGCCTTCCTCGGCCAGCTGCCGGGCCCGTTCCACCGCCTGTTCCAGCGTCCACTGCACCGGCGCGGGCTTTTCGCCCCCGGCCACCACCAGCACATATTCCCCCCGGGGATTGTTTTCGGCGTACCAGGCCGCGGCTTCGGCCAGGGTGGTTTTCTGGATGGTTTCGTGGAGCTTGGTCAGCTCCCGGCAGAGGGTGATGCTGCGCTGGCCGCCAAAGGCGGCGATGAGGTCGTCCAGGGTCATCCGCAGCTTGTGGGGGGCTTCGTAGAAGATCATGGTCCGCTGCTCGCTTTTCAGCTCCTCCAGCCGTTCCAGACGGCTGCGGCGGTTCACCGGCAGAAATCCCTCAAAGACGAACCGCCCCGTGGGCTGTCCCGACACCGCCAGGGCCGTCACCGCCGCCGAGGCAGCCGGTACCGGCACCACCCGGATGCCCCGGGCCAGAGCGTCGGTGACAATGACCTCCCCGGGGTCGGAGATGGCGGGCATCCCCGCGTCGCTGCACAGCGCGCAGCTCTCCCCCGCTTCGATCCGGGCCAGGATCTGCTCTCCCCGCTCCTTGAGGTTGTGCTCGTAGTAGCTCACCATGGGCTTTTTCAGTCCCAGATGGTTCAGCAGCTTGAGGGTGACCCGTGTGTCCTCCGCCGCGATGAAATCCGCCTCTGCGAAGGTGCGGGCCGCACGGGGGGTGAGGTCCTCCAGATTGCCGATGGGGGTGGCGACAATGTACAAAACGCCGCTCATTGCCCCGCCTCCTTTCCGTATATCTCCAAAAGTTGGGCGGTGTGGCCGCCCCGGGCCGTCTGCATCACGATATCTTCTTCCAGCCGCAGGCCGGGCCGGCGTCCCTTCTGGCATTCCAGCAGAAACAGCCAGGGGGTCTGGCCTTCCCGCACCCGCACCCATTGCAGCCGCTTGGGTTCCAGCCGGGCCGCCCGGGCCGCGCAGATCACGTCGGCCAGACGCTCGGGCCGCTGACACAGGCAAAACCGGCCTCCGTCCTGCAAAAGACGCCCTGCCGCCGCGGCTACATCCTCCATGGTGCAGCTGCCCTCGTGGCGGGCAGCGCCCCGGCCGGGTTTCTGGCTCACAAAGCCGCCGGTGAAATAGGGCGGATTGCAGGCCACCGTCTGGTAGCTGCCGGCGGGCAAGGTGCGCAGGTCGGCGCAGAGAGGGGTGATGTGGTCGATGCCGGCCAGCCGCAGGCTTTCGGCCAGCAGCCGGCTGCCCTCGGGCTGGAGCTCCACCGCCAGACAGGGCCCCCGGTGGCCCCGGTCGTGCCAGCGCAGGGCCACAATGCCGCAGCCGCTGCCCAGGTCCACCGCCCGGTGCTGCCGCCAGGGCTGGGAAAACCAGGCCAGCAGCAGGGCATCGGTGCCGAACCGGTGGGTGCGGCTGATGCAGACGGGGGTGCCGCCGGCCAGATATTCGGTGGTGTATTCCATGGGCAGAGCTCCTTCAAAAGAGAAAAATCAGCAAAAAGAAATGGCGGGTACCGGGGTACCCGCCGCAGCGATGATGGGAAATTAGCCCTCGCTGATGGCGCCCACAGGGCAAGCGCCAGCGCAGGTGCCGCAATCCAGGCAGGAATCGGCGTTGATCTCGTACTTGCCGTCGCCCTCGCTGATGGCGCCCACAGGGCACTCGCCGGCGCAGGTGCCGCAGGAAATGCAGTCGTCGCTGATCTTGTAAGCCATAATAATTCTCCTTTTTCTCCGCATCTATGTATTTTTTTCAAAACGCCGCAGCCGATGCGGCGGCCAACGACACGAAAAGCCAGCCCCGCAAGGGGGTGCGCTTTATGAGTTTATTGTATCACAAAATCCTTTAAACGCAAGGGGATTTTCCGCCGCCGGAAGCCGTCCGGGGCTGGATTTTTTCACCGGCTCTTTTTGGCGGATGGGGAATCTGCACCCGCCTTTTCAAAGGCGAACCCGGCCAGCAGACAAAGCACCGCCAGGAAGAAGATCATTCCCTCCCGGAAGGTGAACCAGTAGTGGACGAAGGAGTGGTTGCCGGTACACAGATACCAGGCAAAGGGCAGCAGGGCCCCGGGGATAAACAGCAGCCATTTGGCACGCAGGGGCTGGACAGTTTTTGATCGCAGCCGGCGGACGATCCCCCAAACCGCCGCAAAGGCCGCATAGGCCAAAGTGGGGATCAGAGCAGGCACCCGGAACTGGAAAAAGTTCTGCCGCAGCACGTCCAGATAGGAGATGGAATTGCCGCTGAAATCGGAGGTGGAAGACCGCATTTCAAAAGCATAGAGAGCCTGTGTGATGACCTCGGGATACCCTAGAATGGCCGACCAGAGCCATTTGGAGACCCACATGCCGCCATAGCCGCAGCACCAGCCCAGCAGGGAGAAAAGCAGCACCCGGAAGGCGGTTTTCAGATCGTCTTTGGCGCCGCAGAGATACAGCGCCGCCGGTACCCCAAAAGCCACCAGCGGATAGGTGAGCAGATCGAAATAACTGGAGACGCAGCCCAACACCACAAAAAACAGTACGATGCGCTGTTCCGATGCCAAAAACCACCGGCGTCCCGCGAGAAAGACGATACAGGCCAGGGTGAACACATAGTAGACAGCCGAAAACTGAAGCGACCGGCCAATGGAAGTGGGGTCTATCAGCAGCAGTGCCAGCAGATAGGGCGGGATATACCGGCCCAGCTTGCGCAGCCAGAGCAGCCCGCAGAGGGCGGCTGTGGTCACAAGCACCAGTACCCGGTTCAGCAGCCGCAGCTGGTCGTAGTTGAACACCGACAGCAGCGGTTTCAAAAATACCAGATACCCGTGCCAGTACCGGCCGTAGGCCACGGTGTCCACCGCCTCGCCGCGGTCATAGTAGGACACCAGGGTGTCGGTGGGACTGGGCAGGTTGTTGGAATAGCGGTAGTTGTTGATGGTCCGATCCACCAGGCCCTCGGGGCCGGAATAGGCCGCAGTGAGGAGTATGGTGGAGTCGGTCCAGTTGTCCAGCTGGGTGTTGGCGCCCAGCAGATTCACATGAGGATAGGCTCCCTCCCGCTCAAAGGTGGCCACCGATTCCCGCATATTTTGCTCGATGGGGGCGGTGGGCAGACAGTAAGCTCCCATAAGCAGCACCAGCCCGATGCAGGAGCTGAGAACCACCAGCAGGGCGGTTTTGGGAATAAGAGAGAGAGATTGTTTCATGATCGTTTCCTCCGGTCGGATCATTTTTTGAAGATGAAGAACTTGCTGGCCAGATAGTTGCCCACGATGACCACCACATTGGCCAGCAGCTTCATGAGGATGGGCTGCATCCGCAGCAGGTCCACCCCCACATACATGATGGCGACGTCAGCCAGACCAGTGGCCACCCGGCAGGACAGAAAAGCCGCAAACTCCCGGGCCAGGGGGCCGAAGCCTGCTGCCTTGCTTTCAAACACCCACACCCGGTTGGTGAGGTAGGCGGCGATGACAGCTGCCAGCCAGGCCACGGCGGTGCTGGTCACATTGCTGACGCCCAGCTGCTGGTAGAGAACGGCGTAGACCACCGTATTGAGGATCATGGTGCAGACGCCGAAAAAGACATAGAGGATGACCTCTTTTGTAAAGAAAGCGTTGAAGATTTTTTTAATCATGGCAGTTCTGGTTGACGAGCAGCAGTTCAAACAGCTGCCGGTGTTTTTTCACGACAACCTCGCAGATGATGCCGCAGGCATAGAGCAGAAAGCCCACCACAGAAATACCGCTGAGGACGATGAGGGTGGGGAAATTGGGCACGAGACCGGTGTGGAAATAGGTGTAGAGGATGGGAATGAAGAATCCCAGCGCCAGCAGCTCGCAGAGGGTGCCGATAATGCTGAAAAACAGCATGGGCCGGTAGTCCCGGAACAAAGTGAAGATGGTGCAGAGCACCTTGATGCCGTCGCTGACGGTGTTCAGCTTGGAAACGCTGCCGGCCTGGCGATCCCGGTAGTCCACCGGAATCTCCTCGATGAGGAAGTTTTTGTCCAGGGCGTGGATGGTCATTTCGGTCTCGATCTCGAAGCCCTTGGAGAGCACCGGGAAAAACTTGACGAAATTGCGGCTGAAGGCCCGGTAGCCGGTCATGATGTCCTTGACCGAGCTGTGGAAGATGGTGTTGATGAGCCCCCGCACCAGCCGGTTGCCGAAATTGTGGAAGGGGCGCTTGTTCTGCTGGAAATAGGTGGAGGAGAGCCGGTCCCCCACCACCATGTCCACCTTGCGCTGGAGCACCATGTCGGCCATCTGGCGGGCGGACTCGGCGGGATAGGTGTCGTCGCCGTCTACCATGAGGTAGCACTGGGCGTCGATCTCCCGGAACATGCGGCGGATGACATTGCCCTTGCCCTGCTGGTATTCGTGGCGCACCACGGCGCCGGCTTTTTCGGCCAGATCGGCGGTTCCGTCGGTGGAGTTATTGTCATACACATATACAACCGCCTCGGGGAGAGCTTTGCGAAAATCTTCCACCACCTTCTGGATGGTGGGTGCCTCGTTGTAACAGGGAATCAAAACAGCGATCTTATCCATAAGAATTTCCTCGATAAAGATAAATGGGTGAAAATGTTTAAAAAACGAAAAACAAGGGAAAAGGGCCGAATCCGGCCGTTTTAGAGCGCCATATAAAAAAAGCAGCGTGACAGTATCGTAGCACATAGTCACGCTACTTGCAATCTTGACGACGTAAAGATTGTGTTTATTTCATTTTTCGCAAAATTTCACCTTTTGTACAAGAAAATTGGACGTCAATCACTCCATGTCGGGATCGGGAGGCTGAGGAGCCCGGCGGCCGCCCCGGATATAGGTGCATTCGCTGCGCTTGTAGTATTTGGCCTGGATGATGTCGGCCCGCTCGCAGCGTACCTTGAGCATGCCGCTGACCAGGTTCACCTCCATCACGGTGCCCACACCGTCGGGGGTGCGCACCTCGCTGCCCACCTGGGGGGTGATGCGGTTGAGGTATTCATAGGCCTTCTGCTCGTAGGCAAGGCAGCACATCAGCCGCCCGCAGCTGCCCGAGATCTTGGTGGGGTTCAAAGACAGTCCCTGCTCCTTGGCCATCTTGATGGAAACGGGCTGGAAGTTGGTCAGAAACCGGCTGCAGCAGAAGGGCTGGCCGCAGATGCCAAGGCCGCCCAGCATTTTGCTCTCGTCCCGCACGCCGATCTGCCGCAGCTCGATGCGGGTGTGGAACACACCGGCCAGGTCCTTTACCAGGTCCCGGAAATCGATGCGGCCGTCGGCGGTGAAATAAAACAAGATCTTGGACCGGTCCAGGGTATATTCGGCCTCCACCAGTTTCATCTCCAGGCCGTGCTTGCGGATGCGCTCCTCGCAGATGGAGAAGGCCCGCTTTTCGTCGGCCCGGTTCTGGTTCATGCGGCGGATGTCCACGCTGTCGGCCATCCGCACCACCGGTTTGAGAGGCTGCACCACGCTGGCGTCGGGAACGCTGTGGCAGCCCGCCACCACCTCGCCGCACTCGGGGCCCCGGGCGGTGTCCACGATCACATGGTCGCCTTTTTGTATCTCCAGCTCGCCGGGGTCAAAAAAATAGGCCTTGCCGGCGGGCTTGAAACGAACGCTGATTACTGTTGCCATATCTGTATTTCCTGTGCCGCTGCCGCGGCGGCGGTTGGTTGCCGGGCTCGCCCGCGGCAAGAACTAGGGCGAAGGCAACGGGATAAGTTGGAAAAAAGGGCCGATCAGCCCAGGGCCGAAGCCCGGGCGGCCAGACAGGCCAAAGCCAGCTTGGCGGACACATTGCCGGCCAGCTGGTTGTTGGTTTGGCCTGCCAGCTGCATGAGGGCGGCGGCCTTGGCGGGAGAGAGCTCCTTCACCAGAGGGTTCTCCCCCAGTCCGGCGGCGCAGATGCCCCGCAGATCCTCCAAAAGCTGCCGGGCGCCGGGCTTGTCCTTTTCCCGGCGGGCAAGCAGCAGCTGCAGGCCGTAGACATCCCCCGTCCCCGCCAGGCGGGCGGCCTGGACCGCGTCCTCCAGCACGGCCCGGCGGGCGTCGTCATCGATGCAGGCCAAAGCGCTGCCGATGCGTCCTCCCATGGCCCGGGTCAGGAATTCCGCCTCGGTGCAGCCGGGACGGGCCTGGCGCAGGTAGGCCACGCAGTCCTCCTCGCTCACCGGCGCCATGGCAAAGCAGACGCACCGGCTGCGGATGGTGGGCAGCACCGCCGCCGCCGAGGTGGCCGTGAGGATGAACAGCACCCCTTCCGGGGGCTCTTCCAGCACCTTCAGCAAGGCGTTGGCACTGGAGGGGTTGAGAGCCTGGGCGCCGTAGAGGATCACCACCCGGCCGGGGCCCTGCAGGGCGGTGGAAAAGATCTGCCGGCGCACCTGGCGGATGCGGTCGATGCGGATCTCCCCCGCGGCCCCTTCTCCCCGCACCTCGATGCAGTCCTCGGCGCGGCTTTCCATCACCAGCCGGGCGCCGTCCCCGCCGTGGGGCCAGAGATAGTCGGCGGCCAGACACCGGGCCGCAAAGCCGGTGCCGGTCCCCTTCTCCCCTGTCAGAAGGATACTATGAGAAAGCCGCCCTGCTGCCAGGGCGGCTTTGATTCCCTGTATCGACGGGCGGTTGCCCGTCACCCTGTGCAGCATCACAGCTTTTCGAACCGCTCCACATTGGTCACGAAGACGGTGGCGCCGCCCACAGTTACCTGCAGGGGGTAGGCGGTGGTCACGCCGATGCCGTAGCTGGCGGTGCTGGGCACGATCTCCACCCGCTGCTTGGAGCAGGAAGCGATGAGGTTGATGCAGGTGTCCACCTTTTCATCCTCGGTGCCGATGAGCAAAGTCATATTGCCGGCCATGAGGAATCCGCCGGTGGTAGACAGGCGGGTTACAGAAAAGCCGCCTTTTACCAGGGCGTTACAGACGGCCTTGGAGTCTTCTTTGTTGACGATGGCAGTAATAAGTTTCATAGGGAATGCCTCCTCTATACCAGGCCCCCGGCGGGGGCGCTTTTCCCTATTGTAGCACATCCCGCGGCGGATTTCCACATAAAATCCGGCTCACCGCCAGCGGTTGTTGGCGTTTTTCCAGGCCTGCCGGCGCTTATAGTTGTTGATTTCGTCCCGGATATGCTGTACCAGACCCTTGCCGAAAAATACAAACAGCACGGCGCAGGCCAGAAGCAGGTTGATTTTGCCGTAGAAGGGGTCCCGCAGCAGGTAGTAGACCAGCATCAGTCCGGCGCCCAGCCCCAGATACCGGGCCGGGATGGGAATGACGAAGAAGAGCAGCAGCCGCTGGTCGGGATAGTACAGGGCAAAGGCGATGAACAGGACGACGGGCAGATAGCCCATGGTCCCCACCCCGGTGATGAGGCAGCTGATCACCGCCGCCAGCCAGGACAGCAGGATGAACACGTTGAACCGGAAATCTCCCCACACCTGTTCCAGTGCCTGGCCGATGAAGTAGAGGAAATAGGCCGACAGCAGAAAGTTGATGGGGGAATAGGTGGCCGGGGTGAACAGCACCGTCACCAGCTCCCAGATTTTGCCCCGGGCCAGGTCGCTGCGCACCAGGGGGAAGTACATATTCAGATAAAAGAACCGGGGCAGGGCCGTGTAGACCAAAAACAGGATCACCTGCCCGATCACCAAATACCGGGACAGGTTGCGGATGCGGTATCTGCCAAATTTATATTCCAGACGGTTCAGCCACATAACAGGGGCTCCTTTCCATATTGGGGGCCGGGGCCCCTTTTCTGTACGTTTGTTGCCGCCGCCCCCAGGGAGCGGGACTTTGGCGGGATGGGCCTATCATACCAGAAACAACGGCCGCTTTCAACGCTAAGTTATGAACAGAAAATGATATTTTTTCTCGTTATGTTGAAAACCAGTTCAAAAAATCAAGTTATCAACGCTTTCAACATAGTTTTCAACAATTTTGTGGAAATCCAAGTTGTATACACCAGGTAGAATTTTGGGGATTTCTCAAAATATTTTGGCCCGAAAAAATCCGGGACAGTACCTTTTATCTGGATTTTTATTGCATTTTTTCAAAAAGGTCAGGTTTCAGGCAGCCGGAAGCCCTCGCCGTACACCTCGCTGGCCTCGCAGACCATCACCATGGCGCTGTCGTCCAGGCGGTGAACGATGCTGGTGACCTTGTAGGCCTCCCGGTTGGAGCAGGCGCAGAGCAGTAGCTGGCGCTCGGTGCCGGAATAGGTGCCGATGGCCTTGAGCATGGTGGAGCCCCGGTCCAGCTGCTGGCCGATCTGCTGGGCGGCCTCCATGCCGTGGGTGGTCACCACCACCACCAGCTTGCCGCTGCCGGCGCCGTACATGATGCGGTCCATGACATAGGTGGTGGCAAAGGCGGACACCATGCCGTAGAGCACCGCGTCGATGTTCTGGAACACAGGGCCGCCGGCCAGAATGATCAGGCCGTCCATGGCCAGCACGATCTGGCCGAAGCTGATGTGAGGAAACAGCTTTTTGGCGGCGTGGATCAGAAAATCCTGGCCGCCGGTGGAGGAGCCCCGCATGTAGATCAAAGAAAGGCCCGCCCCAATACAGACGCCGGAAAAGACGGCGGCCATGGCGGGGTTGCCGGTGTACAGGGGCAGCCGGGGAAAGACGATGTCCAGAAAAAAGGTGGAGATGAGCATGGTGCGGATGCTTTTGAGGAAGAAGCTGCGCCCCAGCATGGGATAGCTGACCAGAATGATGGGGATATTCAGCAGCAAGGTACATATGCCGATGGGGATGGGGATGAAGTGGTTGATGAGCAGGGCCAGACCGCTGAGTCCGCCGGGGGCAAATCCGGCCTCGGAGGCAAAGGTGACGATGCCCACAGCAAAGAGGATGCTGCCGACGATGTCAAAGAGAATGTCCAGCGCCAGGTTGCGCCACCGGATGGATTTGATCATAGAAAGACTCCTTCCATAAGTTCCATAGCAAGAGGGTCAAATGACCCTTTGTTTCGATGCAATGCCGAAAAGCTGCCCGCGGAGGGCATACTGGGGATGTAAGGTTATTATACCATGAAGCGATAGCGGAATGGTATAATTCGCCCTCTTTTTCGGTTGCCCCGCAAGGGGCGAGAAAAAGGGCGAGTTAAAATAGGTGGTATAAC
>DXDW01000095.1 GCA_019115305.1 Candidatus Anaerofilum excrementigallinarum
CGCCCGCATAAAACAGAAAGGGAAGAGATTGTATGGAACTTTCAATGATTGTGGACCTGATTCTGCTGGCGGTTTTGTTCGGCTCGGCGTTTTACTACGCCCGCCGGGGCTTTGCCGCCGGTATCGTGCAGATGGTGGGCAGCTTTGTCAGCCTGGTGGCCGCTTCGGTGGCGGCATCCCGGATCTCGCCGGCTGTGTTTGAAAACTTCTTCAAAAACAGCCTGGTGGAAAAGACCCGTCAGATGCTGGAAAACCAGAGCGGCGCCGATCTGGAGACTCTGGTGGAGCGGTTTGCCGGCTTTCTGCCCGACAGCCTGAAGCAGAATATCATCCAGGCGGCGGGCGGCCTGCTGGATACCACCGCCCCCAACGCGGCCCTGCTGGTGGTAGAAAACGTCATCGCGCCCCTGCTGGTGCCCATCATCTCCATTGTGGTGTTCTTTGTCACCTTTGCCCTGTGCCGGCTGGTCATCAGCCTGGTGGTGGCCATGCTCACCATTATCAACCGCATTCCCCTGGTGGGCGGCATCAACCGTCTGCTGGGTTTTGTCACCGGTCTGGGAGCCGGAGCCGTCAATGTGTTTGTACTGCTCTGTGTGGCCTGGGCGCTGGTGATCATTCTGGGCAACAACTCCGCGTGGAACGAGGAAATGCTGCAGCAGAGCCGGTTCTACCAGATGTTTGCCCCCTTCAACCCCTTTGTGTAATCTGAATTTCCTTTTGGAAAGGAGCGCTGCCAATGCTTTGTGTACGCTGTAAAAAACGCCCGGCGGTTGTTTTCGTACAGAAACTGGAAGCCGGCGAACAAAAAAGCGAGGGCTATTGCCTGCGCTGTGCCCGGGAAATGGGCATCAAGCCTGTGGACGATCTGATGAAGCGGTTCAACATCACCCCCGAGGACATGGACCGCATGGAAGACAGCATGAACGCCTTTATGAAGGATATGCAGTCGGGGGATTCCGACGGTATGTCGGACATGATGCAGATGCTGGGAATGAGCGCTCCCACCGGGGAGGATTCTTCCGATTCCGACGAGGAGGAGTTTGTACCCGGCGGCTCGCCTGCCTTCCCCTTTGGCCTGGAAGCCAGAGAAGAAAAGCCCGACAGCAAGGAAAACCACGGTCCCCGGAAAAAGAAGCGCAAATTCCTGGACGGCTACTGCGAAAACCTCACCGCCAAAGCCAAGGCGGGCCGGCTGGACCGGATCATCGGCCGGGACCGGGAGATCGCCCGCACCGTTCAGATCCTTTCCCGCCGCCAGAAAAACAACCCCTGTCTTATCGGTGAGGCGGGCGTAGGCAAAACCGCCATCGCCGAGGGCATTGCCCAGCGCATTGTGGAGGGCAAGGTGCCTGCGGGCCTGCGGGATAAAGAGATCTGGCTGCTGGACCTCACCAGCCTGGTGGCCGGCACCCAGTTCCGGGGCCAGTTTGAAAGCCGGGTAAAGGGTCTCATCAGCGAGGTGAAGGCCGACGGCAACATCATTCTGTTCATCGACGAGGTCCACTCCATCACCGGGGCGGGGGACTCGGAAGGCGCCATGAACGCCGCCAACATCCTCAAGCCCGCTCTGTCCCGGGGTGAGATCCAGGTGATCGGCGCCACCACCTTTGCCGAATACCGCAAGTTCATCGAAAAGGACAAGGCGCTGGAGCGCCGGTTCCAGCCGGTCAAGGTGGAGGAGCCCTCTTTGTCCGACGCCATCCAGCTGATGCAGGGGGTAAAGAGCTACTACGAGGACTACCACCATGTGCGGGTGTCGGACGACATCGCCGCCATGACCGTGCGGCTCAGCGAGCGGTATATCACCGACCGTTTCCTGCCCGACAAGGCCATCGACCTGCTGGACGAGGCCTGTGCCTGCTGCGCCTTGCGCCATCCCGAGATCAGCCAGTGGCTGGAAGCCAAAAAGGAAAAGGAGCATCTGGAGCAGCGGCAGGCTGCCCTGGAGCAGACCGAGGACGGCAAGGAGCCGGACTATGAGCAGCTGGCCAAGGTAAAGGCCGAGCTGATGCAGCTGGAAACCCGGCTGCCGGAGCTGGAGCGGCAGACAGCGCAGATCGCCGTGCAGCCCGAGGATCTGGCCAAGGTTGTAGAGCTGTGGACCGGCGTGCCTGCCGTCAAGATCCAGCAGAGCGACAACGCCCGGCTGGCCGGGCTGGAAAATGCCCTCAAGGCCCACATCATCGGCCAGGACGAGGCGGTGGACCAGGTGGTGCGGGCGGTGCGCCGCAGCCGGGCCAACCTGTCCGGACGCCGCAAACCCGCCAGCTTTATCTTTGTTGGCCCCACCGGAGTGGGAAAAACCGAGCTGGTCAAGCAGCTGGCCGCCGCCCTGTTTGACAGCGTGGACCCCCTGATCCGCTTCGACATGAGCGAATTTATGGAAAAGCACACCGTCAGCCGTCTGGTTGGTTCTCCTCCGGGCTATGTGGGCTACGACGAGGCGGGCCAGCTCACCGAAAAGGTGCGCCGCCGCCCCTATTCGGTGGTGCTGTTCGACGAGATCGAAAAGGCCCATCCCGACGTCATGAACATCCTGCTGCAGATTCTGGACGAAGGCCGCATCACCGACGCCCAGGGCCGCAGTGTGGATTTCACCAACACCATCCTCTGCATGACCAGCAACGCCGGCAGCAGCGACCGCACCGGGGAAACCGGTTTCGGCAAGACTCTGTCCGACATGAGCAAAAACAAGGTGCTGAAGGCGCTGGGTGAGTTTTTGCGGCCGGAGTTTATCGGCCGCGTGGACGAGGTTGTGGTGTTTGATCCCCTCAACACCCAGTCGCTGCAAAAGATCGCGGCGCTGGTACTGGAGGAGTACAAAACTAACCTGGCCGACCGGGGCGTGGCGCTGGATTGGACCGAAGATGCCCTGGCTCTGCTGGCCGAAAAGGCCGAGGGTGGCCGCTACGGTGCCCGTCAGCTGCGCCGCGCCATCCGCCGGGAGGTGGAGGACCCCATGGCCCAGCGGGCTGCCGAGGGTCTGCTGCCGGCTTTCATCACGGTGGATGCCGTGGACGGCAACATCCTGCTGCGGGGGCTGTGATTTTCTCTTTGCGTGCAGTTTGAAAAAGCACGTGGCCTTTTGGTGAATGCCGATAACGTTGCTGAAACGTAACGGCTCACAAACAGGGATGCTGAATGAACCGGCGTGCTGTTTCGCAATGAAATGGCGCGCCGGTTTTCTGCATATTGAATGCCATACCGGAGGACAAATCCTCTTTAAGAGTGGGAGACAAACCTATGACGAATCGTGAAATGTTTGCAATCGCTATGCGGCAGTCCGCAGAGGACATGGGCTGCTGCGAGGCGGATTTTACGGCAGACAGAAATATTGTTGTGCCTCTACAATTGGGCAAGAACGCCCGCAAATATCTGAAACAGCCCATCACCTGCAACCTTGTTTCCCACGGAAATA
>DXDW01000096.1 GCA_019115305.1 Candidatus Anaerofilum excrementigallinarum
GATCGTCGCTTTGAAGATCGCCCCGGGAGATGTACTCACCGAAAACAGCCTGTGCGAGCGGTTCCACGTTTCCCGCACCCCCATCCGCAGCGTGCTGCAGCGGCTGCAGGAAAACCGGTTTGTGCAGATCATCCCCCACAAGAGCACCACCGTCACCCCCATCAATCTGGATGTGGCCTCCCAGCTGATCTACGAGCGGGTGGCCATCGAGTCCATGGTGTTCCGGGATTTCATCCGCACCGTTTCCCCGCCCGACGCCGAAAAGGTGCGCTATGGCCTGTACCGGATGGAGCAGGTGGCCCAAAAGGCCAGGGATCTGGAGCACTTTGATATCTACGAATTTCTGGAGTGCGACCACGCCATGCACGCCTTGTGGTTTTATGCCACCGGCAAGGATGTGCTGTGGCAGCGCATCACCCGGCCCCATCCCGACTACTCCCGGCTGATGCGGCTGGACGTTGTGGGGGCCAGAAATGTCCAGGAAGTGCTGGCCGACCACCAGGAGATGATGCGGATGATCGACGCCCGGGAAGAGGAGCACATCGAGGAACTGATGGTGCGCCATCTGTACGGAAATGTGCGCCGGCTGGGGGGCAGACTGTTTTCCGACGAATATAAAAAGTATTTCCAGCCTCTGGATCAGCGGTGAAAGCCGGGGACAGAGTGCGCCGGATATAGACACAACCAGATAAAAAGGAGAGAATTTGCCGTGAAAATCGAAATCATTGTCCGCCGCGGCGGCGAAGTGCTGGCTTCGACACAGGCCGAGCGGGTAGCGGCCCTCTGCTATGAGGATGCCTACCAGGAGGGGGACGAGATCCTTCTGCGCTGCGACGAAAACGCTTATCTGTGGCTGCAGCTGGAAGACAGCTTCGCTCCCGCCCTGGTGTATTTCCAGGCCGGTGAGTTCCGGTTCCCCATTCCCTTTGGGGACAAGCGGGTCTGCTATTCCCAGAAGGCCTTTTTCGGCACCCGGCATCTGCTGTTTGCTCGGACTGCCACCGCCGAGGAGATCGCGACCCGGCGCAACCTGGCCTTCAATCCCATGGACCACCATGAAAACACCGCCGCTTTCCCCCACGCCAAGGCCAATGTGGAGACCCGGGGCGAAGCCTGGTTCGCAGCCCGCAATGCCATCGACGGCAACATCGCCAGCGCCGGCCACGGGCTGTACCCCTACGAGAGCTGGGGCATCAACCGCCGGGAAGACGCCGAGCTGACGGTCTATTTCGGCCGTCCCGTGCGGGTGGACCAGCTGGTGGTGACTTTGCGGGCGGATTTCCCCCACGACAACTGGTGGAAAGAGGCAACTTTCCGCTTCTCGGACGGCTCCCAGGAAGTCTTGCAGTTTGAAAAGAGCGGTCTGCCCCAGTATTGCAGCATCACGCCCCGGGTGACCGAGTCTGTGACCATCTGCGAGATGAAAAAAGACGAGACCGATCCCTCGCCTTTCCCCGCCCTGACCCAGCTGGAAGTGTGGGGCACCGAGGTCTGATTGAGCGCGGCTGCCGGTATCGCCCCGGCTTCTGACGTCCTGTGACCCGATTCAATCGGAAAAATCCCTATTAACAACAAACACCCCAGGAGCGCCGCGATGCTCTTGGGGTGTTGTTGTGTAAATGTTCAAATGTCAAACCGCAGCTGTCCGCTGCGCAGAGAGCGGGAGGCCCGGGGCACAATCACATCCTCCGGCCCCACCTGTCCCAGCAAAAGGGGAGAAGCAGGGTCGTGGGCGGAAAATCCGGTCCAGGGACCGGCGTAGCAGTAGCGGCATCCCCCGGGGCAGCTGCCGTAAGCGCCGATGTCCGCGCTCTCGGCACAGCCGCAGGCCGGGCGCTGCTGCTTGTCCTTGCCGACTTCCAGCTCACAGTCCAGCAGTTTTCCCAGCAGACGGGCGTCCACACAGCGGGCATGGCCGATGCCCAGATCCTGCAGGTCCATGGCTTCGGCGCAGGTTTCCAGCTGCAGCCCCTGGCTGCGGGCAATCTCCGCCATCTGGGCCGCCAGCTGCCGCTGCAGGGCCGGGGGGAAGGGGAGAAGTTCCAGATCGGCCATCTTCCGGGCGGTGTCGTGGTAATAGTCCAGAAAGCTGATGATGCATTTGTTGGTGAAGGGAGCCAGCCGCCGGGCCATCTTTTCAAAGGTGCGGAGATGGTGGTCCAGGGTATAGGTGCGGCTGAGAAAAATGGGGTCATAGCGCCAGATCACCCGCTGGGGACCGATTTTGTCGGCCAGCCGCCGAAAGGCGGGGAGGATCACCCGGTTTTTGGAGGGCAGCCCCGACTCCACCTCCCGCCCGTAGGGGGTGAGGGTGAACTGGAAGTAATAGGCGTATTCCCGCAGCAAGTCCAGCTTGTCCAGCATGGGAGCGGGGTTCTTGGTCCAGAACACAATGCCGTCCACATCCTCCGGCCCCAAAGAGATGCGGCTGATGCGACGGGGCGCGGCGGGATTGCGCACCAGGACATAGCCCTCCCGCAGCCGGTTGAAAAACCAGCGGGAGTAAAAGGCCGGGATGTCGGTCCGGCGGCTGGCGCTTACGATCATGGTTTTGTTCACCTCGGCTTTGGAGTTGGGGATAGGGGAGCGAAAAAATCATTTTCCTCTTGACTTTGACGCTGCGTCAACTGGTACACTGTACACAGAAGGAGGGAGAAACATGGAATATTCCATCCAACAGCTGTCGCGCCTGTCTGGGGTGACCACCCGCACTCTGCGCTGGTACGACGAGATCGGCCTGCTGAAGCCCGGCCGGGTGGCCCCCAGCGGCTACCGGTACTACGGTCCGGAGCAGGTGGATCGGCTGCAGGACATTTTGTATTATCGGGCGCTGGGGGTGGAGCTGGCCCATATTCGGGAATGTCTGGATGATCCCGCCTTCGACCGGCTGGCCGCGCTGCGCCGGCATCTGGCCGATCTGCAGGCCCGCAAGGCACAGCTGGAAAAGCTGATCGCGTCGGTGGAACAGACCATCGGCTGCGAGGAAAGGAAGGAAATTATGAACGATCAGGAAAAATTTGCCGCTTTCAAGGATCGCCTTGTACAGCAGAATGAAGCCCAATACGGCCAGGAGGCCCGGCAGAAGTATGGCGACGCCGCCGTGGACCGTTCCCAGTCGGCTTTGCGGGGAATGACCCAAGAGCAGTTTGATGCCTGGAATCAGCTGGACGCCCAGCTGCGCCGGCGTCTGGAACAGGCAGTGCAGACGGGGCTTTCCCCCGACAGCGAGGAAGGAAAAGAGATCTGCGCTATGCACCGCCGCTGGCTGCAGGGAACCGACCCCAAACTCACCCCGGCCAAGCACAAGGGCATCGCGGAACTGTATGTGCTGGACGAGCGGTTCACCGCCTACTATGACCGGCAGCAGCCCGGCTGCGCCCGGTTTTTGCGGGACGCTGTGGCCCGGTGGGCAGAATAAAAAGGATGGCCCGCAGACAGCTGCGGGCCGTTTTCTTTAGGGGGCAGCGCTGCTTTTATTATGCCGCAGCAGAGCCCTTTCTGTAAAGACTTTGCGGCCGCGGGAAAGGCTCTCCTGCGGCCGCAACGATATGTCACAGTTCTTCCAGATACGCCACGCCCTCCAGTTTGCGCACCGTGCGCAGCAGTTCGTCGTGACCGTACTGCTTTTTGCCCTTGATGGTGACGATAAAGGCCAGGATGTCGTCGGCCAGACCGTTGTCGTGCTCCACCTGTAGGTTGCTCAGTTCAATGTCCTTGTCCCGGGCGTTGCGCAGAAACTCTCCCAGAGGCACATCCTTGTTCAGCTCTACATAGACGTCCACCATCCGGGTATTGCGGCGCATGTGGAAATCCCATTCCTGCAGGCCGGTGAGCACCGCAAAGGTGGCAATGCCTCCCGCCAGGGCCACTTCATACAACCCAATGCCCACCGCCAGCCCCAGACAGGCCGATGCCCACAGCCCTGCGGCGGTGGTGAGCCCCTTGATCTGGTTGCGGGCGGTGACGATGATGGTGCCGGCGCCGAGAAAACCGATGCCGCTGACCACCTGAGCGCCCATCCGCACCGGGTCGCCGGAATCGAAGGCCTGGTAGACATACTGGTTGGTGATCATGACCACACAGGCCCCCATACACACCAGCATATAGGTGCGCATGCCTGCCGGGCGGTTTTTCAGGCCCCGTTCCAGACCCAGGATGCCCCCCAGCAGAAGGGCAACAAAAATGCGCAGCAGAATGGCCGAAATGGTGAGTTCCCGTATTTCCAGCATGAATTTGCCTCCTTTCCGGCAGTGAGGGCGGTCACAGGGATGGGATCACCCGGTTGATAAGGTCGGCCACGGCTCCTTCGTCGTTGGAGCATACCAGGTGGTCGGCCAGAGCCTGGACCGCCGGCAGAGCGTTCTGGGGCGCGGCCGCTATATCGGCATTCTGCAGCAGTTCCAGGTCGTTGTTGTAGTCCCCGATGGCTACAAAAGTCCTCCCTTCCAGCTGGGGCAGACTGCGCAGCTGGTGCAGAGCCGAGCCCTTGTTGGCGCCCTTGGGCAGCAGTTCCAGATAGATAGGGCTGGAGAAAACCATGTCACAGCTCTCCCGCACGCTGGCAGGGGCCATCTGCTGCACCGCCCGCAGCTGATCCGGAGTGCCCTGCAAAAGCAGTTTCAGCCAGGGCCGGGGCGCCCGCTCCAGGCTGGAAAAGACGCAGGGCTGGTGCAGCCGCACAAACTCGGCGTCGGCCAGTTCCTGGGGAGAAACAAAACAGATCTCCTCCGGGGTGTAGACCTGGATATTCACGGCGGGATAGTCCTGGAGGATCTGGCGGATGTATTCCTCCAGGGCCTCCTCGGGCGCCGTGCGGGCAAACAGGAACCGCCGGCTGGCAAAGCTGTAAGCTGCGGCCCCGTTGTAGAGAATGCAGGGGCCGTTTACAGCCACCTTTTCCAGATAGGGCGCGGCGTTGTGCTGGGTGCGGCCGGTGCTGACGCAGAAAATGCCGCCCTGCTGCGTAAAGTGTTGTATCGCCTGCCGGTTGATCTCCGGCACAGCGGTGGATGAATCGAAAAGGGTGCCGTCCAGATCGCTGAACAGCACTATTTTGTTGTAGTCCATACCAGTTCCTCCAAATGGGGGCGGTAATCCCCCGCGGCGAATTCTGTGAAAAATCTTCGGAACCCCTCGGCCGGCCCGACGCCCTTGGCCTGCTGCGCGTCTTCCAGATCCCCTTCCACCCAGTAGCGGCTGGTGCCGGGGTAGACGGCAATGCTGTCCATGGGGAAACCTTCAACGCGGAGGGGATGGGGCTTTTCCACGATCCAGAACCAGTCGGTGGAGATGCCGGGCCCCATGGCCCGTTTGATCTGCCCATCCTTGTCCACGGCGCACAGGCCGTTGACAAACCGGGCTTTGGCCCGGCCGCCCATCTGCCGGGCCAGGGCGCTGTAATGATGAATGAATTCCTCGTCGGTGAGCTCTTTTCCGCCCACCCGGCGGACAAACAGTCCCGGCTGGAGATCATCCGGCAGGCCCTGGATATAAAGGCCGGAATCCAGCCCCAGGCAGGCCATGCCCGACGCTTTCCAGTAGGCCAGGGCCTTTTTCTCGGCGTTTTCCAGGGGCGTGGCGCCGTTTTCCTCCACGGTAGGCAGAGAGAGGCCCAGCTCGGCGGGGGAGACCAGCTGGATGGGAAGGTCTGCCAGTATGGTTTGCATATGGCGGAATTTGCTGGCATTTGTGGTGCCGTAAAACAGTTTCATATCCATTCCTCGGACCGGCTCCGGCAAAAAGGTTAAGGGTCCGGAGCCTTATGTAAAATCTTTGTAAAGTTTATTGTAATGTTCGCTCCCGCCGAATGCAAGAGAAAATGCGGGAAAGACGAAAAAATACGCTGCAAAGTACGAAAAAGGGGCTGCCGCCTGCGCAGCAGCCCCTTGTGGGTCACAGTCCGAAGTATGCGTCGCGGTAACGGCTCAGCTGCATGGGCCAGTCGGTCTGCAGGATGTCGATTCCCCGCTGCAGCAGCACGCCCCAGGATTTGTCGGGGTTGTCCAGCAGGGCGGTGTCGTCGTCCAGGCCGCCGTACAGGCGATGCTTGTCCAGGCTGCTGAGGGTGATGACGTTCACCCACACATACAGACCCTGCTGCTGAATCCATTCCACGTTTTCCTGCTGGAACAGCTCGTCCTCGGGGTTCACGGCGATCAGCTCCATGCCCACCAGGTTGATGTCGGGATAGGAGAGGACCTTGCGCACCTCGTCCATGTTGTAGACGATGGGCATGTACATGTATTTTTCCGGGCAGCTGTTGAAGAACTCCAGGTACTCGTCCTTCACCGGGGTTTTGATCACCGCCTGGCGGATGGCGTGGGGATACCGGCGCATGATCTCGTCCACCTGGGGCAGGATGTCCCAGGCGCGGTCGATGTTGAACAGCTCGCCGTGGGTGAAATAGGCCAGGATGTTCTCGAAATGCTCCACATGCCGTTTGCTTTCCTCGCCCAGGCTGTTTTTGTAGGTCAGAGCCTCGATGCGCTGGGAGGACATGGTCTTGATGTTGTCGGTTTCTCCGAACATCCGCCCTTCGCCGCCGTCGTGGAAAGCGTACACCACGCCGTCGGTGGAGCTGGACAGGTCGCATTCAAACATATCCGCCCCCATGTTCCGGGCGATGACATAGGCCGGGATAGTGTTTTCGATGATGTTGCCGCCCCAGGCCCCCCTATGTACCGCTACCAAGGATTTTTTCTCGGCCAGCGCCTGGTTGAGAAGGGCGTTTATCTCCCGAAAGCGTTCTTTGCCTACCATAAAATTATACCCCTTTCGTTTGATGGTTGATGCGGCCTCCATGGCCGCTGGTTATTTGTTGTTGCTGAGTTTGTCGTTGTTGCCCCGGCCATATACCAGATAGAGCACCGCCGAGGAAATAATCATCATCAGCACGGCATACACGAAGGTGAGGGCCGTATTGTCGGCGTTGGTCTGGGCGTCGGTGAGGGACTTGATGTAAACGCCCAGAGGCTGGTTCAGAGGATGATACAGGAATACCGACATATCGTAGTCGCCCAACAGACCGTTGAAGTTGAGGGCGAAGATGGCCAGCACCGTGGGCATGATCACCGGCAGAAGCACCCGGAAGAAGGTGTAGATGGATTTGGCGCCCAGGTTTTTGGCCGCGTCTTCCAGAGAATCGTCCAAAGCGAAGAAAGCAGCCTTGGTCATGCGCAGGGTGAAGGGGATCTTGATGATGATGTAGCCCAGCAGCATGATGAAGGAGGTGCCGGTGAGCACCTTGTTGAACATCCAGAAATGGGGGCTGTTGTAGGTGGTGATAAGGCCCATGGCGATGAGGGTGGTGGGCAGCAGCCAGGGAATCAGCAGGCTGTATTCCAGGCCGGTGGCCAGCCGGGACTTGGTCCGCTGGCCTTTCTGGATGATGCGGCAGGCCATGAGCACCAGCACCGCCACTGCCAAAGAGGCCAAAGCGGAGTAGACCACACTCACCAGGAAGGGCTTATAGGCGGAGGGCTTGGAAAACACCGACAGGTAGTTGTCCAGAGTGAAGCGGCTGAAATCCAGTTTGCGGCTGGCGATGGTGGCGGAATCGGTGAAGGAGAAGAGAACGACCAGCACCACAGGCACCACATAGATGAGGAACAGCACATAGGCGTAGATGTGAGCCAGCACGTTGAGGATGGGGTTGCGGATCTTCTGCTTTTTGATGGTGGTTTTCACCTTGGATACCGACATGTAGTGGCCCCGTTTTTCCAGCTGGGTCATAATGGTCAGCAGGATGATGGTTGCCAGGCCCAGGAACAGCGCCAGCAGCGCCGCCAGATCCCGGGAACCCACGCTGTTGGCAAAGGAGAGGATCATGGGGGTGATGGTCTGGAAATCGGTGCCGCCTACCAGCAGAGGAGCCGAGGTGGCGGACAGGCCGGTGATGAAGGTGAGGATGGTCACCGCCAGCAGAGAGGGGGTGAGCACCGGCAGCACCACCCGCAGCAGAATCTTTGCCTGGGAAGCGCCCATGTTCTGGGCGGCTTCCACCGTCTGGAAGTCCACCGAGCGCATGGCGTTGCGCAGAAAGATCATGTGGTTGGAGGTACAGGCGAAGGTCATCACGAACAGCACCGCCCAATATCCCTGGAACCAGTTGGTGTTGAAGTTCGGGAAGATGGAGACAAAAATGTTGGTGAGGAACCCGTTGTTGCCGTAGATGAATTTATAGCCCGACACCAGGATGATGCCGCCGTAGATCAAGGTGGTCATATAGCCCAGCCGCAGGATCTTGGCGCCCTTGATGTCGAAATACTCGGTGATCAGTACCAGGCTGATGCCGATGAAGCCCACGGTGATGGACAGAGAGGGGGCGAGAATGAAGCTGTTGCGCAGACTCTTCATGGCACGCTCCGAGCTGAGCAGCTTCTGCAGCGGCTCCAGAGTGAACTTGCCCTCCTGGAAGAACACCGTGGCTACGGTGTTGATGTTGGGCAGCACCAGGCAGGCCAGGACGAACCACACAAAAAACAGGAAGATCGCCCCGGCAAACAGCTTTTGGGGTGTGATCGAAATCTTTTTTGTCTTCATGGCAGCTACCTCAATATTGCATGATGTTTGCGGGGTTGAAGCTGAGGGTCACCGTTTGACCCCAGTGTGCAGATCTGCCTGTACCGCAGCGATCTGTTCGGCGACGCCACTTTGAGCCGGGCCTACTACGAGCGCTACCACGAGCAGCTCACGGTGCCCCGCACCATCGAGCAGTATCTCCATGTGGCGGAATTTTTCACCGCGGCCTGCAATCCCTATTCCCCCACCCGCTACGGCACCACCATGACCTGCGGCGCGGCCATGACCGCCGCCAGCGATTTTCTGACCTATCTGCTGGCCGAGGGCCGGGAGCGCTGGCTGGAGCAGGACCCCGTCCGGCTGGACACCCCCGAGGTGATCCGGGCCATGGAAAACTACCGCCGGATGGCCCGCTTCGGCAGCGAGCAGCAGTGGTGGGGGGACAGCGTGCGGGTATTTGCCGACGGCGACACCGCCATGACCACCGTCTATTCCAACTATGCCGCCTATACCATCAACACCAAGCACTCCAGCGTGGTGGGCAAGATCGGAACCGCCATCGTGCCGGGTGGAACCCCGCTGCGGGGCGGCGGCGTCATCGGCATCTGCCGTTATTCCCAGCGGATCGAGGCCTGCCGCCAGTTCTTCCGCTGGTATTACACCCAGGACACCGCCTCCATGCTGGTGCGATTGGGCGGTACCTCTCCGCTGCTGGATGCCCACGACGATTTCCGCAATTTCAGCGTTTTTCCCTGGCTGGACACAGCCAAAAAGAGCCTGGAGATAGGGGTGCGGGGCATCCCCGGAGACCGAAATCGGGATTTTTCCATCCGCCGCTACGAGTTTGCTCTGGGCACTGCCGTGCGCAATCTGCTTTCCGGCGCGGTGGGACCGGCCGAGGCGGCTGCCATGGCCCAGGCGCTGTACGATACCGCCGGCTCTAACTGCTGAATTTTTGCAGTGTCAAAGAAATACCCCCGGACACAGCGCGAAAAAGCTGTGTTCGGGGGTATTGTTCTGTATAAAAAGGGAGGGGGCGGCCGAAAAATCCGGCTGTGGCAAAAATGCCTTTTGACGCAAAAAAGCAGGGAAAATCAGGCGCGGGAGCACACCAGCCCGGTGATGCTTCCGCTGCGCAGGGCGTCGGCCAGCTGCTGCGCGTTTTCCGGCACAAAGGGCAGCTCTACGCCGCCCCGGGCGCAGTGCATCACCTCGTGGAAATCCGAGGAGGCGGTTTGGATCAGGCGCGGATAGCGCCGGCAGATCTCCTCCAGCTCGGCGGGGTTCTGGAACCAGTGCTGGTTGCCGTTGTATACCTCTACACCGTCCAGCAGGTCGGGGCACTGGAGATGGCAGACCCGCAGGAAAAGCGGCGAGCGGAAAAAGTCGGTGTCGCCGCTGTGGAGTCTGTCCATGCCCTCTTTCCACTCGAAGAAGGGGGTGTCGGGGTGCTCCCGCAGCTGGCGGAGCATCTCAATGGGGAGAAAATTCCGGCGCACCGTTCCGTTTTCCAGATGAAACATACGGACGCGGCAGGGATGGGCCTGGATCACCACGGCGCCGTTGCTTTGGAACAGGGGAAAAGCCTGGCGCAGGGGAAGCCGGTAGGTTTCGGGGTGCTGGTACAGAAATTCCTCGCTGAGGCCGATGACCAGAAAATCGTCGTCGGTGTCGGTGTTGCGGAATTCCAGTCCCAGATATACCTGCAGTTTCCGGGCAGCCTGCCGGGCGCGCCGGTAGCCCTCCAGGTAGCGGTCCACCTTCTGCTCCCAGGGAATATCGCCCAGGGAATCGAAGTAACGCTGGTGGAAATGGTCGGTGATCACAATGCCGGTGTATCCGGCAGCGGTGTAAAGACCCACCGCGTCCTCGGGGGACACCTCGCCGCACTGGCTCACGGCGTCGGTGTGGACGTGGAGGTCGAAAATAAAGGAAGGGGTGTTGTCTGTTTGTTTCATGGTTTTCCTTTCGCGTTGCAGGGGCTGTCGGCCCCGGATAAAATGAATTCGTTTTGTTTTATAGTAAAACATCCTGCCGGGGTCGTCAAGAAAGGAAAAAGTTTTTGGGACTTTTACCGCCTCTTCCCAGCATAAAAGACGGGACAAAAAAGCCGGACAGAAGGCTTGCCTCACTCCCGAACAGCCGGGGCGCAGCGGCTCCCGGAAACTTTCCCTGCGGGTGCAGGGCAGGATATTGCCGCTGCCTGCGAGGACGCAGACCCAGACGCATCCCGGTCCGGGCATAGCCGGCGCTTTGGACTGTACTTGGGGGGGAGTCTACGGAGCGTGGATTGCAGCCGTAGACTTTTTGGGCTACACTGTTACTTCGGGGCCGGGTTTTGCAGGCCGCCCCGCCAAAGGAGGAAGAGCTATGGAAAAAATGGAAAAGATCGTGGTGCAGGCCAGCGAGTACGATTTGGTGGACGGCCGAAACGCCGGCCATTCCCGGGTGAAAAAACTCACCCTGGGAGCGCCCCGTCTGCCGGAAAACCAGCAGATGGAGGTCGCGGCCCAGCTGTGGCGTGAAAACGAGGAAGGGGAGCTGGAAGTGGCGGCAGAGCTGGCGATCCACCAGGTGTTCGACCTGATGCTGCTGCTGAGCCGCACACTGCTTTATTTCAAGGACGCCTACCGCATGCCCCTTCTCTACGACCCCGAAAATCCGCTGGTAGAACGCATCGGGGTGCAGGGCGGTGCGCTGCCGGTGGAGATCTGCCTGGACAACCCCGCCATTCAGCAGGATATCCAGCAGTTTTCCCAGTCGCTGAGCAATCTGGGCGAGCTCACCGGGGAGCGGCTGCGGCGGCTCACCGCGATTTTGGATGAGCTGAAGCTGTACTGAGCCGGGCGCCCGGACAAGAAAGGAGAAGGACATGGACTGCGCAAAGGTGGGGCAGCTGATCTTGCAGCTGCGCCGGGAAAAAGGGCTCACCCAGCGGCAGCTGGCCGATACCCTGGGCATCAGCAACAAGACCGTTTCCAAATGGGAGTGCGGGCGAGGGGCGCCGGATGTTTCCCTCTGGCGGGAATTGTCGTCGGTATTGGGAGCCGATCTGCTGCGGCTTTTGCAGGGGGAATTGGCCCCCAACCGGCCGGATGCGGGCAAGATGGGCCGGATGCGCTTTTATGTCTGTCCCCGCTGCGGCAACATCCTCACCAGCACGGGAAAGGCGTCCATTTCCTGCTGCGGCCGGGCTCTGGCACCGCTGGAGGCTGCCCGGGAGACCGGCGGGCACAGGCTGGCAGCTGAGGAAATGGACGGAGAGTGGTATGTAACCATCCAGCACCCCATGACCAAGGGGCACTACATCGCCTTTGCCGCCTGTGTCAGCGACGCCCAGGTGTGGATGCACCGGCTGTACCCCGAGCAAAGCCCGGCCTTCCGGCTGGCTGCGCTGCCTCGGGGGGCCTGTTTGTATCTGTATTGCACCCGTCACGGGTTGTTCCGCTATGCGCCGCCCTTTGAAAAGCCGATTTTCTGAAACCGCCCGCACAGCAAAGCGGGGGATAGCAGCAGATTCGCTGCCGTCCCCCGCTTTTTTGCATCAAAGTCTATAGATTCGCCGGGCGTTGCCCCGGCAGATCTTCTCGTAAGCCTGGGCCGAAAGCCGTCCGTCGGCCGCAGCCTCGTCGAGAAATTTGCCCAGAGGGAACACCTGCTGGCTGTTCACCGTGTCGGTGGCGTAGAACAGCCGGTCCTGGAACCGCTCCAGAAACTGCAGCCCGAATGCCTCGTCCCGCAGGATGGCACAGCCGGCGCTGTTGGCCGACAGATCGGCGTAAAGGTTGGGGCAGAATTCCAGCAATGTCACCAGCCGGCCTCCCGGCGCCACCGGGCCGCTGCCGTAGCCCATGCGCTCCTGATCGTCCCGGGGACAGTCCCCCGAAATCTCCCGCCAGAACACCTGGCTGTGGCCCACCACCTGCAGCCGGGGATGGGTGTGCAGCAGCTGCTCCAGCAGCGGCAGGCCCCACCGGTCGCAGACGCCGTAGGACATGCCCGGCCGGGGGCTCATATGGATGGTCACCGGCAGCTCCAGCTGCTGGGCGGCGTCAAACACCGCCGTGAGCAGCGGGCTGTCGATCCACTGGTTGATGGTCAGTTCCCCAAGGCCCACAGCCCCCTGGGCTTTGTATATCTTTAGCCGGTCTGCCATGGTTTCCGGCTTTGCCGCATCGAGGTTGCACATCCAGGAGAAAAAATCCGGCATGGCTGCGGCAATCTGCCGGCAGGCGTCGTTGCTTGAAAGTCCGGCCAGTCCGGCGGATTCTCCGGAACTCAACAGCACCGCCCGGCCGATGCCCTGGCTTTCCAGATGAGCCCGCATCTCCTGGGGATCTGCGATGTATTGGTCCGGTCCGGCCCCGGGCATGGCCGTTTTTGTCGGCGCACAGTGTACATGGGTGTCGATCTTCTGCATATGGAAAAGCCTCCCTTTTGCAATGGGGGAGCGGCCAAGCGCCGCCTCTTGCCTTTTTTTGTATTGTACAACAACGGTCGGGGAGAATGCAAATCTGCAGCGGCGGCGAGTTTAGCGGGAGTGTTGTTTGCCGTCAGAAAAAATTTCCCGGTTTGGCCAT